>JAKAQB010000065.1 GCA_021811865.1 Actinomycetes bacterium | reverse complement strand
CCGGGCAGGGTTTGGTTCCCGGGCTCAGCTGCGCTCGAGGCGGGGCGCTGCGACCTGCTCCACGACCAGCTTCACGGCGGCGGCGACCGGGATGGCTATGAGCGCGCCCACGATCCCGAGGAGGACGGCGCCGATGAGCGTGGCGATCACCGTCACGAGTCCGGGCACGTCGACCGTCTTGTTCATGATCGGCGGGGTGAGCACGTAGTCCTCTACGAGCCGGTAGAGGATGTAGAAGCTGGCGGTGGCGATCGCGATCGGCACCGAGACCGTGAGGGCCACGGCGGCGACGATCAACCCCCCGATCGTCGAGCCGACCACCGGAAGCAGGCCGAAGACCGCCACGAGCACCGCAAGCAGCAACGGGTACGGCACCCCGAACACCAGGCACCACACCCACGTGCCCAACCCGCTGATGACCGAGATGACGATGCGGCCGAGCACGTACCCGCCGACCTTGACGAAGATCTCGTCGCCGAGCAGCACTATCCGCGCCCGGCGGCTGCGGGGCGTGAGGCTGTACACCAGCCGCTTGAAGCGGGGCAGGTCGAACAGCAGGTAGACGGACACCACGATCACGATCAGGGTGCTCGTGAGGGCCCCGAGGACTCTGCGGCCAAACCCGAGGAGGCCGGTGGCGATGCTCGACGAGCTCTTGGTCAGGGCATCCTTGATCCTCGTCTCGACGCTGAAGCGGTGGTTGATCCGGCCGAGGAACGAGCTGCTGTTGTTGAGTTGGTGGAAGTAGCGGGGCAGGGCGTTGACGAGATGGGTGATCTGCTTGACGAGAACGGGGATCACGAGGTCACCGATGCCGGCGAACACCACCATCAGCAGGACGAGGACGACCACGACCGACACGGGACGCGACAGGCGCCGGCGTTGGAAGAACGCCACGACCGGGTCGAGCCCGGCAGCGATGAACAGCGAGAGCAGCAGCAGCAGCAGCATGCCCCGGCTGAAGTAGACGACCAGCACCCCGAGCACCCCGAGGGCGACGCCGAAGGTGGCCGTCATGGCGACGAAGAACGGCGAGCGCCCGTCGATGGGCGGGCCGGGGCGCCCGTACTGCTCCTCGTCGGCGGCCACCGCCTCGTCGGCGGCCGCGGCGGCGACGTGCTCCTGGTCGAGGCTCGAAGCCTCGAGCAGGCTGTCGAGCGCGCTCGCCGACCGGTCAGGCTGCGCCGGCGCGCGCCGGCCCCCCCGAGGCCGCCTCCACCGCCGAGGCACCAGCGACCGCTCCGTCTGAGTTGCGTCCCCGCTCGTCCGGTCGGGCAACCGGGCCTCCTCGTCTGGACTCTCGACTGTACCCGTGGTGCCAGCCGTTGGGTGCGCTTACGATGCGCGCATGGCCCACGAGCGGACCTTCCCGGCGGGCATGGGCCTGACGGTGCGCCGTTGCGCAACGCCGTGACACCGATGACACCCCTGCAGCCTGTCCCGTCCCGCTTCGCGCCCACCGGCATGGTGTGCGCCGTCGACCACCTCGCCGCCGGCGCAGGCGTCGACGTCCTCCGCCGGGGCGGCACCGCCGCCGACGCCGCCGTGGCGACCAGCGCCGTGCTGGCCGTGACCAGCCAGCACATGTGCGGGTTGGGCGGCGACCTGTGGGCCGTCGTGCACCCCGGGCCCGGGCAGGAGGTCGTGGCGCTCAACGCCTCCGGCCGTGCCGGCTCGGGCGCCGACCCCGACCGGCTGCGGGCCGAGGCCCACCTGACGATGCCCGCGTTCGACCACCCGGCGGCGGTCACGGTGCCCGGCTGCGCCGACGGCTGGCTGGCGCTGCACGCCCGCTTCGGGCGGCTGCCGCTCGCCGAGGTCCTCGCCGCCGCCCGTCGCTACGCCTTCGAGGGGTTCCCCGCCTCACCCGGCCTGGCCGCCGCCTTCGACCGCGTGGCGGACCTGACGGAAGCCGACGACTACCGGATCCCGGGAGGACTTTCCCCCGGAAGCATCGTCCGCCGCCGCGGGGTCGGCCGCGCCCTCGACGCCATCGCCACCGGGGACCGGGCGGCCTTCTACCATGGCGAGTTCGGGGAGGGGTTCCTCGCCATCACCGCCGGCGAGCACACCGCCGAGGACCTCGACCGCCCCCAGGCGGACTGGGTGGCGGCTGCCGGCGCCGACGCCTGGGGCCACCGCATCTGGACGGCGCCGCCCAACTCGCAGGGCTACCTGACCGCGGCGGCCGCCTGGATCGCCGGCGGCCTCGACCTTCCCGATCCCCGAGATCCAGGCTGGGCGCACCTGTTGATCGAAGCGTCGCGCCAGGCCGCCCACGACCGCCTCCTCGTCCTCCACGACGAGGCCGACGCCGCCGAGCTGCTGTCGCCCGCACGTCTCGCCGCTCGCCGCGCCGCCATCGATCCCCGCAGAGCCGGTGCCCTCGGCGTGCCCTCCGGTGCCGGCGACACCATCGCCCTCTGTGCCGTCGATGGCGACCGGATGGGCGTGAGCCTGATCCAGTCGAACGCGTCCGGGTGGGGCAGCCGGCTCATCGCCCCGGGATCGCGCATCTTCCTCCACAACCGGGGGCAGGGCTTCTCGCTCGAGCCCGGCCACCCCGCCGAGTACCGACCGGGCCGCCGGCCGCCCCACACCCTCTGCCCCACCCTCGTCACACGCCCCGACGGCTCGCTGCGCGCCGTGCTCGGCACCATGGGCGCCGACGCCCAGCCGCAGGTCCTCCTCCAGCTGCTGGCCCGGCTGCTCGCCGCCGGGGAGGACCCGGGCGAGGCGGTCGCCGCCGGGCGGTTCGCGCTCGGGGCCGCCGGGCCGAGCGGCGGGTTCGACACCTGGCGCGCCGGCGGGCGCGTGCAGGTCCACCTCGAGGGCAACGCCCCCGAGGGTTGGGCGGCCGGCCTGCGCGATCGCGGCCACGACGTGGTGGTCGGGGAGGCCTGGAGCGGGGAGTGGGGTCACGCCCACCTGATCGACGCCGGCCTCACGACGCTCGCCGGCGGCAGCGACCCCCGCGCGACGGCGGGGGCGGTCGAGGGGTGGTGAGCGAGGCTCGCGGCCCGTGGCTGCGCCACAGCAGCGAAGTCGTCCACACCAACCCCTGGTACCGGGTCGTCCGTGACGAGGTGTCCCGCCCCGACGGCAGCGCCGGCGAGTACTACACGGTGGTCAACCAACCGGCCGTGTTCGTCGTGGCCGTCGACGACCGGGACCGGGTGGCCCTCGTGCGCCTCTACCGCTACACCGTCGGCCGCTGGTCCCTGGAGGTGCCCGCCGGCCGCACCGACGGCGAGGATCCCCTTGCCGCCGCCCGGCGGGAGCTCGCCGAGGAGACCGGCCTGGCGGCGGCGAGCTGGGAGCACCTCGGCCTGCTCCACCCCGCCAACGGCCTGCTCGACGAGGACAACCACGTCTTCCTCGCCCGCGACCTGACCGACGCCGGAGTGGAGGAGGCCGAGCTCGCCTCCGAGGGCATCACCGCCATCGAGCTGGTGGCACGTGACCGTGCGTGGGGCCTCGTTCGCGACGGGTCCATCACCGACAGCCAGACCGTTGCCGCTCTGGCGCTCGCCGAGCTCGCGCTCGGGGCGCCCTCGGTCTCAGGCGGTGGGCGCCCCGCCGCTACGATGTAGTGGTGCTGCCGGCGCCGCCCGGCGGACAGACCAAGAAGGGGAGGCACGAATGTACGACACCATCCTCGTAGGCGTCGACATGTCCGAGCAGTCCGATCGCGCCGTCGCCGCCGCCGAAGACCTGGCCCGGCTGAGCGGCGGGAAGATCCACATCGTGCACATGAGGGAGCAGGACCTGGTCACCGGACGGGGCGCTGCCCTGTACGACACGGAGAGCGCCGGCGAAGCCGACGAGCTGCTCGCCAAGGAGGCCCAGCGGGTGCAGGAGGCGGGGCTCAGCGTCTCCACGGAGGTCCGCACCGTCATCGCCGGCCAGGTCGCTGACCAGATCGTGGCCGCTGCGAAGGACCACGACGCCGACATCATCGTGGTCGGCTCCCACGGCCGTTCGGGCATCGCCCGAGTGCTCCTCGGCGGGACGGCGTACAAGGTGCTGCACCTCGCCGACCGGCCCGTCCTCGTCGTCAAGTAGCGCTGGCCGCCGGCGGCGGGGCGGGCCGGGGGTGCCGGCGGCGGGGCGCTCAGCCCTCGGTGCTGCTCGTGTCCAGCCGCAACTCGTCGTCCACGGAGTTGAAGGTGACGACACGTTTCTCGAACCACACCTTGCGTCCCTCGCGGTGGGTCACCACGCCGTACTCCAGGGTGGCGTCCCCGTGCACGAGGTCGGTCACCCGCTTCACCACGATGTCCCCTTCGCTCGGCACCCGAGCAACGTTACCCACCGGAGTTGGCTGGCGGCTCCATCACACGCCGGTCGGCGCCAAGGAGACGGGCGAGGGAGTCACGCAGCCCGTCGACGGCCTCGACGGGTTCCCGCATGCCGTCCGGCTCATCCTGCGACACCGCTCTTGCCCGCCGGCCCAGACCGCCGCCGGCACCCGAGGCCGATACCGCGCGCAGCAAGGAGGACCGCGCGCATGCACGACGGAATGCCGTCGCCCATGCGCGCGCTCTCGATCCCTGCGCGCGGTTCGCCACCCAGCCACCCACGTGATGACCCGATTCACCCGTTTCCTGCCGGTCCCTGTGGTCACCTCCGCGACACAGGAGAGCCCTGGGTGACCGGGAACACTCCTCGACGACGTGCCGACCGAGGTGCTCGACCGCTTGACCGTGCACCCCGCCGCCTGGGAGGGCCAACGCTTGGGGCCCTCAGGCCGGCACCCTCCGGCCGCTCGCCCCCTCGCCCCTCTCAGGCCGCCGGGTTGGCGAGCAGGGCGGCCGCGCGCACCACGAGGGGGTCGAGTCCCTCGCCTCCGCTGTCAACGAGCCGCACGAGACGTTCGAGCATCCACGGCGTCCAGAACAACCGGAGGTGGTTGGCCACCTCGGCGGCCGCCTGGTCGTCGGGGTGGTGGCGGAAGTTGGCGGCGATCTGGTTGGCCATCCGCAGCTCGGCGAGCTCCGACTCCGGCGACGGTGTCATGCGCCGGCGACGGGGACAGGCTCGGCCGGCGCCACCGCCTCGGCCCCCTGCTCGGGCGCCGGCGCCGGCGGGACGAGCTGCACCTGCACGGCGGTGACCTTGTACTCGGGGCAGTTGGTGGCCCAGTCGGAGTTCTCCGTGGTGACGATGTTGGTCCCGGAGATGGGATGGTGGAACGTCGTGTAGACGACTCCCTGCGGCATCCGCTCCGAGATGCGTGCGTGGAGTTGTATCCGCCCGACCCGGCTGGCGACGTACACGAGGTCCCCCTCGGTGATGCCCCGGTCCTCCGCGTCGTGGGGGTGGATGTCGAGGATGTCCTCGTGGTGCCACACCTGGTTGGCGGTCCGACGGGTCTGGGCCCCGACGTTGTACTGGGTCAGGATCCGACCGGTCGTGAGCAACAGCGGGTAGCGCCTGGTCGAGCGCTCGTCGGTGGGCACGAACGGCGTCTCCATGAAGTGGCCGAGGCCACGCACGAACTTCCCGACGTGCATGACGGGGGTGCCCAGGGGAGCGGCCTCGTTGCACGGCCACTGGACGCTGCCGACCCGGTCGAGCTTGTCGAAGCTGACCCCGGCGAAGGTGGGTGTGAGCCGGGCGATCTCGTCCATGATCTCGCTCGCCGAGCCCCAGCTCATGGGATAGCCCATGGCGGTGGCGATCTCGCAGACCACCTCCCACTCAGACTTGCCGGGGCGGGGGGGCATGACGGGGCGGACGCGGTTGATGCGGCGTTCGGCGTTGATGAAGGTGCCGTCCTTCTCGAGGAAGGACGTGCCCGGCAGGAACACGTGGGCGAACTTGGCGGTCTCGTTCTCGAAGAGGTCCTCTACGACGAGCAACTCGAGGGAGCTGAGGGCGGCGACCACGTGCTGGAGGTTGGGGTCGGACTGGGCCACGTCCTCGCCCTGCACGAACAGCCCCCTGAACACGCCCTCGATGGCAGCATCGAACATGTTGGGGATCCGCAGGCCGGGGCGGCCGAGCACCGGGTGGCCCCACTCCGACTCGAACTGCTCGCGAACGGCGGCGTCGGCCACGTGGCGGTACCCGGACAGCTCGTGGGGGAAGCTGCCCATGTCGCAGCTGCCCTGGACGTTGTTCTGGCCCCGCAGCGGGTTGACCCCAACCCCGTCGCGCCCGATGTTGCCCGTGAGCATGGCGAGGTTGGCCATGCCCATGACGGCCGTGGAGCCCTGGCTGTGCTCGGTGACGCCGAGGCCGTAGTAAATGGCGCTGTTGGGCCCGGCGGCGTACAGCCGGGCAGCGGCCCGCACGACGGTGGCGGGAACGCCCGTCACCGCCTCCATGGCCTCGGGGCTGTTGGCCGGGTCGAGGATGAACCGCTCCCACACCTCGAACGCGTCGGCCTCGCAGCGCTCGGCCACGAACGCCCGGTTGGCCAGGCCCTCGGCGAGGATCGTGTGCGCCATGGCGTTGAAGACGGCCACGTTGGTGCCCGGCATCAGCTGCAGGTGGTATGACGCCTCGATGTGCGGGGTGCGTACGAGGTCGATGCGCCGGGGATCGACGACGATCAGCCTGGCGCCGGCACGCAGCCGCCTCTTCATGCGGGACGCGAACACCGGGTGGGCGTCGGTGGGGTTGGCGCCGATGAGCATGATCACGTCGGCGGCATCCACCGACTTGAAGTCCTGGGTCCCTGCCGACGTCCCGAAGGTGGACTTGAGGCCGAACCCCGTCGGCGAGTGGCACACCCGCGCGCAGGTGTCCACGTTGTTGTTGCCGAACGCGGCGCGCACCATCTTCTGGACGGCGAACACCTCCTCGTTCGTGCAGCGGGAGGAGGTGATGGCACCGATGGCGTCGCTGCCGTGGCGCTCCTGGATCTCCTGCAACCTCCGCGCCGTGTAGGAGATCGCCTCCTCCCAGCTCACCGTACGCCACGGGTCCGTGAAGCGCTCCCGGATCATCGGCGTGGTGATGCGGTCGGGGTGGGTGGCATAGCCCCAGGCAAAGCGGCCCTTCACACACGAATGACCCTCGTTCGCACCGCCGTCCTTGTACGGGACCATCCGCACGACCTGGTCGCCCTTGAGCTCCGCCTTGAACGAACACCCGACGCCGCAGTACGCGCATGTCGTGAGAACGGTACGCCGGGGCGTCCCGGAGAGCACCACGGCCTTTTCCTGGAGTGTCGAGGTGGGGCAGGCCTGGACGCAGGCACCACAGGAGACGCACTCCGAGCCGAGGAAGTCCGTCGGGCCCGGGGCCACCTTGGAGCCGAAACCCCTGCCCTCGATGGTCAGCGCCAAAGTGCCCTGGATGTCGTCGCAAGCCCGCACGCAGCGAGAGCACACGATGCACTTGGCCGGGTCGAACTCGAAGTACGGGTTGCTCGTGTCCTTCTCGGCGTCGAGGTGGTTGGCGCCGGCGTAGCCGTAGCGGACCTCCCGCAGGCCGACAGCACCGGCCATGTCCTGCAACTCGCAGTCGCCGTTGGCCGGACAGGTGAGGCAATCGAGGGGATGGTCGGAGATGTACAGCTCCATGACCCCGCGGCGGAGGCGCTCGAGGCGCGGCGTCTGGGTCGACACCCTCATACCAGCGGCGACAGGGGTGGTGCAGCTCGCCGGCGTGCCCCGCTGCCCGTCGATCTCCACCAGGCACAACCGGCAGGACCCGAAGGCGGCAAGGCTGTCCGTGGCGCACAGCTTCGGGACGTCGGTGCCGGCGAGGGCGGCGGCACGCATCACCGAGGTGCCCTCCGGGACGCTCACGGGTATGCCGTCTACCTCGAGGGTGACGGTGTCGGGCCCGGGGGCGGACGGTGTCCCCAGGTCGGGTTCGCGTAGCAGGGTCACGTCGCAACCTCCCGGTCGCTGCCTGATCGTGGAATGCGCAGGGTGAAGTCGTCAGGGAAGTGCAGCAGCGCACTCCGGACCGGCATCGGGGTCAGCCCGCCCATCGCGCAGAGGGACCCGTCGGTCATGACCTCGCAGAGGTCCTCCAGGAGCACCAGGTTGGCGTCGGGCTCGTCGCCGGCGACCATCCGGTCGATGACCTCCACGCCGCGGACAGCGCCGACCCGGCAGGGGGTGCACTTGCCACAGGACTCCTCAGCGCAGAACTCCATGGCGAAGCGCGCCTGGCGCGCCATGTCGACGGTGTCGTCGAAGACGACCAGCCCCCCGTGGCCGACCATCGCCCCCGCCGCCGCGAACGCCTCGTACTCGAGGGGGAGGCCGAACTGCTCACGCGGCAGGTAGGCGCCCAATGGACCACCGACCTGCACGGCGCGCACCGGCCGGCCACTGATCGTGCCACCGCCGATGTCCTCCACCAGCTCCCCGAGCGTCACGCCGAAGGGCAGCTCGACGATCCCGCCACGGCGAACGTTGCCTGCGAGCTGGAACACCTGCGTGCCCCGCGACCGGCCCGCTCCCAGATCTCGGTAGGCCTCTGGGCCGTCGGTGAGGATCGACGGCACCGCAGCAAGGGAGAGCACGTTGTTGATGACCGTCGGCATACCCCACAGCCCGGCGATCGCCGGCAGCGGGGGCTTCGCCCGCACCTGCCCACGGCGTCCCTCGAGGCTCTCGAGCATCGCCGTCTCCTCGCCGCAGATGTACGAGCCGGCACCGACCCGCACGTGCATGTCGAACGCCCGTTGCGACCCCAGCACCGACGGCCCGATCCAACCGCGCGCCCGGGCTGCGTCGATGGCCGAGCGGAGCATCGCGATGGCGTCGGGGTACTCCGAGCGGAGATAGACGTACCCCTCCGTTGCGCCGACGGCGATACCGGCGATCGCCATCGACTCGACCAGGAGGAACGGGTCGCCCTCGAGCAGCATGCGATCGGCGAACGTGCCGCTGTCACCCTCGTCGGCGTTGCAGCACACGTACTTCTGTTGGGCCGGGGTCGCGAGGACCGTCCGCCACTTGATGCCCGTGGGGAAACCGGCGCCCCCCCGGCCGCGCAGGCCGGACTCGACGACGCTGTCGACGATCTCCGCCGGGGTCATCTCCAGCGCCCGGCGCAGCCCGGCGAGACCACCATGGGCCTCGTAGTCCTCTGTCGACAGCGGATCGACCACCCCCACCCGGGCGAACGTCACCCGCTGCTGGCGGGCCAGCCAGGGGATCTCGTCGGTCGGACCGAGGAACAGCGGATGGTTGCTGCCGGCATCGGCCCGGCCGGCGTCGAGCAGGCCGGCGGCATCGGCCCGGCCGGCGTCATCGGCCCGGCCGGCCTCATCGGCCCGGCCGGCGTCGAGCAGGCCGGCGTCGAGCAGGCCGGGCACGTCGTCGGGAGCCACGGGGCCGTAGGCGACCCGCCGGCCGTCCGCACCCTCGACCTCCACGAGTGGCTCCAGCCACATGGCACCGCGGGATCCGTTCCGCACCAGCCGGATGCGGTCCCCCGCGAGGCGGGCCAGGGCGGCAGCGACCTCGTCGGCGCCAACGGCGCGGGCCGAGGTGTCCTGGGGGACGTACACGGTCACCAAGCCGGTCGCCGGCGCAGCGCTGCCAGCCGCTGGCGGGCTCCCCGCCAGTGGCGCCCGGCCCGCCAGCGGCACGCGGCCCGCCAGCGGCGCGCGGCCCGCCGGTGAACCATCGGCGATCAGCTCGTCGAAGCGGGCGGCATCGACCCGGCCCACCACCCGGTCGTCGACCATGACCGAGGGCGTGAGCGCGCAGTTGCCGAGGCAGAACACCTGCTCCAGGGTGACCGCCCCGTCGGCGGTGGTGGCCCCCATCGGAATGCCGAGGCGCTCTGTGGCGTGCTCAACGAGCCGGTCGGCGCCCATGGCCTGGCACGCCTCCGCCCGGCACACCCGGACCCTGGTGCGCCCGGGTGGGCTGGTGCGAAAGTCGGCGTAGAAGCTGATGACGCCGTGGACCTCGGCCTTCGACAGGTTCAAGGCATCCGCCACGAGAGCGACAGCGCCGGGGTCGATGCAACCGAACACGTCCATGAGAGCGTGCAGCGCCGGCAGCAGCGCTCCCGGTTCGTGGCGAACCTCCTCGAGGATCTCCCGGGCCCGCTGCTCATCCCACCGTTCCCACCCAGATGTCACTGAAACAGAGTTTACCCGCAGTGGCCGACCCTGTCAGTAGCCCTGAGCCGGCGAGCGTCCCGTCCAGCCCCGTTCAGTTGGGTATGACCGCCTCCAGCCGGAGTCGGCCACCTGGCAACGCAGCCTCGACCGCGAAGTCGAATACTTCCACGACCGCCGCCCAGGGCTGGTCCGGCACGCCACCGACGCGGCGCCCTCGCCAGCCGGCCGTTATGCCGGTGAGCGTTGATCAAACACGTAGGTGGGCGGCCCCACACCGGATGCCGCAACGGCCCGTGCCGTCGCCGAGGCCACCATCAGGCTCGCGCACCACAGGGGCGCGACCCGGCGGGCGACCACCCGCGCCTGCAGCGACGTACCCGGCACCGGGAGCACGATCAGGGCGAGGTCGAGACCACTGATCCATCCGGGGATTCGTGACCGGCAGGATTGGACTGGCTAAGGTTCCAGGCCCATGGGAGGGCCAGTGAGGGCACGCGCCCACCGGTTCGTCTCGGCCATCGCGGTGACTGCGGCGCTCATCATGATGGTGTCGCTGCCCGCCCAAGCGGCGACAGTGGTCGTTGCGACCCCCCGACCCGGCACCCCCCGACCCGGCACCCCCCGACCCGGCACCCCTTCGGCGGTGCACGGCACGGCCACTCCGGCCGGGAACCGCCTACCCAGTCGCACGTTCCTGCATGCATGCCTGCTGGTGAGCCAGGCGGCGCCGGCGCAGCGGCACTGCGAGAGCGCCGCCCTCCCGGCGATCAACGCCGCCCGGGCCGCCGAAGGCGTCGGGCCGATGCAGCTCCCGGCTGCCTTCGCAACCATGAGCGCGCCGCTCCAGTTCCTCGTCGTAACCGACCTGGAGAGGGTCGGACGCGGGCTGCCCGCCGCCGCTGCCTTGTCCCCGACCCTGAACGAGTTGGCCCAGGCAGGAGCCAGCACCAACAGCGACCCTCCCATGCCGTCCGGCGCTGGCAGCGTCGGCGCCAACTGGGCCGGCGGCCTGGGCTCGACCCTCCTGACGGACTTCCTCTGGATGTATGACGACGGCCCCGGCTCGTCCAACCTGGGGTGCACGTACAGCGGGGCACCGGGCTGCTGGGTCCATCGCCGCAACATCCTCGCCGGCTACCAGGCCCCGCTCCTCATGGGTGCGGCAACCGCCGGCGCCTCGGCAGCCATAGAACTGGCCGGTGGGGCCACCCGCTGGGCCGCTGCCACGCCTTCCTGGCGGAGCATCGCAGCCACGATCCCTGTCGGCCTGTCCTCCGACAACGTGAGCATCTCGGCCGCGCCCGGCCACATCGAGGGTCGCCACGTCACCGTCTGGGCGGCGGCGGGCGGCACGGTCGCCCGTTTCACGCTGAGGGGAGGAGGGCGGCAGTGGTGGCTCGTCCGGTCGACTTGCCGGCTGCGAGCCGGGGGGCACTGCAACGTGTGGTTCGGCTACCGGCCGGCGACGAGCGCCTCCCGCGCCTCGCTGGTTGTCAACGCCGTCGGCGGCTCTCGGTCGGTCGCGCTACGGGGCCACCCCGCCTGAGGTGTTTCACCAAACACAAACTGTGAGTGAGAAGTACACACCCTGTGTTGTTTTCACTCACAGTTCGCCTCGCCCGACCTCGCACCCCCGCCCCGCACCCTCCCACCCCGCAGCCCGTAGCCCCTCAACCGCCCAGCGGAAAGCCGACGCCCGTCAGCCGCTCCGAGAGCTCCCAGAGGCGCAGCGCGGTGTCGTCGGCGGCGGCGGCGGCGCTGGGAGCGACGAGCTTGGGGGAACCCCGCTGCTCCATCCAGCCACCCGGTCCCACGTAGCTCCTCCCTGGGATGTCCTCCACGGCGGCGTACAACGTGGGCAGAGCGCCGGCGGCCGCGCTCTGCGCCACCAGCCGGTTGAGCAACACCATCCCCGCGCTCGCGAAGCGGCTGCCCGTCTTGCGCTGCAAGTCGGTCGCGGCGTAGCCGGGGTGAGCGGCGACGGCACGCAGCGGCGAGCCGGCCGCTTCCAGCCGCCGCTGGAGCTCCCGGACGAATAGGAGGTTGGCCAACTTCGACTGCGAATATGCGGGCCACGGCCGGTAGCGGCGACGCTCCCAGTTGAGGTCGTCGAGATCGACGTGCCCCATGCGGTGCGCGCTGGAGGACACGACGACCACCCGGTTCGTGAGGCGGGACAGCAGCAGGTTGGTGAGGGCAAAATGCCCGAGATGGTTCGTGCCGATCTGCAGCTCGAAGCCGTCCACGGTCCGCTGCTCGGGGGTGGCCATCACGCCGGCGTTGTCCACCAGCACATCGAGGTGTCCCTCCCAGCCGTCGGCGAACGCCCGCACGGACGCCAGGTCGGCCAGGTCGAGCCGGCGGACCTCGACCGTGCCGCTCATTGCCGCCGCCGCCGCTTGGCCCTTGGCCTCGTCACGGACGGCGAGGGTGATCTGGGCACCGGCTCGGGCGAGGGCGGCGGCCGCCTCCCGTCCGATGCCGCTGTTGGCGCCGGTCACCACCATCCGCCGTCCCCTCTGGTCGGGGATGTCGGCCGTGCTCCAACCGCGCGACGCCACGAAAGCGAATCTACGAAGCAATCCCCTCGTAGTGGTCGAGAATGCGGAGAAAGGCGCCCCGGATCCGTTCCCTGACCTCGGCGATGCGCTCCGAGTCGTGAGGCAGTGGACGCCGACGCGACGCGACGGCAGGCCCATCCACATAGCACCGCTTGTTGAGCTCCACCTGCACGGCGTCGACGAGCGGCTCGCCGGCGAAGCGCCGGACGATCCAGCCGCCGGTGAACCTCACGTTCCGTACGACCCGGAAGCCCTCGGAGCGGAGGGCCGCTTCCAGCGTTTCGACCACCCGGGCGTCCGCGGTGCTGCCCCGCCCGTCGCCGAGCACCACGTCGGCGTCGAGGGGCACGCCAAAGCTGTGGAGGTCGAGCAACAAGGTGCGGGGCGCCTCGCGGAGGTGGGCGGCGACGGCGGCGTCGATGGCGTCGTGGTAGGCGGTGTGGGCGACGCTGATCCGCTCCGCGACCGCCTGCTCCGGCAGCTCCTCCTCGTACAGCGGATCCCATCCGTCGGTGGACGCGACGATGGCGGTCGGGAACGGCCCGAAGGTCGGGCCGGCGGCATCCCGATTGGCATCCGCCACGAAGCGGGACAGGCCGGCCTCGACCACCGTCGCGCCCAGCTCCGTGGCGAAGCCGTAGATCTCGCTGGTGTAGGCATCCACTCCCAGCGCCTCGCTCGCCAGCATCGCGGCCGCGTAGCGCTCCGGCACCAGGTCCGACCCGTGGGGGATCGACGCCACGAGGGGACGCCGGGGGCGGGTCGGCTCCCGCAGGAGGACTCCTCGAGGCGCTTCGGCCACCACGGGCCCATTCTGATCGAGGCCCGGCGGAAGCTCAGGCTGCGGTGGTCGCCCCCCGGCCGCACGACGGAAGCTGGTCCACCGGCATCGGCCGGCCAAAGAGGTACCCCTGCGCGTAGGTGATCCCGAGCCGGCGCACCTCGGCCAACTGGGCGTCGGTCTCGACGCCTTCCGCCACCGCCGGTAGGTCGAGGCTGCGGCAGAGCGCGGCGATCGTCTCGAGCAAGGCCGCGGCCCGGCGGTCCTGGTCGTAGCGGGACACGAACGACTGGTCGATCTTGACGAAGTCGAACTCGAGGTCGGCGAGGTAGGACAGCGAGGAGTACCCGGTGCCGAAGTCGTCGACGCCCACCTGGACGCCGAGGGACCGCAGTTCCCGGAGGATGGAGGCGGCGCGCTCGATGTCAGCCATGACCGCGCTCTCTGTCACCTCGAGGCACACCAGATCGGGTGGCACCCCGCTCTCGGCCAGGTGGCGCTCCACGGTGTCGGCGAAGCCGGGGTGAGCGAGCTGGCGGCCGGACACGTTGATCGACACTGTCGCCCTCAGCCCGGCCCCGGCCCAGGCCGAGCCTTGGCGGCACGCCGTCGACAGGACCCATTCCCCCAGGGGAAGGATGAGCTCCGACGCCTCGGCGTACCCGATGAACCGGTCGGGACCGAGCAGGCCGTCGACAGGGTGCTGCCAGCGGACGAGAGCCTCCGCCCCGACGACTGCGCCCGTGTCGGCCCGCACGACCGGCTGGTAGAAGAGCCGGAGCTCGCTCCGCTCGACCGCCTGGCGGAGACCGGACACGACTTGCAGCTGCTCGTCGACCCGCCGCCGCATCGCCTGGTCGAAGCACACGGAGCGGTGCTTTCCAGCCTGCTTGGCTGCGTACATGGCCGTGTCGGCCTGGGCGAGAAGGTCGTCGGGGATGGTGGCGGGGTCGGCGGTGGTGGCAATCCCGATGCTGGCGGTCAGGTTGATCCTGCGCTCGCCCAGCTCGATCGGGGGAACAAGGGCGTCGTGGACGCGGCGCGCCACCTCCTCCGCCGTCGGGAGGTCCGTGCTCTCGCAGAGAATGACGAACTCGTCGCCCCCGAAGCGCGCCACTGTGTCCGCATGGCGAAGCGCTCCGGCGATGCGTTCGGCCACGGCGGCCACCACCCGGTCGCCGGCGGCGTGCCCCAGGCTGTCGTTGACGAGCTTGAAGTCGTCGGTGTCGATGAACAACACGGCGACGTCGCCGGGTCGCCGCTCGAGCCGTGCGAGGGCAACACGCATCCGGTCGAGCAGCGCCAGCCGGTTGGGCAGGCCGGTCAGCTCGTCCTGGAGGGCTCGCTTTCGCAGCTCGACCTCCACCCGGCACCGGCCGACGGCGGCGGCGAGCACGTTCGCCACCGCCTCCAGGAACGACACGTCGTCGGCCGTGAAAGCCTCGGGCGAGGTCGAGTAGGCCGAGACCAACCCGTACGGCTCCGGCCCGTCGGCCACGAGCGCAGCAGCACCGCTGTGAAGACCGAGCGCCTCGGCGTCGGGCAGCCTGCCCGTATCGGGGTGGTCGGCACGCCACACGACCGAGGCCCGGCTGCGTAGGGCGCTGGCACCAAGTGACGTGGGCTGGCCGTCGATCTCCACCGGATAGATGCCGGAGCGCAGCGCCGGCCCGTGCCGGCTGACCACCTCCATGGACATGCCCTCGATGAAGCGGGACACGGCGCAGTTGCGCACCCCGAGCGCTCCGGCGGCGAGGTCAGTCGCCCGCTTGAACAGGTGCTCCAACGGCTCACCGCGAAGAGCCTCCCCGCTCAGCGTGGTGAGCGCCTCCTGCATGGCTTCGCGCCGGACCCGCACGGTCACGTCGCGGGTCGTGACGACGACGCCACGCACCGCTGGGTCGTCCAGGCGGTTCAGTGCCATGGACTCGAGCCACCGCCATTCGCCGTCGCTGCGGAGGAGCCGGTAGGTGAGAGGCTGGTCGTCGGGTCGGGAGCCGTCGATCGTCCGGGCCAGTTCCTCGAAGATGTGGGCATCCTCCGGATGGACGAGACGGAACGGGTGGGTGCCAGCGAGCTGCTCGGGGAGGTAGCCGAGTTGGGCGGTCACAGCAGGGCTGGCGTACAGGTATCGGCCGTCGGCGGCGTGGACGGTGATGATGTCCCAGGAGTTCGTCACCAGGCTGCGAAACCGCCGTTCGCTGGCGGCGAGCTGCTCTTGCACCCGCCGCTCATCGGTGACGTCACGGAGGTTGACGACGACGGCACCGATCGCCGGGTCATCGAGCAGGTTCGTCACGACAGCCTCGACCCGCCGCCAGGTGCCGTCGCGGTGCAGGATCCGGAAGTCGTGGGCGGCGACGTGGCCGGGGGCTTCGAGGTGACCGCTGAAGATGTTGGCCCCCCTAGCCCGGTCGTCGGGGTGGAGGAGCTCGTCGGCCATACGCCCCTGCACGGTCCCGGGTTCGTAGCCGATGACTCGTGCCGACGCCGGCGAGACGTACACCAGCCGTCCGTCCGAGTCGAGCAGGAGCGTCAGCTCCGAGGATCGGGCGAGCAGGGCCTGCAGCCGGCGCTCCACCCGCCCCCGGGCCTCTTCCGCCTCCCTGATGTCGAGAACCTGGACGAGCAGGGCGGAGCCCCGCCCGGCCTCGTCCCGCAGCACTGTCGTGGTCTGCAGCGTGTTGACGACCGTGCCGTCCGGCCGGACGTACTGCTTGCGGGCCTGGCCGGCGCCCGCCCACCAGAGCCCCCCGGACAGGAGCTCTGCGCCGGTCCTGGCGGCGTCGTCAGGGTGGGCGACGTCGATGGTCCGGCCACCGATCAGATCGGCGGCGTCACGTCCGAGCATCCGGCAGAAGGCTGGGTTTACCAGCCGGTAACGGCAGTCCGCGTCGACGACCGCCATGCCGGCCACGGCATCCTGGAACGCCTGGTCGAATGCCCAGCGGCCGAGGAGCGCCACTTCCGGAACCGACCCCCCGGCCGGCGCCACCAGGTCATCGCCTGCTGCCACAAACTACGCATCGTCCGACGGGCACGCCGGTTGATCCAGAAGGTCACCATACCGGCTGTTTCCGGATAAGTGAGAAGCAGCCGCTTCCGATCCATCCCCGGCCCCCCGTCAGCGCTGCTGGCGCGCGGGCGCGCGCAGGCCTGCGACGATGCAGATGCCGGCCACTACGAACGATGCTGCCATCGTGCAGAACGCGGCCGGAAAGCCAGCGACCGTGATGATCCACCCGAGGACGGCGGACCACAGGGCCCCGACCCCGTAGGCGATGGCGAAGAAGGCACCGAAGGCCGAGCGGGCCGCTCCGGGACCGACCAGTTCGGAGAACACCGCCTGAAGTAGCGGCGACTCGGCATATGCCAGCACACCGACCACGATCGCGATCGGAAAGAGGACGGCGAGGCGCCGGCCGGTGAAGCCGAAGGCGCACAACGCCCCGGCTGCGGCGAAGTACGTGACAACGAGTGTCCGGCGGCGGCCCACCCGGTCGGCAACGCTGCCGGCCACCACTGGACCAACGACGCTGGCCGCCATCATTGCGGTGAAGACGGCACCCACCGTCAGCGCTGGCAGGTCGAGGTGGCTGTGCAGGTCCGCCGGCACGTAGGCGCTGAGGGTGCCGAGGCCACGCCCGCCCGCCGCGATCGTCGCCGCGGCCAGGACGACCGCAACCCCTGGGCGCCGGAGGAGCTCCCTGAGCTTCACCCTCTCGATGCCGGGATCGGCGTCCGCCCGGAGGGGTTCGGGCGGCAGTGCCACCCGCACGAGCAGCGCGCCGAGGGCGAGGACGCCGGCGAGGACGACCAGGGCCCAGCGCCACCCGGCGGCGGCGATGACCGCCGTGGCAATCAGCGGGACCGTGACGGTTCCGATGCTCCCGCCGGCCGAGTGCCAGCTGAGGACGGTCCCGCGGCGCTGGGGGAAGCGGTCGGAGAGGTAGGCGGAGCCGACCGGGTGCTGGGGCCAGCTCACCAGGGCCCCGAGCACCCGGGCGCCGGCGAAGGCCCCGAAGCCGGGGGCGAGGGCGCCGAGGACGGCGGAGGCGGCCAGGCCGGCGTTCTGGGCGCCGAGGACCGATCGGGCCCGAGCCCGGCGCAGCATGCCGGCGGCGCCCTGCAGCAGCCCGCCAGACACGCCGGCGACCGTGAGCACCAAGCCGAGCACGGCGTAGGACACGTGCAGGTCGGCAACGACAAACGGGTAGATGACGGCCAGCCCGGCAACGTAGAAGTGCTGGATCCCGTGTGCCACCGTCATGACGGCCAGCGCCCGTCGGTCCTCGCGGCGCGTCGCGCTCGGCATCGACCCCCTGGGTTCCCTCGTCACGTGGCGGTCGCTACCGCTCCGCCAGCTTGCAGTCACCTCAGCGGGGGAAGCCTGGTTCTGCTCTTACACCCCCAACGCCACCGAGCATGAGCTCACCGAAATCCGGTCGGGCTAGGAGGTCAGACCTCACGCCCGACGCAGCAATTTCACCCGCCACCAAGACGCACGACCAATCCGCTATCTCGACAGCCTGTTGAGCCTTTTGTTCAACCAGCAATACTCCCACACCCGCATCCGCGAGTCCTCGGACGTGCTCTTCCAACACCACTGCCGACAGCTCCGGGGACAGGTTCGCCGTCGGCTCGTCCAAGATCAGGACTCGCGGATGCGCCATCAACGCTCGACCGAGCGCAAGCATCTTCCGCTCTCCACCGCTGAGGCGACTGGCCGTGCGCAAGCGCATTCTATCAAGCTGCGGAAACAATCCATATACTTCCCCCATCCGAGTGCTCAGCTCGGACTTCCCCACCCTATACCCACCCATCAGAAGATTCTCCCGCACAGACAACCGTCCAAACACGTCATTCAGCTGCGGAACATATCCCAGCCCCTTTCGCACCCGCGCCTCCGTTGGCAGTTCCGACACCTCCTCCCCCTCCAGCATCACTGAACCGTCCATCTTGCGCACGATGCCCACAACGGACTTTAGCAGGGTACTCTTCCCAGCCCCATTGGGTCCCACCACCGCCACAATCTGACCCGGCCACACATCCAATGATACGTTCCGGACTATTGGCACTTCTCCATATCCAGCACTCAGGGACTGAATCTTAAGGCAGGCCCTGCCCTCCGGACCCACATCATCCTGCAACATAGGCCTCCATAACCTCCGGGTTCCTTCGAACCTCCTGCAGACTCCCCTCTGCGATCACCCGACCTCGCGCCATCACAATAACCCTGTCACACAGCGCGCCCACGATCCCCATCTCATGCTCCACCATCAGCAGAGTCAACCCCGCCCCTTTGAGCCCTTGAAGTTGCCTGCGCAGTTCGCCAACCATCTTGGGGTGCACCCCAGCCGTGGGTTCATCCAACAATAGCACCCTCGCATTTGTCATCATCGCCCGCATCACCTCCAACAGCCGTCGCTGACCGCCGCTCAGGTTACCTGCATACTCATCCACCACATCCGTCATTCGAAACTTCACCAACAGCTCATATGCTCGCTCAATCGCGGACTCCTCAGATCGGA
>JAKAQB010000171.1 GCA_021811865.1 Actinomycetes bacterium | reverse complement strand
AACGGCAGCCAGACCGTGGGCGCCGACTCGAACGCATGCGCCTGGCAGTACGGCTACAACAAGGCTGCTCAGGACGCGCTGTGGTTGACACAGGCCGCCCGAGCGATCGACGCCCAGTCTCCCCCCGCCGAGGTCGCCTCCTCGCCCGCCGCCTATCCGTGGTGGCTCGACGTCGAGTCGTCCAACACCTGGCAAGCCGGCTCCGCCGGGGAGTCGATGAACGTGGCGGACCTGCAGGGGATGGTCGCAGGACTCGCCGACAACGGCGTGACGATCGTCGGCGTCTATTCGACCGCAGCCCAGTGGGACCAGGTCACGGGGGGCACGACGCCCGCCTCGGCATCGCTCTACGGCCTCCCCGACTGGATCCCCGGGGCCAGGTCGCTCTCCCAGGCCGAGGCGAACTGCACCCTGTCCTCCTTCACCGGAGGCGTCGTCGCCCTCACGCAGTGGACCGGGCGCCTCGACTACGACTACTCCTGCTGAACTGCGCCGTCTAGGGAGAGCGCCCCTCGAGGCTTCTCCCCAGCTCGTCCAACTGGGCGGCGCGGATGGCGGCCGTCTGGCCCTGGACGAGGAGGAACATCGCCTCCCTGCCGAGTCGCTGGGCGTCGGAGTCACGGACCATGCTGCGACCCCCGAGACTCGCGATCAGAGCCGCCGCCGCCTCGAGGGTGAAGCGGGTCACCCGAGCTCGCACGGCTGCCACGTCGCTCGTCGGAGCCCCGCGGAGGGCAGACCGCAGGTCGTCGAGCTCTCGGCCGATCTCCTCGGATCCGAGGAGAGCAGCGCAGCGCCGGGCGACTCCGAGGCCGAGGAAGCCGTTGGTGCGCAGACCTTCGGCGTCCCGTCTCCGCCACTCGGCCAGGGGCTCGACGCGGGTGAGACGGCTCCCGGGGACGAAGTGGCGAGCGAAGCTCAGTGCCACCGTCGCCGAGGCGTTCACGGCGGCGAGCTCCAGTCGGGTGGCGGTGAGGGTGGCGCTCTCCACCGCGTCGACGAGGAGCCAGATGACGTCGGGTCCGAGCCGTCCGGCGACGTGGACAGCGTCGATCATTCCCCACCCGGTCACGAGCGGGGCCCGACCGTCCACCCGGTACCCGCCCTTCACCGGGCTCACCGTCAGCGCCGGAGGGTCCGGGCGGCGAAGGTGGCTGAAGGCGATACCCGCACGGCGCGAGCCCTCGGCGAGCGGACGCGCCCATTCCTCGTGGACCGGGCCGCCTGCGCCGGCCACCACGGCCGCGGTCGAGAGGTGCTGCGCCCAGACGAAGGTGGTCGTCAGGCAGCCGCTCGCCAGCTGTTCCATGACGAGCTGACCGGCATCCCGCCCGAGCCCGAGCCCGCCGTAGCGTGCCGGGACGTAGAGGCCGTACAGGCCCTCGGCCGCCAGCACGTCGAGCAGCTCGGAGGCCGGTCGCTCGCCGTTGTCCACGGCAAGGCTCGCCGGGAACAGGACCTCGTCCGCCAGGCGGTTGGCGGCGGCGACCACCGCCTCGGGCGAGCGTGCCGCCAGGCCCGGCCGCCCGTCAGGTGAGTCGCTCATGAACGGGGACGGTAGCCAGAGCGGTCCCACCTCTCGCCACTGAGCCAGGGGATCCCCCGGCTGGCGTTCAGAGCCGGGTGAGTCTCCAGCCGAGCGACGGCTTGGAGATGGCCCTTGTCGTGACGACCGGCACCCTCGCCGACTGCGAGCCGAGCGTGGCGGTGAGCTCGCCCACGGTCGCCCCGGCGGCCAGGGGGGCGACGATGCGCCGGGTCTGGTGGAAGGCCAGGTGGTAGGTCGCCCCCGGCCAGGCATTGAGGCTCGCTCCCGCCGCGGTCTCGATCGCCACCTCGTGGCCGTAGGAGTCGGTGATGTGACCGACGACGAGATGGGGGGCGATGACCTGCTCCTTGCGCAGCACTCCCGGGGCAGAGGTCACGAGCTGGCGCGCCGCGGCGAAGGCGGTCGCGAGCGGGGTGGCGCTGTTCTGGCCGAAGACGGCGCCCATGACGGTGACGGGGCCGATGGCACTCGTCTGGCGGGCCGCGAAGACGAAGGAGGCACCGCCCTGGGGCACCCATCCGGTCTTCACGCCGATGATGCCGTCGGTGCCGAGGTTGCTGTTGACGTTGTACTGCACGCCGGCCACGGGCAGCGTCACCTGGGCCTTGCCGACGATGTGGGCGAAGACGGCGTTGGCCATGCACAGCTCGGCGAGCTGCAGCTGGTCACCCACCGTCGAGGCGCTGCCCGGGTTGACCCCGCTCGGCTCCGCGTAGCGAGTGTGGTCGAGCCCGAGGTGCTTGGCCTCTGCGTTCATCTTGGCGACGAAGGCCGACTGGCTGCCGGCGTCCCAGTCCGCCAGCAGGGTGGCGAAGTTGTCCGCCGAGGGGACCAGGAGAGCCTCGAGCGCCTGGTACTCGGTGAGGTGCTCCCCCGCCACCACCCGGACGACGGAGTCGCCCTGGGCCTTCTCCGACTGGTACAGGCTGACCTCGGCCGGCGTGACGGTGATCGTCGGTCCCTGGTTTCCGATCTGGAGCGGATGGTCCTTCAGCACCACGAGCGCGGTCATCATCTTCGTGACGCTGGCGATCGGGTAGCGGGCGGACCCGTTGTGGACGCCGAGCGTGCCGATGCCCTTGATCGCGACAACGGCAGAACCCTGCGCCGGCCAGGAGAAGTGGGGGTCACCCCCCGCCACTCGGCGCTGCGAGGCGAGGCTGGCCCGCAGAGTCGGCGAGGGCACGGCGCGGAAGAACTGGAAGGAAGCCAGCCCGGCGACGATCACGAGCAGGGCGACCAGGACGACCGCCACACCCCGCAACGAGGCACGATCGGACCGCAGGCGGTGGGCGTGGTGGAGAGATTGTCGGCGCGGCATCGGTGTGAGGAGGTTATGGACTGTGACGCCGCCTGTCATGGCAGGCGGCGTCAATGGACGGCGGAACCCTAACGGTCGGACCGCCGCGAGACAAGCCGCCGGTCGCTGATCGGGCCGCGGCGAGCCGGGCCGGCCTGTGGCAGCGGGCGGTGCTCTCGACCAGCTGCCCCCGGGACGACCCCGCCTCGACACCCGTGGCGTTCTCCCGTCCGGGACGGCGCTCTCGGGTAAGTGTCCAGCGGTACTTGGTCACCGGAGACGAGGGGCGGCCGAGGCTCAGCGAGGACACGTTGGGGCGCCCTCGTCGGGTTCGAGCACGTCCCACTCGACCCGTCCGCTCACGGCGGCCCGGAGCGCCTCGAACGGCGCCCGGCCAAGGCCACGCCGGCGACAGGCGAGCTTGACACCGAGGCACCCGGCCTTCTGGACCGGCCGCTCACAGACTCCGCCTCGGTACGCGGTGCGGCGAAAGCGAGACTGCCCATCGCCGGCCGCTGCGACGCCTGCGGGCCGACCCTTGACCGCGACGTCAACCCAGCACGCAACCTTGCAGCACGTCGCCGGGAGGTGGTCTTGAGGCCGGACGCGCCGCCGGAGGGGCACGCCGGCCGGCCCGTCCGGACACCCCGACGGCACGCGAAGACGGCGGCGGGCAACCGGACAAGACCGTCACCGCCGGGCCGCCGACGGCGGCCTGACCCTGCTCTGTTCCGGCAGGGATCAAACAGCTGTTCGTCGGCGTGGCTCTCAGTCTCGCCCGGTGCGAGCCCGGGCCCGGCCGGCCCCGTCCACCCCGACGAGCGGACGCCGGAACCAAGGGCGCGAGCGAGCGCCGTCGGCCATCATGGCTGATGGCCCTCCTCAGGGCAGCGGACCGCTTCGCAGCCCGGGGACGCCGGCCCGGCCCGAGCTCACGGCATCAGGAGCGATCGAGCAGCAGCCCGAGCCCGATGCCGAGCATCCAGACGTCCTTGCTGACCGCCAGGCCGGCCTGGGTCGGCCAGATGCTCCCGGGGCGTCTCATGGACGGAGTCTTCAGGTAGAGACCCATCAGACCCCCGGCGAACGCCGTCAGCACAGCGCCCGCCAGGCGGCTCGGGACGACCGGGGCGACGAGCAGGCTGCCCGTCGCGATCTCGCCGACGGCGAGCGCCTCCAAGAACTTCTCCGGAGGGAGCGAGGCGAGCTGGGGGTACGCACCCGACGCCAGCCCGTGGAGCCGTAGATCGG
>JAKAQB010000170.1 GCA_021811865.1 Actinomycetes bacterium | reverse complement strand
TGCGCCCGGGCACCCGAGGTCGCGCCAAGCGGGGCAGCGGACGTTGTCGGTCTGGTGGAGAGCTCCCTCCTGCACAGCCCGCTTGTTCGTCGTGTCGGATCTCCGGCTCCTCGGGTCCGGGTTCGACACCGCGGTCGCTTCGGCGCCGGACAGCCCGCGTCAGCGGCCACGGCGGACGGCGGCGAGGGGCCGGCGTCGGCGCGCTACCTGCGGGCTGACTCGAGGGTGCGAGGATGGCTCGTGATCCTGAGCACCATCTCCTCCGTCACCCAAGCACGCAGCCAGATGGGCACCACACTGGCCTTCCACATCGTGTTCGCCTGCTTCGGGGTGGCGCTGCCCACCCTCGTGATGCTGGCGCACTACCGAGGGCTCCGCCACGGTGACGCCGCCGCCCTGTTGCTCGCCCGCCGGTGGTCGAAGGTGATGGCGGTCCTGGTGGCGGTGGGCGCCGTCTCGGGCACCCTCTTGTCGTTCGAGATGGGTCTTCTGTGGCCCGGTCTGATGGGGAGGTTCGGGGCTGCGATCGGCATCCCGTTCAGCATCGAGGGGATCTTCTTCCTCCTCGAAGCGGTGTTCGTGGCCATCTACCTCTTCGGCTGGGACCGTCTGGCACCGTGGTGGCACTTCTGGTCGCTCCTGCCCGTGGCGATCTCGGGCATCTTGGGTGCCTGGTCGGTGGTGGCGGCCAACTCGTGGATGAACCAACCCTCGGGGTTCCGCCTCAGCCACGGCCACGTCTACCGGATCGACCCGTTCGCCGTGTTCTTCAACAACGCCTCGTGGTATGAGGTGCCCCACATGGTGCTGGCCGCCTACATGGTGACCGGCTTCGGGGTGGCGAGCGTCTACGCCGTGGGGATGCTGCGGGGTCGGCGTGACCGCTACCACCGCCTCGGGCTCCTCATCCCCTTCGCAGTCGGCGCCGTCTGCAGCCCACTCCAGATCGGCATCGGTGACACCGCGGCGCGGGCCATCGCCAGCCAGCAGCCGGCCAAGTTCGCGGCGATGGAGTACGTGCTGCACACCCGGACCCACGTGGCCGAGTACCTGGGAGGCGTGCTGCTCAACGGGCGCGTCGTCGGTGGCCTTCGGATCCCCGACCTCGACTCGTTGCTCATCGGGTTCTCCCCCAACACCCGGGTGATCGGGCTCGACAGCGTGCCGTCGGCGTTCCGTCCGCCGTTCCCGACCCTCATCCACCTCGCCTTCGATCTCATGGTGGGGATCGGGTTCGCGCTGACCTTCTGGTCGGCGTGGTGCGCCTGGACGTGGTGGCGCAGGCGGGACTTGCCGACTCTGCGCCGCTCGACGACGCCGTTCCTCGTCGGTGTGGCAGTGAGCGGGCTGGCGGCGACGCTCGCCATGGAGGCCGGGTGGGTCGTGACCGAGGTCGGACGCCAACCGTGGATCGTCTACAAGGTCGAGCTGGTCTCCCAGGCGGTCACGACCTCAGGTGGCGTGACCTTCACGTTCATCGCCGTGCTCGTCATCTATCCCTTGCTCACCGCGGCCACCATCGCCACCCTCCTCGTCATGGCCCGCCGATGGCGCCGGGGAGCCGACGCCTCGACACCCGGCGTCCCCTACGGCCCGACCGGGGAGCCGCATCCCACCGAGGTCCGCCCGTGATCGTCGACGTCCTCGCCGCGCTGCTCTGGCTCATCGTCACCCTCTACGCCTCGACCGGCGGGGCGGACTTCGGTGGCGGGATCTGGGACCTCCTCGCCGGCGGCGACCGCCGGGGGGCCGCGCCCCGCCAGCTCATCGACCGCTCCATCGCCCCGGTCTGGGAGGCCAACCACGTCTGGCTGGTCATCGTCCTGGTGGTCCTGTGGACGGGCTTCCCCCCGGCGTTCGCGGCGATCATGACGACGCTGTTCGTGCCGCTCAGCATGGCCGCCTTCGGCGTCATCCTGCGCGGCAGCGGCTTCGCCTTCCGGGCCGTCGCCACCAGCCTGCGCTACCGCCGGCTGAGCGGCGCCCTCTTCGCATCGTCGTCGCTCATCACTCCGTTCTTCTTCGGGGCGGCGGCAGGCGCCATCGTGACCGGGAAGGTGCACACCGTCGCCCACGGGCTCGACATCGCGGCCTGGACGTCCCCGACGGCGCTCACCTTGGGCGTCCTCTCCGTCGTGGCCTTCGCCTACCTGGCTGCGGTCTACCTCACCTGCGACGCCGAACGGCACGAGACGGCGATGAGCGAATACTTCCGGCGCCGGGCGCTCGCCTCGGGCGTTCTCGCCGGCGCGCTCGGCGGCCTGGCTCTCTACGAGCTCGACCAGAGCGCGCCTCGCATCGCCCACCACCTCACCACCGGGCCGGCGCTCGGGCTGGTCGTCGCATCGGTGGTCCTCGGCACCGCCGTTCTTGCGGAGCTGGCAACGCGCAGGACCACCGGCCTGCGGTACCTGGCCGCCGGCACCTTCGCCACCATGCTCTGGGGATGGGCGGCGGCCCAGTACCCGGCGATGCTGCCTGGGACGCTCAGCCTCCGGGCGGCGGCCGCGCCCACCGCTGCGCTCGTGACCGAGCTCATCGTCGCCGGCGTGATGGTCGCTATCGTCGTCCCCGCCTTCGTCCTGCTCTACCGGCTGTCCGGGCGCGGGACGCTGAGCGGCGACCAACCCGAGCCGTGAGCGGCCGCCATCAGCAGCGACGCGCTGCCGTGACCCGCCAGAGGCACCCACGCTTGGCGGTGACGTCGGCGCCACCGACCTACGTCGGCGCCGACGACCACTCGTGCAATTGACTTGCGCAATCAACTTGCGTATCGTCTCGTGCCATGCCCCGCCGTTCGCTGATCGCCGAAGAGGTGCTCGAGATCATGCGGCGCCCCGCCCGGCACTGCTGGACGCTCGACGAGCTCCATGACGACCTCACACGTCAGGGCCTCGCGCCCGATCCGTCCTCGGTGTTCCGGGCAGTCTGCGGGCTCGAGCGGTCGGGGACCGTCGTCCGCGTGCCGCTCGGTGACGGCCGTGCGCACTACGAGGTGGCGAGTGAGCACCACGACCACCTCGTCTGCACGACCTGTGGCCGGATGGAGCCACTCGCCTGCTCGATCGTCGCCGACCTGGCGAGCCGGGTCCGGGCCTGGTCGGGTTTCCTCGTCTCGGGCCACCAGCTCGTCCTCTCGGGGACCTGCGGCATCTGTGCCGACGATGCCCATGGGACATCCCAGCGCGGGCGCCGGAGATCGACTGCGCAGGCAGGCAAGAACGGCCGGTGACAGGGATCCTGGCGACGATCAACCTGTGGAACCCGGCCCACGTCGCCGGGTTCGCGATCGTGGTGACCGCCTTCGTCCTCGGCATGGTCCACGGCATCACCCCCGACGAGCACACCTGGCCGATCACCTTCAGCTACTCGATCGGCGGCTACTCCACCCGGCGAGGACTACGCGCCGCGCTCACCTTCTCGTTGGCCTTCACCGTGCAGCGGGCGCTCGCCAGCGAGCTGGCCTACCTCGGCCTGTCCCACCTCTTCACGTTCGCTTCGGTCGACTACGTCGTCTACCTCGTCGTGGGCGCTCTGATGACGGCGGCCGGCGTCGTCATCGTCCGGCGACGCCGCACCATCCATCTCCACCTCCCCGGGCAGCGACGTCACCCGACCGACGGTGACCGCTCAGGCCGGCACCTCGACCTCGACGACCCACGACCGTGGATGCCCGCCGCGCACGGGTTCGTGGCGGGTTGGGGGTTCGGCGCCTTCGCCCTCATCGTCTACACCGTCCTCGCCCCGGCCGAGCACAGCGCCGTCTGGGGCTGGGTCCCCGGCGCGTTCTTCGGGCTCGGCACCACGGTGGTCCAGATCCTGGCCGGAAGCCTCTTCGGTCTCGTCGCCGCCCGGCGGGGTCTCGGTCCCGAGGCGATCCGTCGCGTGGCCCTGCGCACGGCCGGCAACACGCTGACCTGGGGTGGTGTCGCCTTCGTCGCCGGGGGCGCGTTCGGGCTCCTGTTCCCCGACGCCGCAGGCATCAGCCTTGCCACCGGTGTCCACGTCCACAACCTGGCGCACCTCGGCATCGCGTTGGTCCTCGTCACCTTCTGCGTGGTCGGCGTCGGCCTCATGACCCTGCTCCGCCAGACCCGGGCAGAGACGCGCCTCGTCAAGGCGGCCGCCTCGCCTGGCGA
>JAKAQB010000169.1 GCA_021811865.1 Actinomycetes bacterium | reverse complement strand
ACAGCTCAGCTCAAGAGGCGGTTACGCTTTGGCGCCGCGGAGTTTCGAACCCGGCCACGAGCTCGAGAAGCTCGCCGATGCTGTGAGGCTGCTCGACCGGGTGGCGCAGCAGCCGATCGGGGTTGATCTCGTATTGGTTGCGTCGGCCGATCCGAGTTCGAGTGACGTATCCCTCTCCAACGAGGTCGGCGATGATCGCCTGAGCGGCGCGTTCGGTGATACCGACCCGGGCGGCGATGTCCCGGCCGCGCACGCCGGGGTCGGCGGCGATGCAGACCAAGACATGGCCGTGGTTGGTAAAGAAAGTCCAAGGAGGCTTGATCGCCTCGCCCGGCCCTCCATTTGCACCCGTCATGGTATCCATGGTAGCTCGCATCGTGAAACAAGATACGGGCACTGGCTATCGGCACTCCCGACACGCGAGTTGCCGATTACTTAGAGACGCTATATAATTCACGATATGCACTTCGTATTTGTTCCACCGGTCCTTCGGGAAGACGGCCCAGCGATGCTCGATGGTGAAGAAAGATGACCGCCGCGCTCGGTGAGCTATGCCTGACCGCTGCGGTCGCCGCACCGCTGGCAGGAGCCGTCGTGTCCGCCGCGAGTGGGGCGGCCCCGGGGCGGGGACACCGCACGTCGGCTGGCTTCGGCTGGCTATCGGCCCTCCTGGCTCTCGTCGCGGCGGGGGTGGTGGGGTTACAGGGCCCGTTCCTGGTCGCGCTGTACCACAGGCATGGCCAGGTGGTCCTCGGCCTTTGGGCGGACCAGCTGACGGTCACTTTGGTGGCGCTGGTCTGCCTAGTTGGAGCCATCGTTCAGAGCTTTTCGCTTCGCTACCTGCAAGGGGACCGCAAGGCGCGGAGGTTCTTCGTTGCAGCCAATTTGGTGGTGGCGGCGATGTCGATCGTGAGCACTTCGGCGACCTTGGCGGTGCTGGTCGGCGGCTGGGTAATCGCCGGGGCGGCGTTCGTGGTGGTGTTGGGATCCCGTCCGGACCTGCCCGGGGTGCGGGCGGCGACCCGGCGCACCGCACGGATGTTCGCGATCGGTGACCTGGGGTTGGTGGTTGCGCTGGTCCTCGTGTGGGCACGAGCCGGCAACGTGGATCTGGCGTCCCCCGGCGCGCTCCGCTCCGCAGCCACGCATATGGGTGGCCTGGCAACGCCGGTGGCGCTGCTCGTGGCCCTGGCCGTCCTGACCCGCTCCGCACAGGGGCTTTTCGGCAGATGGCTTCCTGGCACGGTGTCGGCACCGACCCCGACCTCCGCGCTCCTGCACGCGGGGGTGGTGAACGGCGGTGGAATCCTCTTGGTGCGGCTAGGAGTGCTCGCCAGCGGCTCCATGCTGGCCATGGTTGGCGTGTTCGTCGTGGCGGGGGTTACCGCGACCGTGGCGACGCTGGCCATGACCCAGAAGGCGGACGTAAAGGGCTCGCTGGTGTTCTCGACCATGAGCCAGATGGGCTTCATGGTCGCAGAGTGCACGGTAGGTGCCTACCTCGCGGCGGTCGTGCATCTGATTGGCCACGCCCTCTACAAGGCGACGCTGTTCTTCGGGTCTGGCTCCCAGGTGCCTCGCCCCGGCGAGGCTCGCATCGCGCCTACAGCCGTGATGCCCAGACTGGCCCGCGCAGTGGCGGCAGCTGCGTCGGCAGGGGCGGCCGTGGCCGCTATGGTGGCGGTCCCTGGGATACTCGCTCACCGCGGGGAGTTCGTACTGATCCTCTTTGCCGCGGGCACCGCCGCTTCGGCGTCGTGGTCGTGGTGGGGCCGCCCGCCTGCCTCGACCCGTGGTGCGGTCCTGTGGGCGACCGCGCTCCTAACGGCGGGTGCCCTGTATGGGCTGGTGCTGGGTGGCCTGGGAGGGTGGGTCGCTCCATCGTTGCCCGCTGCGGGCATCGGAGTGCTTAGCCCGTGGTGGCTGGCCGCCGTGGCCGGCGCCGGGATCGCTGCAACCGGCCTCGCCCGGCTGCCCTGGGTGAAGCGGCGTCTCCTGGCGATCATGCTCGATGCCGGCACCCCGCGGGTTCCGCTTCCCGCGCGGTCCAAACTGGGACCAGGACGCGCGAGGCGCGCCGAGGCACCCGGGTATGCCCCAGCGCTCGAAAACCTTTGAGAGGAGAGCAGACAATGACAAGCAAAGACCCGGTCGCTGCCCGGATTCACCTCCTGGCACAGGTGGACGAGGCGGCGCGCGCCGTCGCCCCGCTGTGGCCGCTGTCCACTTACATCGCGGTGAACCCACTGTGGGACCTGCGCCAGATGCCCTTTCACGAGGCGGTCGAGTACGCCGCCCAAGTGCTCGGCATTGCCGGGTTCCCGTCTCCGGCGCTGTTCGCCGAGGCATATGCCGAGAGGCGAATCACTGCAGCCGATCTGCGGGCTGTTCTCGATAGCGACCATGCACAGGGACGTCCCGCGGGCGTGAGCATCGAGCGCAGTGATGGTGGAGGCCCGGAGGGGCCGCCGGCAACTACCGCCGCCGAGCGATATGACCATTTGTTCGGCACGAGCATCGCAGACGCCGTCGACCGGGAAGTCGCGAAATGGTGTGCCGCCTACATCGCGGGCATGGTGCCCGACGAGTCCACGCCGGGCTTTTACGCTGCCTGGCGACAGATCGTCGTGTACGACCCAACCGCGCGCTCCATCGCCGGGCGCGGGGGCCGCCAGCGGTTGGCCGAATTCGGTGCTGACGCCGAAGAAGCGATCCTCGCCTCCCTGGACATCCTCGGCATCCCCGAGGCGAACAGGGTTCCCGAACTCGCTCGCCATCTGGCGCACATGCCCGGATGGGCCGGACATGCGAAGTGGCGATCCAGATGGGCGGCCCCCGATCATCCCGGTCCGGCCCTTCACCTGGTCGACTACCTCGCTGTCCGCCTCTGTTACGAAGCGCTCTTCCTCGAGTCCCGCGAGCGCGGGCCCGAGCGGCGCCGCCCGCAGTGGCGTCCGCTCCTCGGCGGGTTGGAGGCGCGCGAGTACTCCACCGAGGGTGAGGAGAGGGCGGGGCAAGACGGGATACGAGCCGGTGTCCCAGCCGTCGGATTGCCCGATGACGTGGCGGCACGGTTGTCGTACCTCGACGGGACCGAAGCCGCGAGGGTATGGCTTGCCGCCTACGAGAACCACTACCGAGACCTGCTGCTCGACGCACTGGACTGCCCACAGGCGACCCGGCAGGTGCGGCCTGCGGTGCAGGCGGTCTTCTGCATCGACACCCGATCCGAGCGGCTTCGCCGGCACCTCGAGGCAGCGGGCCCTTATGAAACCTTCGGCTTCGCAGGGTTCTTCGCCCTGCCGATCCGCTACCGTGGCTTCGGGTCCGCCGACACGGTCGACCTCTGCCCGGTGCTCATCCGGCCGAGCACGGAGATCTCCGAGCGGCCAGCCGGCGAATCCCGCAGCGCCGCCGACCGCCAGCTTGCCGGCGGGCAGATGCTTGCGGGCGCACAGGGCGCATTTGCCGCCGCGAGGAAGGGAGCGGTATCCCAGTTCCTCCTAGCGGAGGCCGGCGGCTTCGTCGCCGGTCCGGTCGCCCTCGCGAAGACGCTCGCGCCGAGCCGGTACCAGGCGGCACGGCGCTGGGTGCAGCGGATGCTCGCCCCTCCCGCTGCCACGGTCATCGACGCTGACCCGGCCCCGGGCGCCATGAGCGATGACGAGCAGGCCCTCTTTGCCGAGGTCGCCCTCACCACTATGGGACTGACCCGGTCTTTCGCGTCAGTCGTGCTGCTATGTGGACACGGCAGCACCAGCGAGAACAACCCCTATGCCTCCTCACTCGACTGCGGCGCCTGCGGCGGGAACAGGGGCGGACCGAGCGCCCGTGCCGCCACTGCAATCTTGAACCGCCAAGTGGTCCGCCGCCTCCTCGCCGAGCGGGGGATCCTCGTGCCTGACGAGACCCTCTTCGTCGCAGGCGAGCACGACACCGCCACCGACGCGGTCAGCTTGCTCGACACCCACCTCGTCCCCTCGAGCCACCGTGAGGTGGTCGCCGCGCTGGAGCGGGCGCTGGAGAGTGCGGGCGAGGCCGCGGCAGCGGAGCGCCGATCTTGCTTGCCTGGGGGCGAGGCCAACCGCCGCAAGCTGTTTCCCAGCGAACGCGCCGCAGACTGGGCACAGGTCCGACCCGAGTGGGGGCTCGCCCGC
>JAKAQB010000168.1 GCA_021811865.1 Actinomycetes bacterium | reverse complement strand
GGGCGTGCCTGTCGCGACTGTGGCAATCGGGTCAGCTCGAAACGCGGCGCTGCTGGCCGCTCGCATTCTCGCGATCGGGGACCCTGTGTTGACCGGCAGGCTTGTCGACGTTGCCGGTGCGAACGCCGCGATATCACGAGAGGACGATCTCGGGGTCTCATGATGGGTGGTCCGAGCACGGCATCGAACCTGGCCTGTGGGTGCCGAGAACCCATCCACCCAGGTCAGGCGACCATCCAGCACTCGTGGATGAGCCCTCCCACCCGGTCCGCTCTTCGTAGCCTGGCAATGTCGACGTCGGCAGGAATGGGAGGGGTCGGGTCCGCGCCGGATGCGACGGGCGAGCGCTGATCGAGGGACCGGTGGGGACGGTGCGAGTTGTAGTGCTCGACATACTCGGCAAGGACCACCTCGAGGTGACCTCGTCCGAGGACGAGCATCCGATCGAGGCACTCGCGCCGCAGCGCACCGATCGCCCGCTCGCAGACGGCGTTCGCCCGAAATGCCCGGGCCGGGGTCTTGATGATCCGGATGCCCTCGGCCCGAACGACCTCGTCGAAGAACCGGGGGAACTTGGCGTCCCGATCGCGGATGAGGAACTTGACGGCGCTCGCCTGCTCGGCGAGTTCCATCGAGAGATTGCGGGCTTGCTGGGCAACCCAATCAGCGACGGTGTCGACGCCAAAGAAGTCGCAGGCCACGATGCCTTTTGCCTGGGCCTGGAGGAATGCGCTCCAGCTCGGCCCTGATCTCCGCGGCGAGGGGTCGATACCGTGGCGCTTGAGGACCGTCCAGACACTCGATCCGGCGACGGAGACGCCCATCGTGGCGAGCTCGACCTGGATCCTCCGGTAGCCCCACTCTGGATCCTCCTTCGCCATGCGGAGGATGAGAGAGATGGTTCCCTTGGGCATGGCCGGGCCGGCCTGGACGGCCGTGCGGGTAGGTCCAGCGCTTCACCGCCAGGTTCCGGTGCCAGCGCAGCAGGGTGGCCGGTTGGACGAAGAAGCACCGAGTCGGCGGCGGGGAGCAGCCATGCCAGTGCGGCCGGCAGGGCCCGGTCGGCTGGCTGGAGCACGGGGCGGTGAACGTGGCGCCGGAGGACCGCTCTCTCATGCGCAGCATGACGACCTCGGCAGCCAGGTCAGTGTCGCTGCGACAGGTGAGCGGGATCAGCTGTAGCACGCGACAGAACACCCGGTAGAGGAATGAGGGGGTCATCGCCGGATGCTCGCCGTGCCCGGCTTCCGGGCGCCAGCGCCCAAGTCGGGACCGATGGACGGAATAATCGGCACCGACATGCCGGCACAAAGTCATCTGGCAACTCGCTGCCAACCGCCACTGGTTACAGGGCACCACCCCGCTCAGTGTCGAGGTCTCCGAGCAGCAGGTCGAGGACGAGCTCCTTCTCGACCTCCACGCCGGCGGCGCGGACGACGGCCGCCAGCTGCGGGTCCCAGCAGGCCTCGGGGACCGCACCCCGCAGGGGGCGCAGCCGCCCGGCGGCGGTGCCGACGAGCGCGGCCCGGTAGTCACCGACGCCCATGCGCCACGGCTCGGCGCCGAGGCCGCCGATCATACCGTTGGCGATGGAGATCCCGCCGGCGCCGAAGTAGCCGTGGTAGCGGAGGCACGCTCCGCCGGCGGCGAGCGCTTGCAGGAGGAGCGTGGTGGCCACGCGGGGGCGGCCCTCGACGCAGACCATCGTCGCCCCAGTACCGGCGGCGGCGAGGACCAACGGGTTTTCGCAGACGGACACCAGGGTCCCGGGAGCCACCCGCCACACCTCGGCTTGGACCGCGGCCAGGGGAACGGGCAGCGGGACGCCGGCATCGGCCCACCGGCCCGCCGCCTCGGTGAGCGGACCAGCGGGCACGGGTCGCAACCCGAGGGTGAGCACCGTGGAGGAGACCTCGTCGGAGAGCACACCCACCTCCGCCCACAACCGGCGGCGGTCGGCGGCCCGGAGGCTCGCGACGGTCTCACCGGCGCGGTGCGCGAGCGCGGACAGCACGATGCGGCCGGCTGGCTGGTCCGGGTCGAGGGCGTGGGCGTCGTGGAAGATCCGGCCGGCCAGGCGGGTCCGCCCGACGCGGATCGCCTGGGGGAGGTGGGCCAGGACGTCCAGCGCGGCCACCACGTCGTCCGGCGCCGTCCGCCACCGCGTCGTGGCCAGCCACGCCTCCAGCGCCGGGTGCCGCGCGACCGCGGGGTGCGTCATCAGCCGCTTCCAGGTCGCGTCGAGGGCAGCTCGCTCGGCCGGCCGGTCGCGCCGCGGCCCGAGGAGATCCTCGACGACCGAGCGGAGCGACCGGCCGGTCCGGTCCCGTAGCCGCCGGTCGAGCCGGTCGAGGGGCACGCGGACCGTCGCACCCCGCGAGCGGGCGCCGAGGAGCTGGTCGACGGCGGCCCGCTGCTCGGGAGTCAGGCCGCGCAGGTGGACGGCGGCCTCAGTCAGGTTCCCCACTGCACCCACCGATTCCAGCCGGCGGTGGGCCGCCTCCCACAGCGGCCGCAGGCGGGGGTCGCCGAGGACGTCAGGCGAAGAGGCCACGCTCGGGCGGCTCCCGGGAGTCGAGCCAGGGGTCGTCCTCCCGGCGGTCTGCGCCGTCCCACACGAAGCGCAGGGCGACGACGCCGGGCTGACCTGGCGTGCGTTCGAGGTGGTAGACGGCGACGGCGGGCACCTCCGGGTAGCAACCCCACTCGGCGTAGTTGGTGAGGACCATGTCGAGGTCGAGCCGGACGAGCATGCCCATGCAGTCTCCCCGCTGGCTGTCGTCGATCCCGGCGAATGCCTCGTCCAGCATCAGCAGGCGCGGGGCGTCGGGTCGGGCCGAGCTGTAGTAGGCGGCGGTGGCGGCGAACAGCGGTAGGTGGGCGAGCTTGGCCTGCTCACCGCCGGAGCCGGCGCCGTGGGTGTGGGCCGTCATGCGCTGCCCGCGCCCGTCGGGGGTGCGGAGGTGGACGGTGAAGTGGTGCCAGGTCCGGTAGTCGAGGGCGGTGGCCAGCCGCTCGACGACGTCGTTGCCCTCGCCGACTTCCCGAGCGGCGCGCACCCGCTCGTGGAGGAAGGCGGCGAGCGCGGCCCGCTCCGTCTGGTCGAGAAGCCCGACGTTGTGCCGGAGCAGCTTCATGGCCTCCTCGGCGCCCGGCCCGGCCTGGGGAGCGATCTCCCAGGGCTGAACCGGCCTGGAAATGCTGGAGGCTCCATACCTTGGAAGTGAGGATGGAGCATGGCATCAGACAAGCCCTCCCAGACGCGGTACCCACCTGAGCTGAAGGACCGTGCGGTTTGCATGGTCGCAGAGCTCCGACAGCAGGACCCGAGTGACCGCGGCGTCATCAGCCGCGTCGCCCGCCAGCTCGGCATCGGAAAAGAGACGCTGCGGATCTGGGTGAAGCAGGCAGAGGTCGACGGAGGCAGCCGTGCCGGCACCACGACGGCGCAGCACCAGGAGCTTGTCGAGCTGCGCAAGGAGAACCGTGAGCTCAAGCGAGCGAACGACATCCTGCAAGCCGCAGCGAGTTTCTTCGGGGCGGAGCTCGACCGCCGATCCAAGAAGTAGTCACCTTCATCGACACCCACCGGGACCGTGAGACCGGTGGGTGTCGATGGGGGGTCGAGCCGATCTGCGCGGTGCTGCAGTTCGCCCCTTCCACCTACTACGCGGCGAGGTCGCGGCCGCCCTCTGCGCGAGAGGTGCGCGACGCCGAGCTCGGTCCACGGCTCGAGGAGCTGTGGAAGAAGAACTACTCGGTCTATGGCCGGCGCAAGCTCCACAAGGCGGCGCTGCGCGCCGGGCTCGAGCTCGGTCGGGACCAGACCGAGCGCCTGATGACCGCGAGAGGCCTGCGTGGTGCCACGAGAGCGAAGCGACGCTTTGCGACCAAGGCCGACCCGCGCCGCACGAGAGCGCCCGATCTCGTGAAGCGTGACTTCTCAGCGACGCGCCCTGACCAGCTGTGGGTCTCGGACTTCACCTACTGCTCGAGCTGGGCCGGCGTCGTCTACATCGCCTTCGTCATCGACGTCTTTTCTCGAAGGATCCTCGGCTGGAAGGCGGCGCGCTCGATGACGACCGCCCTCGTGCTCGATGCGTTGAACATGGCGGCCTGGACGAGGCGCCACACCATTGAAGGAGTCATTTGCCATTCGGATGCCAGGCAGTACACGTCG
>JAKAQB010000167.1 GCA_021811865.1 Actinomycetes bacterium | reverse complement strand
GCGCTGCGCCGCGTCGCGCCGGGCACCCGGGTACTTCTCGTCGGCCATGGCAGGCTTCCTCCTCGCCCCACAACCTGCCAGCTTAGGATCTATTCCCAGTGAGCGCTCGGTCTCGGCGACCCCTCGAGGGCCGTGAGGAAATCGCCCGAATGGGATCATGGAGGGCTGGGATGGGCGAACTGCTCGCGGAATCGTCCATCACTCACCGCGCTCACCGCCGCCGGAGGAAGGTCATGGCCGCGCGAGGTCCTTCGCGATCGCCGTCTCCGGAGAAGAGAGTCAGGCCGCCGTCGGTCGCCGTGAACCGAAAGGTGAACTCGCACCCGGCGTCGGAGCAGGGCGGACAGATCTTCGTGGTGACCAACCGGTGGCCGTCGACGCGGTATCGGTCGATCTCGCACGTCGGCGGGTCGTCGAGCGAGGCCTGCCCGGGGGATTCGAAGTTGGTCTCGCTGTGCATCTCCCCTCGGCCCAGGCGCAGGGCGCCTCGGGCCGACCGCGGCGGCACCGGTTCGGCGCTCTCGAAGCGAGCCAGGACGTACGTTCCCTCGGCGATCCCACCGCCCGACGGGTCCGGGAGCGCGGTCGTGACCATCGGCACCACGGGAGCAGCCGCGGGAATCGCGACGTCGCAGCAGGAGGCGCTCGAACGATCGGGTGGCGACGGGGGGCGGACGAACCGCCAGGCCTCCCATCCCGCGTCGGTGTCGGCGACGAAGACGTCGATCGCCCCGAGCCCGCGGATCGCGTAGAAGCGAGCGCCGAGCGCCTCCAGGGAGGATGACGGCGCGGGAGCCTCGCCGGCGGGCGGTGCGATCTGGACGATCAGCGGCCCGCCGATCCCGCCGTTGCGCATCAAGCGGACGCGCAGCCGGGCGTCGGGAGGGTGCGCCTCGAGGTCCGCGGCGATCGTTCGCGCCACGTCCAGGGTGGCGCTGTTCCCGTAGCAGATCTGCACGGGGCCGGTCCCGAGACAGCCCTCGAAATCCTCTCGCAGGGCGGCGAGGAACACGCTCGTCGTCGCGGCGATGACCAGCGCGCCGGACAGCGCGGCGACGACCCGCGGGCCGGCCGGGAGCCGGGGGAGCCAGACGATCTTTCCCACGAGCACGGCGAGCATCAGGATCGCGAAGAGCGTGCCGATCGCGCCGAACGATAGACCGGTGAGCAGGAGCGCATGGCCGGCGCGCCGAACGGGGCCGAGATCCAGGAGCTTGAAGACGAGTGTCCTCGTCACGGTCGCGTCGCCTCCTCAGGCCAGCCGCGTGTCAGTCAAAAATCAGGCGCGAAGCTCGAGTTCGAACCCTACCAGCGTTGGGGGAGAGGGAGGAAACTCGCGGGCGTGGCGTCCTGTCCGCGGTTCGGCACCGGTACGCCCGACGGTGAGTTCGTCCGTCTGCCCTTCACGGGTTCTGCAATGGGGCCCAGGTCCTGTAGACTCTGCTGGTCAACGTGGAAGCCGTGCGGATTCCCATCGAAAGCTTGAGCCCCGAGGCCCTCGACCGGCTGGTCGAGGAGCTCGTGACCCGCGACGGCACCGACTACGGCGAACAGGAACGGACGGTGGCCGAAAAGAAGCGCTCCGTCCTCCGGCGGCTTTGGAGCGGCGAGCTCGCCCTCACCTTCGAGCCCAGCTCGGAGAGCTGCAACCTGATTCCCGGAGACGCCACGAGGTGAGGGGCGCTCGGGTGACGAGGCCGGTCGGTGACGGACAATCCCTCCCGATGGCCGATCATCGCTTGGCCCACTTCTCCTCGGGGATGCTTCGATCGTTTGACCCCCGGCTGCCTGGTTGGGTAGAGAACGCGCTGGCGGGACGTGACCGCGCCGGCACCTCTCGGTCGAGGACACCATGAGATCACCCTTCGCTTGCCTCTGTGTCGCATTGCTTGGCCTTTCGGGCGTGGGTTGCTCAGGCGGCGGAAGCGGCCGCTCCTCGGACGGCGGGAGCTCGACGGGGGGCGGCACCGGCGGTTGCTCGTCGAAGGCCGCCGCGACCTCCTTCCCCGTGGGCACGGCGCCCGAATCGGTGGCGGTTGGCGACTTCAACGGGGATGGCCATCCCGACCTCGCGGTCACGAACGGTGGCGTTGGCAGCGACAAGACGGTGAGCGTCCTCTTGGGCACGGGCACGGGGAGCTTCGGACCCCAGGCCACCTTCGCGGTGGGGACGTTCCCCTCCTCCGTGGCGGTGACCGACCTGAATGGGGATGGTCATCTCGATCTGGTGGTGGCGAATGCCGGCGACAACACGGTGAGCGTTCTACTGGGCACGGGGACGGGGAGCTTCGCGGCGCAGACGACGTTCGCCGTGGGTGCGAGTCCCGAATCGGTGGCGGTGTCCGACCTCAACGGGGACGGCCATCCCGATCTGGTCGTGGCGAATGGGAACGACAACACGGTGAGCGTTCTCCTGGGCACGGGGACGGGGAGCTTCGGCACGGCGACCCCCTTCCCCGTGGGCCAGGCGCCTTTCTCGGTGAAGGCCGCCGACTTCAACGCGGATGGCCACCCCGACCTTGCGGTGGTCAACCTGCACAATGGCACGGTGGGCGTTCTCCTGGGCACGGGAACGGGAAGCTTCGGCGCGCAGACCGCCTTCGCCGTGGGCCAGCTCCCCCTTTCTCTAGCGGTGTCCGACTTCAACGAGGACGGTCACCTCGACCTCGCGGTGGCGAACCAGCTCGGCGCCTCACCGGGCACCGCGGTGAGCGTCCTTTTGGGCACAGGGGACGGAGGTTTTGGCGCGCAGACCGGCTTTGGCGAGGAGGCGATTCCCCGTCGATCGCCGTGGCAGATTTCAACGGAGATGGTCACCAGGACCTCGTGACGGCCAATGCCGATGACACGGTGGGCATCCTCTTGGGCACGGGGACGGGAAGCTTCGGCGCCCCGACCTGGATCGGCGTGGGCCGGAACCCCCAGGCGGTGGCGGTCTCCGACCTCAACGGGAATGGCCATCCGGATCTCGTGACGGCAAACCAGGACGACGACACGGTGAGCGTCCTGCTCGATGTCTGCAACTGAGACGTTCGAGTCGTAGTGCCTCGCGCTCGGGCGCGCAGCGGCAGAGCGCCGGGCAGCGTACCGCCAGCTCTTCGCGAGGCCGCTCACGGCGACCCTTCGCGCCCGGCGGTCGGACATCGTCGAGGGCGCCTTCCACGGCGACGTCGGCTGGGCGCTACGGCGCGCGCTCCGCCAGGCAGCCGCACGGCCCTCGCTCACCGATTCCGGACCTTTTCCTCCCCCGTCGGCAGCCCCCCTCCAGTCGCCGTTACGGGCAGACGAGGTTGCGCAGCGGGCCGCGCAGCCGCTGGTGGTGGCGGAACTCGACCTTCAGGGCGCTCGCGTCGTTGTCGATGGTGTGGAACTGCGAGCCGTCGGCCATGTCGAGGAAGACGCAGCCCTCCTCCTCGGCGCCGGAGGGCAGGGCGTAGGCCGGGTCGGTCATGTGCCAGAGGGTCACCACCACGCCGGTGTCCATGTCGACCTTGGCGATGGTCATCCGGGAGTCGAGCTGCGAGGTGTACAGGTGGTTCTCGAACATCTTGGCGCCCTGGATGTCGGGGAGCTCTTGGCTGAGCGGGATCGTCGAGAGGTAGTTGGCGCTCAGGTCGAGCAGGTAGAGGGCGGGGGTGGGGGACCAGTTCGCGATGACGAGGTGCTGGTTCGGGTTGTCGACGGCAACCCAGGGCACTCCGGCGTTCATGAGGCTCGTCGAGAGTGGCCACGACTGGAGGTAGTTCAGGTTCGTGTCGAACTGGGCGATGCGCGGGTGGGTGTACGCCGTGGTCTCGCCCAAGCCGCTGTCCTCGAAGCCGGCGTAGATCCAGCCGCCGTCGGGGGAGGCGGCATAGTCGACGTCGCCGATGTGGTCGTCGTGGTCGGTGAGCGAGATGCTGAGCGGGATGGCCGAGCTGTTCGTGGCGAGAGAGTTGTACTGGAGGTCGGTCTTGTTGAAGCCGAACTGGAACGAGAAGTAGAAGTCGGTCCCGTCGGTGGTGACGCCCTGCGAGGCGTAGTACGCGCTGGTGCCCGTCAGCGTCGTCAGGCCGACCTGCTGCCAGACCTCGTCGTCCATCTGGGTGATGAAGTCGACCACCGCCTGCCCGCCGTCCACCGGGTCGCCGCCGTCGGCCGCGCCGCCGCCGTCGAGGCCGCCGGGCTCGAGCTCGGCGATGAGC
>JAKAQB010000166.1 GCA_021811865.1 Actinomycetes bacterium | reverse complement strand
TGCTGCTCCTCCTCGGCTTCCCGCTCGATGCTAAGCGCGAGCAGGTGCCCCAGGACTCGGCCAACACCCTCTGGCGCTTCGAGCACCCGCGCGTGCCGCAGCCGCTCCTCCTCTGCCTCGACCAGAAGATCGACGACGATCTCCTCGACGCGCTCCGCGAGACGAAAAACCACGTCTTTGTTTGCCGCGACGAAGCGCTCACCGACGTCGCCAAGGCCCGTTTCTATGACGCGCTCAAGGGCGCTGACTCCACGTTCAAGGTCCTCTGAGGTGGCCTGCGCATGAGCTTCTTCACCTTCCAAGCGGACCTCCCGCACCAGCTCGCGGCGGTGGGCAACGTCGCCGAGCTCTTCGACGGCCTCGAGAAGCGCGCCGCCGCGTCGCTCCTCAATGTCGAGGACATCATTGGCAACGCCGAAGAGTGGGACGATCTGGCCGACGATCTGGTCGACGAGAACCTGCGACGAATTCAGAACGCTCACAACGCAGAGCAGCCGGAGGCCTCGCTCGCCGTCGGTCGCCTCACGCGCGACGATGGCGTGATGCTCGATGGCGTCAGCGTCGATGCGCACTCATGCCCCCACTTCACCATCGAGATGGAGACGGGCACCGGCAAGACCTACGTGTACCTGCGCACGATGCTGGAGCTGCACCGGCGCTACGGCTTCACGAAGTTCATCGTGGTCGTGCCGTCGGTCGCCATCCTCGAGGGCGTGAAGAAGGCCTTCGACGACATGAGGGACCACTTCAAGGCCCTTTTCGGTACGACCAACTTCTCGTGCCGCGTCTACGACGGCGGCAAGCCCGGCATCGTCCCGGCCTTCGCGCGCGACGTGTTCCCGTCGCTGCTCATCATGACGCTCCAGTCGTTCAGCCGCGCGCGCAACAACATCTATAAGGCGAACGACAGCGTCATCAGCGAGCTGAAGCCCTACGAGTGGATTCAGCGCACGCGCCCCATCGTCATCCTTGACGAGCCGCAGAACATGGGATCGGAGAAGTCGAAGGAGGCGATCCGCACGCTGCGTCCGCTTTTCGTGCTGCGCTACTCGGCGACCCACAGGCAAGACGACCAACCGAACCCCGTCTACCGCCTCACGCCGGTGCAGGCCTTCCACCTCGGGCTCGTGAAGCATGTTCAGGTCACGGGCATCGCGGAGCTGGGCATCATCGGAAAGTCGACGCTGCGTCTGCTCGACGTGACCCGCAGCGGGAACGCGTTGCGCGCGAAGGTGGGCGCGCTCTGCCTCGAGAGGCACAGCGAAACGCAAAAGAGAGAGCTGACCTTCAAGCAGGGCGACAGCATCTTCAAGCAGACCAAGCTCCCTGAGCACGATGGGCTCAAGGTCGCCAACATCCGTGCCGCTGGCGAAGGGCTCCCGGCTGCGATCGAGCTGGATGGCGGCGGTGACGGCGGGCGCATGCTCACCACCGAGGACGACCTTCAGGGTTCGTCGGAGCAGGCGTGGAGGCTCCAGATCGAGGAGACCATCAAGAGCCACTTCGCGCGCCAGCGCGAGCTGCGCAAATACGGCGTGAAGGTGCTCTCGCTCTTCTTCATCGACCGCGTGGCCAACTACGCGGGCGATGCGCCGCGCATCAAAAACCTCTTCGACGAGTGCTTCAACGCGCTCAAGAAGAAGGAGCCCGACTTCAAAAACTTCGACGCCGAGGAGGTGCGCGAGGCCTATTTCGCTAAGACAACCAGAAGGAAGAGGGGCGGTGGCGAGGAGGAGGTCTACCTCGACGAGGTCGGCGAGGACTCGAAGGAGGCCAAGGAGGCCTTCGAGCTCATCATGCGCAAAAAGGAGGTCCTGCTCTCGTTCCCCAACAAGAAGGACCCGGGCAGCAAGGTCGCGTTCATCTTCGCGCACTCCGCGCTGCGCGAGGGCTGGGACAGCCCGAACGTCTTCCAGATCTGTACGCTCAACCAGACGGTAAGCGTGATGAAGAAGCGCCAGGAGATTGGGCGTGGGCTTCGCCTCTGCGTAAACCAGAACGGCGAACGGCTCACCGATCCGGCGCTCAACGTGCTCACCGTCATCGCCAACGAGAGCTACGAGGACTACGTCCGCACCCTGCAGACCGAGTACCGCGAGGCGGGCGACCAGGCCCCGCCCGATCCGACGCGCCCGGGCAAGGCGGTCGCCAAGCGCCGCGATACGCTCGCGCAGAATCACGGGTTCAAGCAATTCTGGGACAAGCTTTGCCAGCGGCTCGAGTACACGATCGACGTCGACACCGACGCGCTCATCAAGGAGGCAACCGCCAAGCTCAACGATCCGGCCGCGACGCCGTTCCCGAAGCCGATGCTCGCCGTCACCAAGGGCCGCTTCGTCGTCGTCGAGTACACGCTCGAGTTCGTGAAGGGGCTCGGCAATGATCGCGCGCAGCTCCGTCTCCGAGAGTTGTCGTCGGACGGAGAAGATCTGAACCTCGGGCTCGTTCCTGCGTCCGAGCGACTCATCAACGTCGACATCGACACGGACCTCTCGCAGGCGACGCACAACCCGCACCTGCGCGGCTTTAAAGTGATGGAGATTGGCCGGCACCTCGGAGAGATGCGCGTCCGCTTCACGAACGAGATCGTGATCAGCGAGAGCGAGGTCCACCACTTCTCGGGCACACGCCTCGACAACAATCCGACGCGCAAGGTCGCCGCCGCACACGTCGACCAGCCGATTCCCGACTTCTTTGGGCGCGCAGCCGAGGAGACTTTCCTCACTCGCGCGACGCTTTGGCGGATCTTCCAGGGCGTGAGCAAGGCGCAGAAGGCAACGCTGCGCGCGCACCCCGAGGGCTGGGCCAACACCTTTGTGCGCGTCGTCGGCGACGTGGTGAAGGACCACATCGTCGACCGGCTGCGCTTCCGCGATACCGGCACGCGCGACGATGACATCGGCCCGATCGAGCTGGCCTTCCCGCCGGAGCAGGACCAGGTGCAGCGCGAGCTGATCGACGGCGGCCGAACCTCGCTCTACGACAAGGTACAGGTCGACTCCGGCGTCGAGCGCAAGTTCGTCAACGAGCACCTCCGCCCGGATGAGGACAACCTCGTCGTCTACTTCAAGTTCCCTCCGCGCTTCCGCATCGGCCTGCCGCGCATCATCGGCGACTACAACCCGGACTGGGGTGTGCTCCGGCACGAGAAGGGAGCCCCAATCTCGCTCGAGCTCGTGCGCGAGACGAAGGGTGGCGATGACCTCAACAAGCTCCGCTTCCTCAACGAGGGCCGCAAGCTGGTGCTCGCCGAGCGCTACTTCGCGACGCTCGGCATCGACTACCGCTTTGTCAGCCCGCAGGTCGACACGTACTGGCAGTCGCGCGGCGCAGCGGTGAAGCAGAAGAAGCTGGCCGTCGCGGGCGAGCCGACAGGCGTCGCGGTGCTCGTCTACGACCTCAAAGCTGCGGCGACGGCGTTCTCGGAGGGCCAAGACCCGGAGAGGCGCGGGCGCGTCTACCTCGAGTCCCGGAAAGCGAAGCGCCCCGGCCTCTTCGTGGCCAAGGTCGTCGGCAACTCGATGAACCGCGTGGCGCCGGACGGCGCGTGGTGTCTGTGGCAGCACATCGGCGCGGCGGGCGTGCCCGCGCCAGCGCCCGGTGAGTACCTCCTCGTGCGCCGTGAGGACCCCGACGATCCGCGCCTCGGTGGCTTCACCTTCAAGCGGTGGGAGCGGACAGCGACCGGGGCTCGCCTGTCACCGGTCAGCCGGGACCCGAAGTTCAAGCCCATCCTGCTCACGCCCGACGACGAGGAGACCACCAAGCACATCGCCCGCTTCATCGAGGTGCTGCCCCTCGACGATTCGGAGGTGTCGTCATGACGAAGTCCCTGCCGCCGCCTGTTCCGCTTCCTTCGCCACACGCCCCGCAAGCGGGCGTCTCGGCGGACGTCGTTCTGGCTGGGCAGCCCATTCCTGCGATCGAGCGGATCAAGCTCTTCAGCGACAGGCACCGAGCGAGGACCGGAACCGTACGATGGTTGTACGGTGAGGACCGCAGCGACCGAGCATCCCCAGCTTCACTGGGACCCCAGAAGTAGATGCGCCCTTATCGACGGATCAGGGACCTCTCTGCTAACTTAGACCGCTCTCATCTGGAGGCGCCACGCCATGAGCACCCCGAGCACCGCCACCCCCGTACCCACCCCCGACGTGACGGAGAGCGAGGCGTACGTCGAGCTCTGCGAGATCGCGAAGGGGAAGACGGGGAGGCTGCCGGCGGGCTGGGTCGCGCGGCAGGCGCTGCGGGTCACGG
>JAKAQB010000165.1 GCA_021811865.1 Actinomycetes bacterium | reverse complement strand
CTACGTCGTCGAGCGTCGTACCAGTACGGATCGGGCTCGACGCCTCGTGCGGGAGCTTCGTCCACGCCTTAGGTTGGGCCTGCCATCGGAAGCTCGCGTCCTCGAAGCGGCTCACCTGAAGCCCGGGGACCCCCTGGCGTTCGCCGACGCGTTCGCGGTAGCCGCGGCGATCGCCCACGGCGATCGCCCACGGCGCGACCCTCCTGACCGGTGACCTCGAGATCCTGGCCGGGATCGGCGTAGCCGGTCGAAGACCTGCGCCCTTGATCCTCCCCGCCCGTCACCGCACCAGCACAGGATCAGTCCGGAGCATGACCGTCGGCGTCGAGCACGGAGACGGGATCGAGACCCTCACCTTGGCCATCGCGCTTCCAGTCGTCCTCGGCTGGGTCTGGCAGAGTGACTTCCGTGACTAGCAAGACGGCGAGGAGAATCGGGCGTCACGGTCGTGGGACGTGGCTGGTGCTGAGCCGAGACCTCTCGGACTCGGTACGCGTGACGGGCGAAGCGCATGTATGGGGCGGCATGGCGCTGGACACGAGTACCGGCCTGGTACGGGGGGTAGCCGTGGGGACGGGCGAGAGCGACGCGCTCACCAGGGCGATCCAGATGGGCCTCACCAAGCCTGCGGGAAGCCTTCCACCCGGGCAACCGGACGAGGTGCTCTGCGCTCCCGAGCTCCGGGCGCAGATCATCGAGATCTTGCTGTCTCTGATTCCCGGCGATGGTTTGCCTCGGGTTCGGGCGACCGAGCCGCCGGCGGAGGCGGAGGACATCTTCGACTCGTTCGTCGGGCGCATGTCGGGACGCGCGCAGCCCACCAAGCCGCCGAATCCGTCCGATTGGGCGTTGCTGTACCGGCGCGCGTTCGACTTCTATCGGGCTGCGCCCTGGACTCGATGGGACGACGGGATCGTGCTGGCCCTGGAGACGAGCATCGATCGCACTGATGGCGGATTGGCGGCGGTGGTGATGGGCAACGCAGGCATCCAGTACGGCCTGGTCCTCTATCCCGGAGGTCATATCCCGCCCGGGCTGGACGACTGGCAGCCCGGACTCCCGGTACCGATGCTGCCGGGGACGCTGTCGTTGATGCTGGACCCGCCATCGAACCTGCCCCGAGACGTCCGCGACAAGGCGTTCCGATATGGCTGGCCGCCTGACGCGGAGCTGGTACCTGCCGTGCTCCGGCTCGATCCGGAGGGCGGGAGCGACCCGGGAGAGGCGGAGGCTCAGCTGCTTGCGGTCGCGCTCGCCGCCGTGACGGCCCACGACAGCCGCGGTCCCGTCGCGGTCGGCTCGACCCGTCAAGCCACCAACGGGGAGATCGTGCTCGGGAACGGGCGTACCGCGAGCTTCTCCATCACGCAGCGGCCTCCCACGCCGGCACCTGACGTTCCCCGTTTTCGCGTCCACCAGGCCGGCTCCGACCTCGTCCCTCGAGGGACGTCGGTTGTGCTCGGCCACTTGCCCTGGGCATCGGTAGCAGCACTACGGGCCGCTGCGCGCATTCAGCGGCCGTTTCTCCCTGGGGCGCCACGACCGGCGGGGACGGAGGTGCCACTCCTGGCGATCCTGCCCAAACCCAAGAGGGGCGAGTCCATCGCAGCCAAAGTCGCCGAGCTCGACCCCTACGGCGTCACGGCTGTTCGTACCGACGAAGGGCAGGAGGTCTTCGTTCTGGCCGGCGGCAACGGCGCGCAGCTGCTGATGGAGGTTCCCGCCAGCAGTCCCAGCGTGTCGGACTTCCGCCGACGGATGAGAGCAACCAGGGGACTCCACGTCGTGATGGTGGCCGACGAAGCGACCAGCAGGGGGGAAGGCACCATCTACGGCTTGTTCGAATGCCACCAGCCGCTACCGGAGGGACCACGGCAGACCGACAAGCGCAGAAGGGGAGACCCGCCGAAGCGCCGTAGGTAGGGCAGCTCGCCAGGCCCAGCTCCGTCCGGAATACCGCCGTGGGCGTCGAGTACACCTCTGACCTCCGACACGCCAGATCTCGCGCCCCCGGCGGCTGTGAGGCCGACCTCCTCCGGTTCGACGAGAAGCGGGGGAGCGCCATCGACCACCACCTGCAGATGGTCGGGGAAGGTGGTCTCACACTCCAGGAGAACATCGATCAGCATCCGACGCTCGGCTGCCGTGTCCGCCTCCCGGGGTCGGTACGGTGTACGGCGCACGAGAGATCGCTTCGCCGAGCTGGCGAGGCAGACAGGCAGCCCAATGACCGAACTCGTCGACTACGCAGCCAGTCTCTCGAACGCGGATCTTCTTTCACCACCTGAGTTCCCGGTGTGCGGAGCTACGCGGCGATGAGGACGAGTGGCGGTCGATCGAGGTCGAACACAGAGCGGAGGGCGGCGTTCCGTCCGACCGTTCGAGGTGAGCGCCCGCCGAGGCGAGCTCCGGCTGGCTGACTCCGGCGAACCCGCTGGCAGCGAGCAGGCTGGACACCGGCCTGCGATGGTCGTGGCTGCTGACCGCCTGAGCGAGAGTCATGCCGGCGTGATCATCGTTGTGCCATGCACCACGCACAGGCGAGAGCTCCCGTCCCACATCGAGAGCGATCCCGAAAACAGCGGGCTCGGGCAGATCAGCTACCCAGAGTGCGAAGACATCACGTCGATCCCAAAGCGCCGACTCATCGTCCGCCTCTGCGTTGTGAACGAAGAAGCCCTCGTCCAGCGCGCGTGCGCTGCGGTTCCTCCCCGAACTCGGCCACGCGCCGCCGGATCGTCGGCGCTTGTCACGGCCGGTCGATATCCGAGACTCAGCGCCTTCGACACCGGGTCAAAGGGCGGTGGACGAGCTGGCCCGAGGCCTGGTTCCACCGCGCGGCCTTCTTGTGCGTGGAGCGGATCCACGGCAACACCAAGGGTCCGGTGTCGGGTTACAGATCTGCCTTGGAGATGTCGAGCCGCAACGTTCCTACGACACGGCCGTCACGCTCAGCGGTGAGGACGACCGGCACCGCCTTGAGCGGCTTCAGCTCGACCACCACGACCCCGCCGTCTTTGGCGCGAACCCGCCGCACGATACGAAAGGCGCCGGTGGGTCTCAAACGGACCGTGCTCCCGACCAAGCAACCTGGTGCCACACGGACGATCACGACTCCACCGATCGTCGGGGCGGTGACAGGCCGCCCGTGGCGGAATCCGGGTGTGGTGATGTCGTAGACGAGGGCACCGGCCGCGCTCGAGGAGAGCAGTGCTCCGCAGATCACGGTCGGCGGAGCTGCATTCGAGACCCTGGTCTGAGACCCACAGCTGGCCACGAGTACGCCGAGAGAAGCTGCCAGCAGCGCGGCGAGAGCTCGCAGGCAGCGTCGAGGCGCCCGCATGCTCACCTCGTTCGCCCCCCCTGCTTCGCAGCCGCTGCCACGCGTACTTCGACGCTGGAGCGGACGGCGGAGTTCCCGCACTGCTGGGACGCTTCGCCAGCTCGCCGGTGTGGCCCGGCCTCGGGCCCGATCACGTGCGAGCATCCCTGCACCACGGATACCTTTCTGCCTGCGGAGACTCCGTCCTCGGTCAGGCACGAGCAGGGCCTCCGCCACGCCGAGACGACGATGCTGGTGCTAGGAGTGCCAGCCGGCCCCGGAGGAATCGCCGGTCAAGGCTGCGCAGACAGCTGTGGCACGGGAAGCGAAGACGTGGCGGCGACCGGCGAAAGTCCTCAGGAAATCTGGCGCAGGGGCCGCCAGCGTCACCGCCGCCACGAAATGCGTCCGGCGTCTTGGCGGAGTGTCGGCAGCCGGCTGACACGGGGTAGGTTCGATCAGAGGGTGTCACGAGGTTTTCCCCGCCTCGGCGGCGGGGGATGCAGCCGGGCGCCACGCGCCGGGGCGACGACCTCCCGTAGTGGCAGTTCGAGCAGCACGCCACGGCGACGTGTCACGGCTTCCGGGCGGGCGCCGGAGCGCGCCGCATCGCGCGGTGCGTGCCGCGGGGTTCGCGACAGCCTCAGGCTCGTCGAGTCGGCCGAGTGGCGCTGGCGCGCCGTGAACGCACCCCATCTCGTCGTCCTCGTACGAGCGCCAGGTTCGAGAAGCTGATGGTCGAGAGCCAGACTGAGGAACCGGGAGTCGCCGCGTGATCTGCCAGAAGGGCGGATACACACTTCTTGATGTGCCTCAAGCATTGCTCGCCTGCCGGCGCAGAGGCGGCATGGGGTCCGATGACGGTGCGATCACTTACCTCAGCTACAACAGCCTCGTCCAGCTGACGGAAGCAGCGATGAGCGTCGCTGGGGGAGCGCAGGTCGAGACCGCTTGGAGGACCGGTGCTTCCGCACGACACCACGGCTGGAGACCAGCGG
>JAKAQB010000164.1 GCA_021811865.1 Actinomycetes bacterium | reverse complement strand
CACGGCCGACTCGTTCGCGACCGACAGCGGCATGGCCCCCGAGAACTCGCTGTGGGTCGTCACCCAGTACGCCGAGGCCCTCGGCCGCCACCCCGACCCGGCCGTCCTCGCCCCGCCCCCGCCCCCGCCGCCGCCCCCGCCCCTGCCGGGCCCCCTGCCCGGCCTGGTTCCCCGTCCCCCGCCGTGGCCGCCCCCGCCCAAGTCGAAACCGAAGCTCAAGCGGCGCACGCTGTGGGCCGGCGTCGGCGGGGGTGTGGCCGTCCTCGTGATCCTCGGCATCATCGGGGCGTTGGTCCCGGGTCCCGGCCCCCACCCGATCCCACCCACCCCGACCACGACGGCAACGAGGACCACGACGGCAACGAGGACCACGACGGCAACGAGGACCACGACGGCGCCGCCTGCCCCCCCGACGCCGCTCGTCGCCCTCACGACGCTCATGCCCGACCAGAACGTGTCGAGCGGGTCTCTCGGGCTCGATGTGGGGACCGACTGCAAGGGCGAGCCAGCGTTCAAGGGTTTTGTCGGCGTGCGATCCGGGCTCCTCTGCAACGTCCCCGGCGAGGCCAGCTGGGCGCTGGTGGGATTCCAGTTCGTCGACACCGCCCACTACCGGGCGAGCCTCGAGCAGCTGCTCCTGCACCGGAGCTTTGACCTGGCGACCGCCCAGGGCCGCTGCCCCCCGCCCGGCGTGGCAAGCAACCCCAACGCCCAGGGCTCCGACACCTGGAGTGCCACCCGCTGGCCCAAGGTGACCGGTCAGGACCTGTACTGCGACGACCTGGCCCTCTCCTCCAGCGGCCGCAACCCCGACTACATCTGGACCCTCCCCAAGGAGGACACCCTCTTCGAGCTGGTCGGCTCGACGACCACACCGTTCTCGGCCATCGAGAGCTGGTGGGCCAACGACGGCGCCCCGGGATGAGCTCCGAGACGCTGATGCCCGGCGCTGGCATCGCGCGGCGGCCGATGCACCTGATCATCGTGGCGGACTGTTCGGGGTCGATGGCGGGGGAGCGCATCCAGGCCCTCAACTTCGCCGTCGCCGACATGCTGCCCCACCTGGCCGAGTGGGAGGCCGAACAGGAGCGCGCCGACGTGATGGTGCGGGTCCTCGGGTTCGCGACGGAGCCGTTCTGGCACGTGCAGGAACCGACGCCGGTGGCGAGGATGCGCTGGAAGCCGCTGCGGGCCGTCGACCGCGGGCGCACCAACCTCGGTGCGGCGCTGCGCGTCGTCGCCGACGAGCTGCGCCCGGACAAGCTCGAGCGGCGCGCCCTGCGCCCCGCGATCGTGCTGATCACCGACGGCCGCCCCACCGACAGACCCGAGGACCTCGAGGCCGGGTTCCGTGCCATCCAGGAAGTTCCGGCGGCCAAGGCCGCCCTTCGCCTCGCCGTGGCCATCGGCCGCGACGCCCGGTCGGAGGAGGCCACCCGGTTCATCGGGGACCCCGACGTCCCCGTCCTCCTGGCCGACAAGACCGACGAGATCGCCGACCGCCTCATCGTCGCGAGCATCGCCGTGTCCCGCCTGTCCGAGGTCGGTGCCGACCGCGGGATGCTTGCCCAGCAGATCCTCGGCCAGCAGGGCGCCGCCGACTACGACGGTGAGACGATCGTCTGACATGACCGACAGTGTCGCCGCCCCGATCGACACCGGCGCCTGGGTCGTCGTCGGGGCCAGCGCCGAGGGGGCCGCCCACCCTGCCGACCGCCGCGTCAACCAGGACGCCTGGTGTGCCGAGGTGGGCCAGGGTGGCGACCTCGTCGTCGCCGTGGCCGACGGCCACGGCGACCGCCGCCACTTCCGCAGCCAACGGGGCAGCCGGATCGCCGCCGACCTGGCGTGCCGTCACGGGCTGCGCTGGGCAGCCACCGGCGGGCCCGACCGCGAGGACCTCGAGGAGTCGGTCCGCTACGGTCTCCTCGCCCCCTTGTGGCATGACTGGGTCCAAGCCGCCAACGACGACGTGGCGGGTGACCCGTTCACCGATCGGGAGCAGCGCTACCGCGCCCCCACCGACGGCCCCCTCATCGCCTACGGCACCACCCTGCTGATGGGCGTCGCCGTCGCCGGCGGGGTGGTCCTCGCCCAGATCGGCGACGGGGACGTGGTGGCCGTCGCCCCCGACGGGACGGTGAGCACCCCGGTGCCGAACGACCCCCTCCTCGACGGCCGGCGCACGACGAGCATGTGCCAGCCCAACGCCCTCGACTCGTTCCGCGTCGGGGCCGTCGACGCTCCGGCGGTGCTGCTCGTGCTGTTTGCCACCGACGGTTACGGCAACGCCCAGGTCGAGCGGGCGTGGGAGTCAACCGTCGGGATGGACTTCGCCCGCTACGTGGCCGACCACGGGGTCGCCTGGGTCGGCGGGCACCTCCCCGGCTGGGTCTCGGCCTGCGCCTCCCTCGAGGGAAGCGGCGACGACACCACCGTCGCCGTCCTCGCCCGCCCGGCCGCCGCCGGCCAGTCCGCCCTCCGCTCGACGGTGCCGGTCACCGAGCCCGCCGATGGGCCGGCGAGGGTTGAGGCAGGCTCACCCGCAGCGGCAGGATCGTTGGCGGCGACCCAGCCGGAGCCGTCGGCCGACGGTGGGCGGGTGAGGGGGAGGACTTTCTCCGTCGTAGCTGCCGTCCTCGCGCTCGTCACCGTCGGTGCCGTCCTCGCCCTCACCCTAGGAGCCAGCACCAAGCCGCCCTCCCGCGGCAACGGTGCCGTCTACCAGGTCCACCGGAAGAGGGACGGCTGAATGCCCGCCGCCCCGAGCCTCGCCGGCCACTCGCTCCGCATGGTCCGCGGCGGCTCCACCGTCGTCGTGGGCGACCTGATCGGCCAGGGTGGCCAGGGCGTCGTGCACGTCTGCCACCTGGGCAGCCACCGCCTGGCCCTCAAGTGGCTCTTCCCCGGGCCGTGGGCGGAGCGGCAACGCAAGAACCTGGGCGAGATGGCCGCCCGCGGCCGCCCGCACCCCGCTTTCGTCTGGCCGATCGATCTGGTCGACTCACCGGAGGTGGCCGGGTTCGGCTACGTGATGAGCCTGCTCGAACCCCGGTTCGGGTCGTTCGTCAGCCTGCTCAACGGCCAGGAACCCACCACGTTCCGCACGATGATCGACATCGCCCGCCAACTCGTCGACGCCTTCGCCGCCCTCCACGCCTCCGGGCTCTGCTACAGGGACATCAGCTTCGGGAACCTGCGCGTCGACGCGGCCACGGGGGACATCGCCATAATCGACGTCGACAACGTCGGCCTCGACGGCGGCGACGCCTTTGTGAAAGGCACGCTGCGCTTCATGGCGCCCGAGGTCGTGCGCAACGAGACGCTGCCCTCGACCGCCACCGACCTGTACTCGCTGGCGGTGTTCCTCTTCTACCTGTTCGTACGGGGGCACCCGCTCGAGGGCGGCCGGGCGGAGGAAACCTACAACTGGCAGCATTCGCGGTCGGAGACGAACCTGGCCCTGCGCCATTTTGGCTTCCAGCCGCTGTTCGTGTTCCATCCCGGCGACCGCTCCAATGCTCCCCTCCCCGGCGACCCGATGCTCGTGTGGTGGCCGGTGTACCCGGAGCTCTTCCGGGAGATCTTCGTCCGGTCGTTCACGACAGGCCTGACCGACGACAGCCTGACCGGCCGGGTCACCGAGGGGACCTGGCGGCGTGCCCTCAACCGGCTGGCGGACGCCGTCAACGTGTGCGGCAGTTGCGGGGCGGCGACGTTCTGGGACCCGGACGCCCCGACACGTGCCTGCTGGAACTGCGGGCGGGCAGGAACACCCCCGGCCGTCCTCTCCATCGGCGGCCACCAAGTCGTGCTGGTCGAGGGCAACCCCGTCACCAGCCACCACCTCCTGCACGACCGCGACTACCGCACCGCCGTGGCGCGCGTCGAGACGCTCGACGGCTCCCCCGGCACCCTGCTGCTGCGCAACCTGACGCCGGCGACCTGGTCGGTCACGCCGGTGGGGGAGGAGACCAAGAACGTCCGGCCCAACCAGCGGCTGCGCATCCGGGCGATGGACATCGACTTCGGCGGCCAGAAGGGGACCATCGTTGCCGGCGGCCGGTGAGCGCCTCGACGGGAGACGGGCGGGGTGAAGGGGAGCGATGGGTCGGGGCGACAGGAGGACGTGTGGGTGATGGGTCGGGGTGACCGAGGCGGAGGGGGTGCGGTGGGGCCGGTGCTCTCGGTGCGGGTGCTGCCGGGGGGGCCGGAGATGACGTTGGCCGGGAGGCCGGAGGGCGTGGCCGTCGGGAGGGACCCCGCCGCCGACGTCGTCCTGCCCGACAGTTGCGTGTCCCGGCGCCACGCCGTCGTGCGGCTCGGGGG
>JAKAQB010000163.1 GCA_021811865.1 Actinomycetes bacterium | reverse complement strand
GGCGGCGGGGGGGGCGGACGGGCGCCGGGGTCCCCGCCGGCAAACTGTGAGTGCAAACGACACAGGGTGTGCACTTTTCACTCACAGTTCACGCCTGCCGCTCGCCGGCGGGGGCCGGCGGGGGCCGGCGGGGGGGGCGGCGGCGGGGCGCCTCAGGCAGGCTCGGGTGTCGACACCTCCCCGACCCGGCCGGTGCCGGTAGCGCCGGCTCCTCCCGCGCCGGCTCCTGCCGCGCCGGAACCGCCGGCTCCTCCCGCGCCGGTGCCGGCGCCGCCGGCCCTGCGGTACCACTCCACGTGCTCGGGGACGAGCGGCGTGTTGCCGAGGATGATGTCGGCGGACTTCTCGGCCACCATCATGACGGGTGCGTAGATGTTGCCGTTGGTGACGTACGGCATGACCGAGGCGTCGACGACCCGCAACCCGGAGAGGCCGTGGACCCGCATGGTCAGCGGGTCGACGACGGACTCGTCGTCGACCCCCATCCGGCAGGTGCAGGAGGGGTGGAGCGCCGTCTCGCCGTCACGGCGCACCCAGTCGAGCACCTCGTCGTCGGTCCGCACCGCTGGGCCGGGGGAGACCTCTCCGCCGTCGAAGGGCCCGAGGGCGGGCTGGGACAGGATCCTGCGGGCCACGTGGACCGCCTCGACCCACTCCCGGCGGTCCTCCGGAGTCGAGAGGTAGTTGAACCGCAGCGCCGGCTTGCGCCGGGGATCGGGCGACACGATCCGCACCGAGCCACGGGAGTTGGAGTACATGGGCCCGATGTGGACCTGGTAGCCGTGGCCGCCGGCGGGGGCGGACCCGTCGTAGCGGACGGCGATGGGCAGGAAGTGGAACATGAGGTTGGGGTAGGCGACCTCGTCGTTGCTGCAGGCAAAGCCGCCGGCCTCGAAGTGGTTGGTGGCTCCCGGTCCGCGGTGCAGCACCAACCATTCGAGGGCCACGAGAGGCCGGCGCCGCCACTGCAGATAGGGCTGCACCGAGACGGGCTGGGTGCAGGCGTGCTGTACGTAGACCTCGAGGTGGTCCTGGAGGTGCTCGCCGACGCCGGGCAGGTCGGCGACGACATCGATTCCCAATCCCCGCAGCAGTGCCGCCGGCCCCACCCCCGACACCTGGAGCACCTGGGGTGAGTTGATGGCCCCGCCGCATAGGATCACCTCGCCCGCCGGCACCGCCGAAGCGGTGCCGCCGCGCTTGGTGTACTCGACGCCGACCGCCCGCCCGTGGCGGAACACGATCCTGGTCACCAGCGCGCGGGTGACAACCGTGAGGTTGGGACGGTCCATCACCGGGTGCAGGTAGGCCCGGGCCGCGGAGAGCCTCCGCCCGTTGTGCACGTTGCGGTCGAAGGCGGCGAAGCCCTCCTGGCGGTAGCCGTTCACGTCGTCGGTGAGGTTGTAGCCCGCCTGGTGGGCCGCTTCCAGCATGGCCTTGAAGATCGGGTTCGTCGCCGGGCCGCGCTCGAGCACGAGTGGTCCACCCTGCCCGCGAAACGGCGGGCCGCCGGCCAGGCAGTTCTCCATCCTCTTGAAGTACGGCAGGCAGTGGGCGTAGTCCCACGTCTCCATGCCGGGCTCCGAGGCCCACCGCTCGTAGTCCATGGGGTTTCCCCGCTGGAAGATCATCCCGTTGATCGAGCTCGACCCGCCCAGCAGCTTGCCCCTGGCGTGGTATATCCGCCTGCCGTTCATGTACGGCTCGGGTTCTGACTCGTACCGCCAGTCGTAGAACCGGCTGCCGATCGGGAAGGTGAGCGCCGCCGGCATGTGGATGAACATGTCCCACAGGTAGTCAGGCCGGCCGGCCTCCAGGACCAGCACCGTCGTGGCGGGATCGGCCGAGAGGCGGTTGGCGAGGGCGCTGCCGGCGGACCCGCCGCCGATGATCACGAAGTCGTAGGGGCCGCCGGTCACGATGATGCCTCAGAGGTGCGGTACAGGACTGTCTGCGTCTCGGTGAAGCGCTCGAGGATCGAGGCGCCGCCGACGCGCCCGATGCCGCTCACACTCCCCGACCGCCCGCCAAAGGGCAGGTGCGACTCCCAGGTGTTGGTCGACAGGTTCACGTTCACCCAACCGGTGCGGGCTTCCTCCGCGAACCGCAGGCCCCGCTCCAGGTCGGCGGTGAAGACGGATGCGAGCAGGCCGTAGGGCGACGAGTTGGTCAGCTCCAGCGCGTTGGCGTCATCGGCGATCTCGATGACCGGCACCACCGGGCCGAAGGTCTCCTCGGCGGCGATGGTCATCGCCGGGTCGACGTCGTCGAGGACGGTTGCCTCCCAGTAGAGCGGCGTGGGCAAGCCCGACCGGCGCGAGCCACCCCGCACGAGCCGTGCCCCCTTGCCGACGGCGGACGCCACGTGGTCGTCGACCTTGCGCGCTACCGCCTCGTTGTTGAGCGGGCCCATCGTCGTCGCCGGGTCCGTCGGGTCGCCGAGCACGACATGTTCGTCGACGGCGGCCGCCACCGCTTCGACGAACGCCGACCGCAGGGAGCGGTGCACGAGGAACCGCTCCCCCGCCGTGCAGCTCTGGCCGGCGCAGAGGAAAGCCGACTCGAGCACGGCCGGGACCACGAGCGACAGGTCGGCATCTTCGAGGACGACCATGGGGCCGTTGCCCCCCAGCTCGAGGACCTGGGCCTTGCCGGCAGCCCGGGCGGCGATGCGCTGTCCGGTGGCCACCGAGCCGACGAACCCGACGGCGTTGGTCAGCGGGTGGGACACCACGGCGTCGCCGACCTCGGGACCGTCGCCGGCCACGACGTTGAGGACTCCGGCCGGGAAGCAGCCGGCAACGACCGACGCCAACGCCATCGAGCATGCCGCCGTCGTCGGCGCCGGCACCCACACCACCGTGTTGCCGGCGGCAAGGGCCGGGGCGACGAGCTCGGCCGCCATCGTGTAAGGCCAGTTCCATGGCACGACCACGCCGACGACCCCGAGCGGCACCCGGCGCAGCAGGACCCTCCGGTTGCGGGAGACCGACGGCGGCACGGAGCCGTGCAGCCGGGTCGCGTCCTCGCCGGCCATGCGGAGGTAGGCGACCAGCTCGTCGACCTCGTCGGCGGCCTCGGCGAGCGGCTTGCCCTGGTCCTCGGTCAAGGCGGTGACGAGGGACGACCTCTGCGCCGAGACGGCGCCGGCGGCCGCTAAGCAGCACGCCGACCGCTCGCCGGCGGACAGGGCCGCCCAGCCACGCGAGGCGCGGGAGGCGGCGTCGACGGCCGCCCCGGCGTCCTCCCGGGTCCCCCACGCCACGGTCGCGAAGACCCCGCCGTGGCCCGGGCTGACGGCGTCCCCAACGGCGCCGGACGACGCCGCCCGCCACGACCCGTCGATCAGCAGGGGGTGATGCGCGGTCACGGGCAGCTCACAGGTAGTAGTCCGTCAGGTACTTCTCCCCCTCGTCGCAGAGGAAGCTCACTATCGTCCGGCGCTCCGGGTGGCGCTCGCGCAGCCGGCGGGCGGCGACCAGGTGGGCGCCGGACGAGGGACCGACGAACAGCCCGTGCTCGGTGGCAAGCCGGCGCATCTCGGCGACGGCGTCGTCGCTGTCGACCGGGTACAGCTCGTCGACGATCGAACCGTGCCTGGCGAAGATGCCGGGCACGAAGCCGTCGGAGATGCCCTCGATCAGGTGGCGTCCCACTTCGCCGCAGAGGATCGTGCACGACTCGTTGGGCTCGACGGCGGCCACCAGGCACTCGGCGTTCACCGAACGGAAGCACTGGCCGACGCCGACGATGGTGCCCCCGGTGCCTATGCCGCCTACGACGGCGTCGGGTACGACGCCTTGGGGAAGTTGCCTGAGCGTCTCGGGGCCGAGCCAGGTCCGGTTCTCCTCGACGTTCCACTCGGACTCGAACTGCTGGGGCGCGAACCAGCCGGGCTGCTCACCCAGCTCACGCGCCTTGGCGAGGGCGTCGGTGACGTGGAAGTCGCCGACGGTCATCACCTCGGCGCCGAACGCACGGGAGATGGCGGTGCGTTCGGGGCTCATGCCGTCGGGCATGACCACCAGCATCTTGTAGCCCTTCACGGCCGCGACCATCGACAAGGCGTTGCCCGTGTTGCCACTGCTGGCCTCCACGATGGTGTCGCCGGGGTGGAGCAGGCCTTCCTCCTCGGCCCGCTCCACCATGTACTTGGCGATGCGGGCCTTGATGGAGCCGGACGGGTTGAGGTATTCGAGCTTCAGCCAGATGCCGTCCACCTGCACGAGAGGTGTGTCACCGATGGCGTCGAGGACCGTGGGAGCCATGACACGTCCGGCGGCGGTATGCGACAGACCCATCAGCTGTGCTCCCTCCGCTCGTGCTCTGCTGCGGGGC
>JAKAQB010000064.1 GCA_021811865.1 Actinomycetes bacterium | reverse complement strand
GATCTAGCGATAGCGAACGACAGCCGCTTCGGGCTGTCGGGGTCCATCTGGACCGAGAACCTGGGGAGGGCGCTGCGCGTCGCCCGGGGCGTCGAGGCCGGCAACCTGTCGGTCAACTCCCACTCCTCCGTCCGCTACTGGACGCCCTTTGGCGGGTTCAAGCAGTCGGGCCTCGGCCGGGAGCTCGGCCCAGACGCCCCCGAGGGTTTCACCGAGACCAAGAACGTGTTCATATCGACGGAGGGAGCCAGGTGAGCGGACGGCTGGAAGGAAAGGTCGCTGTGATCACCGGGGCGGCCAGCGGGATAGGCGCGGCGTCGGCTCGGCGCTTCGCCGCCGAGGGTGCCAGGGTGGTAGTCGCGGACCTCGCCGGCGACGAAGGCCAGGCGGTCGCCGGCGAGGTCGACGGCAGCTTCGTGGAGGTGGACGTCACCGACCCCGCCGGCGTCGAGGCCCTGTACGCACACGCTGTCTCCAGCTTCGGGCGCCTCGACGTGTGCTTCAACAACGCCGGCATCTCGCCGCCCGAGGACGACTCGATCCTCACCACCGACCTCGACGCCTGGCGGCGGGTGCAGGAGGTCAACCTCACCTCCGTCTACCTGTGCTGCAAGGCCGCCCTCCCCCACCTCGTCGAGGCGGGGGGCGGTTCGATCATCAACACCGCCTCCTTCGTCGCCTTGATGGGCGCGGCGACCAGCCAGATCTCCTACACAGCCTCCAAGGGCGGGGTGCTGGCCCTGTCCCGGGAGCTGGGCGTTCAGTTCGCCCGCCAGGGCGTGAGGGTCAACGCCCTCTGCCCCGGCCCGGTGAGCACCCCGCTGCTGCAGGAGCTGTTCGCCAAGGACCCCGAGCGGGCGGCCCGCCGCCTGGTGCACATACCCATGGGCCGCTTCGGCCGCCCGGAGGAGATCGCGGCCGCAGCCTGCTTCCTGGCCTCCGACGACGCCTCGTTCATAACCGCCTCGACCTTCGTGGTCGACGGCGGCATCCAGGCCGCCTACGTGACACCGCTGTAGACCACCGCAGTCCCGAACACCACCATCACCACGGAGAACACCAAACAGGGGGGACCAGAAATGACCGTGAAGGAACCACGCCGGCCGCCGGCCTCCGGGTCCGAGTCCGCCGACTCCGCCGCCCTGCACGCCCTCGGCTACGCCCAGGAGCTGCGCCGGCGGATGGGGGGCTTCTCCAACTTCGCCGTGTCGTTCACCATCATCTCCATCCTCTCGGGCTGCCTCACGCTCTACGGCTACGGCATGAACACCGGTGGCCCGGTGGTCATGGTGTGGGGCTGGATCCTCGTCGGGGTGATGACCACCGTCGTCGGCCTCGGCATGGCCGAGGTCTGCTCGAGCTACCCGACCGCCGGCGGCCTGTACTACTGGGCGGCCAAGCTCGCCCCGGGGCGGAGCGGGCCGGCATGGAGCTGGTTCACCGGCTGGTTCAACCTGCTCGGGCAGGTGGCCATCACCGCCGGGATCGACTTCGGCTTCGCCGAGTTCTTCAACGCCTTCCTGGACCTCACCACCGGCTGGGCCGCCACCCCCGCCCACACCGTGTTGATCTACGCCTGCGTGCTGATCGCCCACGGGCTGCTCAACAGCTTCGGGGTGAGGGTGGTCGCCTTCCTCTCCGACGTGAGCGTGTGGTGGCACCTGGGCGGCGTGGCGGTCATCGTCATCTGCCTGACCGCCATCCCCGCCCACCACAGCTCCTTCGGCTTCGTGTTCGGCCACTTCGTCAACAACACCGGGTTCAAGAGCGGCTTCTACGTGTTCATGATCGGCCTCCTCATGGCGCAGTACACCTTCACCGGCTACGACGCCTCCGCCCACCTCTCAGAGGAGACCCACAACGCCTCGGTCGCCGGCCCGAGGGGGATCGTCTCGTCGATCCTCGTCTCGCTCGCGGCGGGCTGGGTGCTGATCCTCGGGATCACCTTCGCCATCGGCCGCAACTACCAGGGCGCGCTCACCTCCGCTACCGGGGTGCCGCCGGTGCAGATCTTCATCGACGCCATCGGCCGCCACGGCGGGGAGCTGCTGCTCGTGGTCGCCTTCGTCGCCCAGTTCTACTGCGGCATGGCGTCGGTCACGGCCAACTCCCGGATGATCTACGCCTTCGCCCGCGACGGCGCGGTCCCCGGCTCCGCCTTCTGGCACCGCATCAACCCGCGCACCCGGACCCCAACCAACTCGATCTGGTTCGCCGTGGTGTTCGCCTTCGTGCTCGGCGTCCCCTACCTGTGGAGCGCCACCGCCTACGGGGCAATCACCTCCATCGCCACCATCGGCCTCTACATCGCCTACGTGATCCCCACCCTGCTGCGACGCCTCGCCGGCCACCGCTTCCAGGGCGGCCCCTGGACGCTCGGGCGCTGGAGCGCCCTGGTCGGCTGGGTCGGCGTCGCCTGGGTGGTGGTCATCTGCGTGCTGTTCATGCTCCCCGAGGTGTCCCCGGTCACCGCCAAGACCTTCAACTACGCCCCCATCGCGGTGGCGGTGGTGCTGGTCGTCGCCGGGGGGTGGTGGGCGCTGTCGGCGAGGAAGTGGTTCACCGGGCCCAAGGTGCAGGGCACCCCCGAGGAGCTCGCCGAGATCGAACGCCAGCTGACGGTCTGATCCCCCCCGGCCACCGCCGGACGACCTGGGGGGCAGCGGCCTACTCGGCCACGGGGCTCCGCACCCGATCCTCGACGCGCCCGACCCGACGATCCGGCTGCCCGAGGCGGGACGGCCACCAGTTCCAACGGCCGAGCAGCGCGACGGTGGAGGGCACCAGGATGGTGCGGACCAAGAACGTGTCCATGAGGATCCCGATCGCGAGCCCGAAGCCGATGTCCTGGATCTGGCCACCCGAGGGCCCGCTGCCCCCGGAGAAGGCCAGCACTGCGAAGGTCCCCGCCAGCACCAGGCCCGCTGATGTGACCGTGGGGCCGGTGACCCCGACAGCTCGCTGCACCGCCTGGCCGAGCGGAAGGTGGCGCGCCTCTTCGCGTATGCGGGTCATCACGAGGATGTTGTAGTCCTCGCCGAGGGCGAGGAGGAACACGAACATGAGGAATGGCAGCAGGAACGTCAGGCCGCCGTTGCCTGCGATGTCGACGAACACCAAGACGGCGACACCGAGCGCCGCCAGGTAGGAGATCACCACGCTGGCGATGAGGTACAGGGGGGCTATCAGGCTGCGCAGCACCATGGCGAGCAGCAGGGCGATGGCGAGCGCGGCGAGCGGCACCAGGTGGACGAGGTCGTGGCTGGATGTGGCACTCACGTCGTACAGCCCGGGCGCCTCTCCGGCGACTCCGTCGGCCGTCGCTCCAGACGAGGTGGCGGCCCGCTGGAGGGCCGACCGGATCGCCGGCACGGCGGAGATCGCAGCCGACGAGGTGGGACTGCCGGCGGCGAGGCCGGCCTCGAACTGCACGGTGGTGCCGCTGGCGCTCACGAGCGTCGCCGCCGCCCGGTAGATCCCGTAGTAGCGGGCCAACCCTGCCGGGAGGTCGGGCGCTCTGCTGGCGGGGAGCCGCTGCGGGGGTCCGACGACGGCGTGGAGCTGGAGGAGAGCCGAGGGAGGCAGTGCGACGCCGGCGGGATCGAGGGGACCGACGAGCTGGGTGAAGCGGCCGCTGGCCCGCAAGGAGCGCTCGGCGGCCACCAGCTGGCTGGGGTCGGACCAGACAGAGGTCTTGTACCGCAGGACGAGGTTGGTCGGGTTGCTGCTCGTATGGGGGAAGTACCTGGCCAGGGCGGCGTTGCCGGCGGCGGCGTCGCTGCCGGCGGGTGCGTTGACCGCGCCGCCGAAGCCCGACGAGCGGAACCCGGTGACGCCGGTTGCCAGGGCGCCGAAGGCGACGACACCGGCTACGAGGGGGAGCAAGGGTCGGCTGACGACCTTGCCCGCCACCCGGCCCCAGAGGCCGAAGCCGGTCTCTTCGACGGGATGGACCCGTGAGGGCCAGAAGACGGCGCGTCCGAGGATTGCCAGCAGGGCGGGCAGCAGCGTCAGGCCGGCGAGCAGCATGACTGCCACGCCGAGCGCCAGCGGGATGCCGAGGTCGTGGTAGATGCCGAACGTGGCGAACAGCAGGCTCAGGAGAGCCAGGATCACGGTCCCGGCCGAGGCGGTGATCGACTCGCCCACCCGTTCGAGCGCGTGGATGATCGCCTGGTGGGGATCGAGGCCTCGTCGCAGCTCCTCGCGCACCCGGAAGACGAGGAACAGCCCGTAATCGGTGCCCGCCCCGAGGACGAGCACGATGAGCAGGACCTGGGTCACCTCCGAGATCTTCAGGCCGTCGGACCCGAGAGCACCGATGAAGCCGCCGGAGAGCACGAGCACCAGGGCGGCGGGGAACAGGGTGACGAGCGGCGCCAGCACGGACCGGTAGACGACCAGGAGCAGCGCGACGATGAACAACACCGACAGCAACTGGACGTCCTTGCCCGTCTTCCTCGACTGCACCTGGTTGGCCACGTTGGTGGCGACCGAGCCCGCGAGGTGGATCTGGAGGCCGGGTGGAGCACCCGCCGAAGCGATCACCCCCTGCAGCCCGTCCACGAGGGTCTTCCCGTGAGCGATGCTCGCCTGCCCGAAGGAGGCGGTGACGAGGATCTGGACGGCCCGGCCGCCCGCTGCGACGCCGGCCTCCCGGACGGATACGACTTGGGGCAGCCGGCGCGCGCCGGCAAGCACCCGGGTCATGGCAGCGGAGTCGGCGGCGCCGATCACGCCACCGGGGTTGTCTGCCACGACCACCACCCGGGTGGACCTCGAGGCGAACCCGAGAGGAGCCGCAAGGTTGCCCGCCTCGACGCTCGGCGCGCTGGCCGGGAGGAAGGCGCTGTTGTTGTTGTTGACCTGGCTGGACAGCGACGGCAGCACGTGGGAGGACGCCACCGTTGCGAGGATCCACACCGCCACCACCAGCCACCGGAAGCGTACGACGAACTTCCCCACCCCGGCGAAGACGCGACTCATCGGGTCCCTGCTCCAGCGTCGTCGCACGACTCACCTCGCAGCTCTTCGGCCAGCACCATCAGTCCGGCCGTCAGCTCCGCCACCCGTGCCGGGCCCAGCCGCTGAGCCGCCCGGCGCAGGGGCGCCAGTCGAGCCTCGACCGTCTGGCGTACCTCGGAACGGCTGTCCTGCGATACCGCCACCATGGTCCGGCGGTGGTCGTCCACGTCCTCCCGGCGGTCGACCAGCCCAGCCGCGGCGAGCTCGGCCACCAGCAGGCTGGCGGTGGTGCGAGCGACCCCCAGGCGGGCCGCGAGCGCTGATACGCCCATCGGTCCGCTGAGGGCGAGGTAGGCCAACGTGGCAGCGTGGCGCGGCGCCAGGCCGTGGCGTCGCAGGATCTCACGTGCCGCCGGTCGCCCGCTTCCCGCCCGACCGAGTGCCCGCAACGCTCCGAATAGCGCCAGGCACAGCTCGGCGACAGCCGCGTCCGCCTCGAAGGAGCCCGGCGGGGATGGGCACCCGGTTGTAACTTCGTTGCCTTCCAACATAGTGTTGACTGTAACACTGCTTTGCGGGCAGCGGGGCTCGGGCTGGCCAGACCGACGCGGCTCAACCGCCGTGCACAGTTGCGGCGGCGACGGTCCGCCCGCCGATGCGCAGCTCGATTCGCGACAGCTGCCCGAGATGCCAGGATGTGGCTGCTTGCACGGATCTCACCGCTCCGTGCGCCGACCACCACCATCCGGCCGGCTGGCCGGCGCCGTCCACCCCCACGGCGACCAGCTCGCAGAGGGTCCTTGCCGGCAGCCCGGCGGCGCGCAGTGTCACTGCCGTGCCCCACGGGCGGGGCGTCAGCTCGGCGACGAGCATGACGGGCCCCGGCCCGCTAGCAGTCACCGTCTTGGTGTGGGCCACGACCGCCGTGGACGTCGATCCGAGTGAGGCACCCGCAGCAACCCCGCCGACCACGAGGAGCGCCGACGTGCCCAGCGCCACGACCAGCCGCCGGCGCCTGCGAAGGCGCACCCGGGCCAGCAGTCCCGCCATGCCTGTCCCGGCGGAGGATCCAGAGCCGGCGGAGGATCCAGAGCCGGCGATCATGGACGTGAGACGTTGCAGCTCCCGCCGCTCCTGGGAGCATTCCGGGCAGGCGGCGACGTGCTCCTGCAGCTCCGGGTGAGCGCCTGGCTCGAGGAGCAGCTCGACGATGTCGACTCGGCGTGGGCAGCGGTTCGTCATGGAGCGAGACCCATCTCCTCGAGCACGTTGCGCAGGGCGCGCAACCCGTAGTAGATGCGTGACTTCACTGTGCCGACGGGTATGCCCAGCCGGTTGGCCACCTCCGCCGCGCTGAAGCCGTCAATGAAGGTCTCGACGAGCACCACCCGGTGGTTGGCACCGAGCCGACCGAGCGCTTCAGCCACCACCACGCCGTCGAGGAGGGCCTCGTCGGTCCCGAGCCCCCCGCCTCCGGAACCGTCCAGCCCGGAGCGCGCAGCATGGTCGTGCAGGGGGGCTTCGGCCGGCCGCGAGAGGCGACGGCGCCCCATGCTGTAGCAGACGTTGCGGGTGACGACCATGAGCCACGGGAGAGGCGAGCGATCCGGATCGAGACGGTGCAGGTGGCTCCAGGCACGGAGGAACGTCTCTTGCACCACGTCCTCCGCGATGCCGGCGTCCCCGGTGAGCCGGGCGGCGTAAGCCGCGACCGGCCCCGAGTACGCCTCGTACATGGCCTGCAGGACCTCTTCCTCCGGGTCGGCACCGCTGGCGCCGGAGGAGCCCGGGAGCACGAGGGAGCCGGACGACGCGGTCCGCAGCCTCACATCAACGGTCGTGTCGCTCGAGGTGCATCGGCTTGCCGGCGACGCTCAGCATGTGCAAGCAGCTCCCGAGTCCTCTCATGGCGGTCGTGTCCTCCTCGCGGCGCTGCGCCCGGTCACCCGTACTACGCAGCCCGGTGCAGGCCGGTTCACCAACCCCGACTTCCCCCAACGGCTCTCGCTACCCGTGACGACGTGGAAGGGCCGGAGGAGCCAGGAGGAACGGAAGCTCCAGAGGGACCGGCAGGGTCGGCAATGGGGCGGCGGCCATCGCGTTGTTCGGGCAGTTGACCGCGATAATCGCAGACAACTGCCCAAACAACGTACCGGAGCCAACCGGGCCCAACCGCCGCGTTGAAGGTCGCCGGAGGCTCGGCCATCCCGGCCAACCCGCCCGACCTCACCGGCCGTGCCGTCACCCCGGCGCCAGCCAGAGCACGCCGAGGGGTGGCAGGGTGAGGGAGGCGGAGAACGGCTGGCCGTGCCAGGGCTCCGCTTCGGCGAGCACCGCCCCGCCGTTGCCCATACCACTCCCGCCCCACTCGGTGGCGTCGGTGTTGAGCAGCTCCCGCCAGGGCCCGGGGAGGGGGAGGCCGACCCGGTAACCCTCATGGGGGACGGGTGTCAGGTTGGCGATGCATGCGACCATCGGGGGGGCACCGGCGACGTCGCTGCCGGTCGCCGGCCACACCGGCGCCGCCGCATCCGGCTGCGCTCCGCCCGCCGGCGCCCGCTCCGGGCGGAGCCGGAGGAACGACAGCACGCTGCGGGCGGCGTCACTGGCGTCGATCCACCGGAAGCCGGCGGGCGTGACGTCGTCCTCCCACATAGCCGGCTGGGAGCGTTGGACCCGGTTCAGCTCGGCGAGCAGACCCCCCAGCCGCTCGTGGTCGCGCCAGTTGTCCCGGATCCACCAGTCGAGCTCCCGGTCGTGGTCCCACTCTCGCTCAGGGGCGAGCTCGGCGCCCATGAACAGCAGCTGCTTGCCGGGGTGGGCCCACATCCACGCGTAGAGAGCCCGGAGGTTGGCCAGCTGCTGCCAGCGGTCGCCGGGCATCTTCGCCAGGAGGGACCCCTTGCCGTGGACGACCTCGTCGTGGGAGAGGGGCAGCACGAAGTTCTCCGACCACGCGTAGACGAGGCCGAAGGTGAGCTCGTTTTGGTGGTAGGACCGGTAGAGCGGGTCGGTGGAGAAGTAGTCGAGCGTGTCGTGCATCCAACCCATGTTCCACTTGAAGCCAAACCCGAGGCCGCCGAGGTAGAGGGGCCGGGACACGCCCGGCCAGGCGGTGGACTCCTCGGCGATGACGGTGGCGCCGGGGTGCATCCCGAAGACGGCCGCGTTGACCTCCCGGAGCAACGCCACCGCCTCGAGGTTCTCCCGGCCGCCGAACTCGTTGGGGAGCCACTCCCCGGCCTTGCGGGAGTAGTCCAGGTAGAGCATCGACGCGACAGCGTCGACGCGCAGTGCGTCGACGTGGAACTGCTCGACCCAGTACAGGGCGTTGGCTACGAGGAAGTTGCGGACCTCGTTGCGCCCGAAGTTGAAGACGAGCGTGCCCCAATCCGGGTGCGACCCGCGCCGGGGGTCCTCGTGCTCGTACAACGCCGTCCCGTCGAAGCGGGCGAGGGCGAAGTCGTCTCGGGGGAAGTGGGCGGGGACCCAGTCGACGATCACGCCGATACCCCGGCGGTGGAGCGCGTCGACCAGGGCGCGGAAGTCATCGGGGGTCCCGTACCGGGAGGTCGGGGCGTAGTAGCCGGTGACCTGGTAGCCCCAAGACCCCGAGAACGGGTGCTCGGCGACGGGCATGAGCTCCACGTGGGTGAAGCCGAGCGACGCGACGTGCTCGGGCAGCTGGTCGGCCAGCTCCCGGTAGGTGAGCGGACGTCGCCCGCCGGCGCCGTCGTCGGTCCACCGCCACGACCCGAGGTGGACCTCGTAGACCGACAATGGCGATCCGATCAGGTCGGCGCGGGCGCGTGCGTCGAGCCACCCACGGTCGCCCCACTCGTGGGCGGCTGCGGCGGTGACGACCGACGCCGTGGCGGGTGGCACCTCGGCCGAGAACGCCATGGGGTCCGCCTTGAGGACCAGCCGGTTGTCGGCGCCGACCAGCTCGTACTTGTAGCGGGCGCCCGGACCGACGCCGGGCACGAACAGCTCCCACACGCCGGACTGGCCGAGCGAGCGCATGGGATGCAGGCGGCCGTCCCAGCTGTTCCAGTCGCCGACGACGCGGACGGCCCGAGCGTTGGGGGCCCACACGGCGAAGGTGGTACCCACCATCCCCTGGTGCTCGCGGGGGTGGGCGCCGAGGACCTCCCACAGCCGGCGGTGACGACCCTCGCCGAAGAGGTGGAGGTCGAGGTCGCCGACGGTGGGCCAGGCGCGGTAGGGATCGTCGACGCGTACGGTCCATGCCCCGCCGGGGGAGGAGTAGTCCACCTCGTAGTGGTAGGCGCCAACCTGCTCGTCGAGCGGGCCTTCCCACAGGCCGGCGGGATGGACGAGGTGCAGGCCGCCGCCGGGGCCGACCGGGACGCCGTCGGCCCGGGCGGCGGTGCCGCTCCGGACGCGCACAGCACTGGCGTTGGGGCGCAAGCAGCGCACCACGCCGCCGTGGCGCCCGAGGACGGCGTGGGGATCGCTGTGGCGACCCCGGGCGACCAGCTCGAAGCCCCGCCGCTGGTCGGCGCTCGGCGGGTCACCCCCAGGACCCCAGCCCGAGGTGGAGGAACCGGCGGGCCCGGTCCCATCCCCCGGTGACGGGCTCGTGGGTGAGGGCACGGGGGCGGTGGCGGGCTCGGGCATGGCCCAACTCCTACCCGGCGAGGCGGTCGGTGATCCTCGCCAGCGCGGCGAGCGGGATCGCCTCCCATGCGGGCCGGTAGGACCGCTCGTAGCCCAGTTCGTAGAGCGCCTTGTCGAGCTCGTAGGCGGCAAGGACGGCCTCACGGTCGACGTCTGGGGGCAGGAGCGAGTCGATCCCGTCCTGGTCCAGGTACCCGGCGACGAAGGCAGCACCGTTGTGGCTCGCCCAAGCCCCGGCGGCGGCGAGGCTCTCGGTGCCGGCCGTGCCCCGTTCCTGCAGAGCGAAGCGGGCGGCGTAGTCGAAGGACCGGAGCATGCCGGCCACGTCCTTCAGCGCAGAGGTCGGCTCGAGGCGCTCCTCGAGGGGTCGCGCCGGCTCCCCCTCGAAGTCAAGGACGTACCAGCCGCCGTCGGCGCGCATCGCCTGGCCCAGGTGGAAGTCGCCGTGCACCCGGATGGCAGGGCCGGGTCGGGAGACGGCGTCGAGCCGCTCGGCGGCGACCTCGACGCGCCGGCGTGGCAGGGTCCCGTCGGCGGCGACGCCGAGCAGGCGGTCACGGACCGAGCTCACCACGGCGGCGTACCGGCCGGACACGAGCCGGTCGTGGTCCACCCCCATCGCCTCCGCCATAGCCAGGTGCAGCTGCGCCGTGACGGCACCGAGCCGTCGGGCCTCCATGGAGAAGTCCCCGCCGGCGGCGGCGGGATCGTCGAGCCCCGAGTTGTAGAAGTCGCGGAGCGAGGTGAGGGCCAGCGCCCAGCCTTCCGATCCGCCGGCGAGGAACTCCTGGGCGAACCCGAGGTCGTAGTCGCCGCGTCGCCACACGCCGCGGGGCCGGGCGATGTGGGTGAAGCCGACCCGGTCGAGGGCGGTGGTGACGGCGACGTCAGGGTTGCGGCCGGCGACGAGGCGGCGGAACACCTTGAGGATGATGCGGTCGTCGTAGACGAGGGAGGTGTTGGACTGCTCCGCACCGACGGGTCGTACACGGGTGGCTGCCTCGGCACCGCCGGTCACGATCGGTAGCAGCTCCTTGGCCAGCTCGGCGTCGATGGTGGCGTCGTAGAGGTACCGGTCCTCGAGGCCGGCGATGATGCCGTCGCCGTGGCCCTGGAGGAGCTCGGGGTGCTCCCCGGCGGGCCGCTCACCGACGAGGACCTGGTAGCGGCTGCCGGCCGCTTCGACGAGGGCGAGGTAAAGGTGGCGGCTCCCGCCACCGGTGCTGCACAGCTCCGCCGTCTCGAGCACCGACACCCCGCCGGGACCCAGCTCGTCGGGGCCGGCGTACCACCGCTGGCGGGTGAGGTAGGGGGCCAGGAGGTCCCCGAGGTCTCCGGGCAGGGCTGCGGTGAGGGTCATGGGGCGCCGGTCACCTCGAACCAGTAGAAGCCGTAGGGCGCGAGCGTGACGAAGTAGGGCAGCTCGCCGATCCGGGGGAATGGCACGCGCCCGAGGAGCTCGACAGGCACCTTTCCCTGCCATCGCTGCAGGGGTAGCTCGGCGGGCTGGGCGAAGCGGGACAGGTTGCAGACGCAGAGGACCGTGTCCACCGGGGAGCCGCCGGCGGCGGCCGGTGAGCTGCGGACGTAGGCGAGGACCGAGGGGTTCTCGGCGGACACCACCTCGAAGCTGCCCGTGCCGAGCACGGCGTGCTGGCGGCGGACCTCGAGCATGCGACGGGTCCAGTGCAGCTGGGAGCTCGGGTTGCGCAGCTGGGCTTCCACATTGACGGCCTGATACCCGTACACAGGGTCCATCAAGGGCGGGAGGTACAGCTGAGCGAAGTCCGCCCGGCTGAAGCCGGCGTTGCGGTCGGGCGCCCACTGCATGGGCGTGCGGACGCCGTCGCGGTCACCGAGGTAGATGTTGTCGCCCATCCCGATCTCGTCGCCGTAGTACAGGATCGGTGACCCGGGGAAGCTGAAGAGCAGGGCGTGGAGCAGCTCGGCCACGCGCCTGTCGCCGTCGACGAGGGGCATGAGCCGGCGCCCGATGCCCATGTTGCGCTTCATGCGCGGGTCCTTGGCGTACTCGGCCCACATGTAGTCCCGCTCCTCGTCGCTGACCATCTCGAGGGTGAGCTCGTCGTGGTTGCGGAGGAAGATGCCCCACTGGCAGCCGGCGGGGATCTCGGGCGTATGCGACAGGATCTCGGTGACGGGGTAGCGCTGCTCGCGGCGGACGGCCATGAACATGCGCGGCATCACCGGGAAGTGGAAGCACATGTGGCACTCGTCGCCGTCCCCGAAGTACGCCACCACGTCCTCGGGCCACTGGTTGGCCTCCGCCAGGAGGACGCGGCCCGGGTAGACGGCATCGACCTCCTTGCGCAGCCGCTTCAGGTACTCGTGGGTCTCGGGCAAGTTCTCGCCGTTGGTGCCCTCACGCTCGAACAGGTACGGCACGGCGTCGAGGCGGAAGCCGTCGAGGCCGATGTCGAGCCAGTAGCGGAGGACGTCGAGCATCGTGTCCGCCACTTCGGGGTTGTCGTAGTTGAGGTCCGGCTGGTGGGAGAAGAACCGGTGCCAGTAGAACTGCCCGCGCTGCGGGTCGAGGGTCCAGTTGGACTTCTCGGTGTCGACGAAGATGATCCGGGCGCCGGCGTAGCGGGTGTCGTCGTCGCCCCAGACGTACCAATCGGCCTTGGGGTTGGTGCGATCCTGGCGGGACTCGAGGAACCAGGGGTGCTGGTCGCTGGTGTGGTTCATGACGAGGTCGGCGATGATGCGGATGCCGCGGCGGTGGGACTCCTCGACGAGCTCGACGGCGTCGGCGAGGTCGCCGTACTCGGGGAGGATGGTCCAGAAGTCGGAGATGTCGTAGCCGCCGTCGCGCAGCGGCGACTGGTAGAACGGCAGCAGCCAAAGGCAGTCGACACCGAGCCATTGCAGGTAGTCGAGCTTCTCGGTGACACCCCGCAGGTCGCCGGTGCCGTCACCGTTCGCGTCGAAAAAGCCGCGCACCAAGATCTCGTAGAAGACGGCGTGCTGGAACCATCTCGGGTCGCCACCGGTGATCCCGACGCCGCCCGGCGGGCCGCTCACGGGTCCGTGGCCGGCGGCCGGTTGGGCGCCTCGGAGCGCAGGTCGAAGATGTGCCCCACCCTCCACCACGGCTCCAACCGCACGAACGCCGCCGGGCCGGACCAGACGAAGCGCTCCCCCGACAGGAGGTCGACGACCGGGAAGGGGCGGTCACCAGGGAGGCCGAGGGCGTCGAGATCCAGGTGGACCATCGACTCCTGCACGCCCAACGGGTCGAGGGTGACCGCCACGAGCAGCGCGTCGGTGCCGTCGTCACTGACCTTCGCGTAGGCGAAGACCTCGGGGTTGTCGGTGGGCAGCAGGTGCAGGTTGCGCAGCCGCTGCAGGGCCGGGTGGCTGCGGCGGATCCGGTTGACCGAGGCCATGAGAGGGGCAAGGGTCCCGGGCCGGTCGAAGTCCCGGTGACGGATCTCGTACTTCTCGGAGTGGCGGTACTCCTCGTTGGTCTCCGACGCCGGCTCGTTCTCGTACAGCTCGTAGCCGCTGTAGACGCCGTACGAAGGTGACAGCGTGGCTGCGAGCAGGTAGCGCAGGGCGAACGCCGCCGGCGGCCCGTTGCGCAGCGGGCCGGACAGTATGTCTGGCGTGTTGGGCCAGAAGTTGGGGCGGAAGAAGTCCGCCGCCCTTCCCTCGGTCAGCTCCTCCATGTACGCCCACAGGCCCTCCTCGCCGTCGCGCTCGGTTCGCCACGCGAAGTAGGTGTAGCTCTGCGAGAAGCCGACCTCGGCGAGCTTCTCCATCACCCGCGGCTGGGTGAACGCCTCGGCGAGCAAGACCACGTCGGGGTGGCGGGACTGGACGGACGGGATCAGCCACTCCCAGAAGGCGATGGGCTTGGTGTGCGGGTTGTCCACCCGGTAGAGCCGCACCCCGAGGCCGATCCAGTGCTCGAGGATGTCGCGGCACGCCTGCCAGAGCGCGACGCGGTCCTCGTCGCGTGCTGGCCAGAAGTTGAGCGGGTAGACGTCCTGGTACGTCTTGGGCGGGTTCTCGGCGTAGGCGATCGAGCCGTCCGGTCGATGGTGGAACCACTCCGGGTGCTCGTGCACCCAGGGGTGGTCCGGCGAGCACTGCAGTGCGTAGTCGAGAGCCAGCTCCATGCCGTTGGCCTCAACGGTCTCGCGAAGGTGCACGAAGTCCTCGAGCGAGCCGAGGCCGGCATCGATGGCGGTGTGGCCCCCGTCCGCCCCGCCGATCGCCCAGGGGCTGCCGGGGTCGTCGGGGCCGGCGGCGACGGTGTTGTCACGTCCCTTGCGGTGTGTCACGCCGATCGGGTGGATCGGCGGCAGGTAGACCACGTCGAAGGCGAGCTGGGCGATCTGCGCCACCCGTTCCTCGGTGCCCTTGAAGCCGCCGTAGGAGCGGGGGAACAGCTCGTACCAGGCCCCGACCAGGGCGCGCTCTCGGTCCACCCAGAGCGGCTTGGGCGGGGCGACGGTCAGGTCATGGGCACCGTCGGGGCCGGCGAGGGCGTCGGCCACCTGACGGGTCAGGGCGGGACGGAGCCGCTCGACGGGGTCGAGGGTCGCGTCGGCGAGGGCGGCGGCGGCCTGTTGGACCTCGGGACGAGGGCGGCCGGCGGGGTCGCGGGCAGAGCGTTCCAGCAGCTCGATGCCCTCGGCCACCTCGACCGACACGTCCTCGCCGGCGTCGAGCCTGGCCAGCACCCGCTCCTTCCAGCTCCCGTAGCGGTCGGTCCACGCCTGCACGACCAGCTGGTGGCGGCCGACCCTGCCGGCCACGATCGTCCCGGTCCACAGGTTGCTGGCGGCCGCGGTCAGGACCGCGACCGACTCGGGGGTGCTGCGGCCCTCGGCGTAGAGCTGCACCCGGGCGGCGAGCACGTCATGGCCGTCCTTGAAGATCACGGCCCTGACCGGGATCGCCTCACCGACGACGGCCTTGGCTGAGAAGCCCGGCTCGGACGCTCGGGGGCGGATGTCGTCGATCACGATGCGTCCCGTCACCGGCATCAAGCTAGAACGTCCGGCCGATGAGGGACGGGCCCCCCGCCGCAGGTACCGTGGCACCGGTGAGGGCCATCCGCAGCTTCACCGTCCGCGCCCGGCTCCCCGAGGCGCTCTCCCCGCTCCGTGAGCTGGCGTTCAACCTTCGCTGGTCGTGGGACACCCGGACCAGGGACCTGTTCCGGTGGGTCGACCCCCAGATCTGGGAGTCGAGCTTCCACGACCCGGTACGCCTCCTGGGCCTCGTAGACCAGCGCAGGCTCGAGAAGCTGTCCGCCGACCCGGCCTTCATGGTCGTGCTCGGCGAGCTCCATGAGAAGCTGGCCCGCTCCTCGACGGTGGCCCGGTGGTTCCAGGCCCGCTCGGACAGCCCGCTGCGCTCCGTCGCCTACTTCTCACCCGAGTTCGGCATAGCCGAGGCGCTGCCCCAGTACTCCGGGGGCCTGGGGGTGCTCGCCGGCGACCACCTGAAGGCGGCAAGCAACCTCGGCGTGCCGCTCACCGGCGTCGGCCTGCTGTACCGCATGGGCTACTTCCGCCAGTACCTCAACGCCGAGGGTTGGCAGGACGAGCGCTACCCGGTGCTCGACCCCCACGCCATGGCCCTCCGCCCCGTCGAGGACGTGCACGTCCGGGTCGATCTGGGCGGCGAGCAACTCGTGGCCCAGGTGTGGCTGGCCGAGGTGGGCCGGGTGCAGCTCTACCTGCTCGACGCCGACGTCGAGGCCAACCCCACACACCTGCGGGAGGTGACCGACCGGCTCTACGGCGGCGGCGTCGAGCACCGCCTGCGCCAGGAGATCCTCCTCGGCGTCGGTGGCGTCCGGGCCCTGCAGGCGCTCGGGGTCCAGGCCCAGGTGTTCCACACCAACGAGGGACATGCCGGGTTCCTCGGGCTGGAGCGCATCAGGCTGCTGGCGCGCGACGAGAAGCTCAGCCTCCCCGAGGCCATCGAGGCGGTGCGATCAGCGACGATCTTCACCACTCACACGCCGGTGCCGGCCGGCATCGACCGCTTCCCGCGCGAGCTGATGGAGCGGTACTTCTCCGGGTGGGCGGACGAGGTCGGCGTCACCATGGACGACCTGATGGCCCTCGGCCACTTCGCCGACGACCCGCCCGACACCCCATTCAACATGGCGGTGATGGGCCTGCGGCTGGCGGGCCGGTCCAACGGCGTGGCCAAGCTCCACGGCCGCACCAGTCGCCAGATGTTCCAGCCGCTGTGGCCCACCGTAGCGGTGGACGAGGTGCCGATCCTGTCGGTCACCAACGGGGTGCACGGGCGCACGTGGGTGTCCCCGGAGATGGACGACCTGCTCACGAGGTACGTGTCGCCGGCATGGGACGAAGCGGGCCCCGCCGAATGGGCCCGCATCGACGACGCCCGCGACGACGAGTTGTGGCGCGTCCGGGAGCAGGGCCGGGAGGCGCTCGTCACCTTCGTCCGAGCCCGCCTCAGGCGATCGCTGCTGGCGGCGGGGGTTCCGAGCGTCGACGCCGCCTGGACCGACGACGTCCTCGATCCCCGCTACCTCGTAGTGGGCTTCGCGCGCCGCTTCGCGAGCTACAAGCGGGCCACCCTCCTCCTCTCCCGACCCGACCGCCTCCGCGCCCTGCTCCTCGACGAGCAGCGCCCTTTGCAGCTCGTGTTTGCCGGGAAGGCCCATCCGGCGGACGAGGTGGGCAAGGAGATGATCTCCCAGATCGCCCGCTTTTCGGCCGATCCGGCCGTCCGGCACCGCATCACCTTCGTCGAGGACTACGACATCTCCGTCGCGCGGACCCTGTACCAGGGCAGCGACGTGTGGATGAACACACCACGCCGCCCGATGGAGGCAAGCGGCACCAGCGGCATGAAGGCGGCGCTCAACGGCGCTCTCAACTGCTCGACGCTCGACGGCTGGTGGGACGAGATGTTCGACGGCGACAACGGCTGGGCGATCCCCTCCGCCGAGTCGTACGAGGACATCGAGCGCCGCGACGAGATCGAAGCCGAGAACCTGTTCGAGATCCTCGAACGCCAGGTCGTGCCGCTGTTCTACGACCGCTCGGGGGGCCGGGTGCCGCGCGAGTGGATCCGCCGGGTGAAGGGCAGCCTCCGGTCCCTCGGCCCGGAGGTGCTCGCCTCCCGCATGGTCCGCGACTACGTCGAGGCGATGTACGAGCCGACGGCGACCCGAGCAGAGCGGCTGTCTCGCAAAGGTCACGCCGCGGCCCGCCACCTGGCGGGCTGGAGGCAGCGCGTCGTGGCCGCCTGGCCGCAGGTCGCCGTCGTGCGCGTCGACGGTGAGTCGGTGGCCGGACCGGTGGACCTCGGCGCCAGCCGTGAGGTGAGCGTCGAGGTGTGGCTCGGGGACCTCTGCCCCGGCGACGTCGCCGTCCAGCTCATCCATGGCCCGGTGGCGGCCGGCGACGAGTTGGTCGACAGCGGCATCGCCGAGATGCACCTCGACGGCGGAGACGAAGGAGAGGAGGAGGAGCGGGGGGAGGACGGCGTCTGGCGGTACCGCGGCTCGTTCACCTGCGAGCGTGCTGGGCGCCACGGCTACACGGTCCGGATCATCCCCTCCCACGCCGAGCTCTGCGACCCGATGGAGCTCGGGTGCGTCACGTGGGCCTAGAACGGCCTAGAACGGCCTAGAACCCGAGCCTCTCAGCGGCCCCGGAACGTCGCCTTGCCCGGCCCCTGCTCCAGGAACGAGCGCACCCCGTCGCTGGCGTCGTCGGTCCTGAACACCTCGACGAACAGCTCCGCCTCGATCTCCAGACCGTCGCCGAGCGTGCCGTCGAGGCCCCGGTCGATGGCCAACTTGGCGTACTGCTGGGCAACCAGCGGGCCGCGAGCCTGGGCGGACGCCAGATCGAGGGCGGCGTCGAGCACCCCGTCGGCAGGGGCGACGTACTCGGCCAGGCCGATGCGCAACGCCTCGTCGGCGCCGACGTGCCGGCCGGTGAGCACCAGGTCCTTGGCCCGCCCGGGCCCGACCAGGCGGCTGAGGCGCTGGGTCCCGCCGGCGCCGGGGATGATGCCGAGCTGGACCTCCGGCTGGCCGAGCGTGGCCGTCTCGCCCACCACCCTCAGGTCGCAGGCGAGCGCCAGCTCACAGCCCCCACCGAGGGCGTAGCCGCTCACGGCGGCGATGACCGTGCGGGGAAGGCCGGCGACACGGTCGAACGCCGCCCGGAAGTGGCGGCCGTAGCTGAACGCCTCCTCCGGCCCACGTAAACCGGAGATGTCGGCGCCGGCGGCGAAGATCCTCGGCCCGCCCCAGATCACGACGGCGCCGGGGAGATCGGCCGCCAGCGCCTCGAAGACGGCCTCGAGCTGGGTCAGCAGCTCGACGGACAGGGCGTTCGCCTTGGGCCTGTCCAGGGTGACGAGCGCCACCCCGTCAGGGCGGCGCTCGACGTGGACGTACTCGTCGGTCATGGCGCGACGCTAGCCAGGAGCTCGGCGGCCGCCGATGCCGGGTCGAGACGGTGGGCGAGCACGGCGCCCGTGACGCGCTCCCACACGGCCCCCTCGTGGTAGGTGCGGGCGTCGGCGGCCAGGCGGCGGACGAGCACGTCCTCCATCTCGGCGAGAAGCCGCGCCCGCCGGCGCTCCTCGAGGAGCCCCGTGCCGGCCAGCCACCTCCTGTGGCCGCGGACCGCGGCCCACAGCTCGGGGAGCCCCCGACCGGCGGTGGCGTCGGTGAGCACGACCGGCGGCCGCCATCCGCCCGGGGCCGGACCCAGGTCGAGCATGGCCGCCAGGTCCCGCCGGGCCTGCTCCGCCCCGGGCCGGTCCGTCTTGTTGACCACGAGCACGTCGGCCACCTCGAGGAGCCCAGCCTTTGCCGCCTGGACGCTGTCGCCCCATCCAGCGGTGACGACCACGACTGTCGTGTCGGCGGCGCCGGCGACGGCGACCTCGACCTGACCGACGCCCACCGTCTCGACGAGCACCAGCGGGAAGCCCGCCGCCACCAGCGTGCGCACCGCTTCGGGCACCGCCAGGGCGAGCCCCCCGAGGTGGCCCCGGCTGGCGATGGACCGGATGAAGACCCCGGGGTCGCCGGCGTGGCCCTGCATCCGCACGCGGTCGCCGAGGATCGCTCCTCCGGAGAAAGGCGACGATGGGTCGACGGCGAGCACACCGACCGGACCGGACCGCCTCGCCTCCACGACCAGCCCGGACGCGAGTGTCGATTTCCCAGCTCCTGGCGCACCGGTAAGCCCGACCACCTGATCGGGTGAAGCGCTCAGAGGGAACGTGAGGGCGGCGACCCGCTGCGCCTTTCCCCCTCCCCCTTCGACATACGACAGGAGCCGCCCGAGCGCGCGCCTATCCCCCCCAAGGGCGGCGTCCAGCAGCTCGCTCGCGTCTGTGGCCGGCACGGCTGCTCAGTATGGTCGGGGCGTGCGCAGCCACGTCGACGTCGACCGCCTGGTGGAGCTCACGTCCGCGCTCGTCGCCGTGGACACCCGCAACCCGCCCGGCAACGAGGTGGCGGCAGCCGGCGTCGCCCGCGACGCTCTCGCTGCGTGGCAGCCGGCGTGGACGGAGGTCGAGCCTGCCCCAGGGCGGCGTTCGCTCGTCGCCGCCATCCCCCACCCCGACGGTCCGGGCGAGAGGCCGACGCTCATCGTCAATGGCCACCTCGACGTCGTGGGCGTGAGGCGGGAGCAGTGGAGTGGCGACCCGTTCGGGCCCTGGGTCGCCGGCGGGCGGCTGTACGGGCGGGGCACGGCCGACATGAAGGGCGGGGTGGCTGCCGCCATCTGCGCCCTCGACGCCCTGGCCCGTTCCGGGGGCGTGCCGGGATGGGATGTCGTGTTCCACCTGGTGGCCGACGAGGAGGCAGGCGGCACGCTCGGGACCCGAGCCCTGCTCGACGCCGGGCTCATCCGCGGCGACGCCTGCCTGGTCCCCGAACCGACCGGAATGGCGGTCTGCACAGCCGAGCGCGGCCTGCTGCAGGCCCGGCTCAGCGTGCACGGCCTCGGCGGGCACGGCAGCCGGCCGGGCGATGCCGTGTCCGCCATCGAGCACGCCGCCCGGGTGGCGCTCGCGCTGCACGCCGCCGACTTCGGCGAGGAGCACCCGCTGCTCGGCCGGCCGTCGGCGAACGTCGGCACCATCGAGGGCGGCAGCGGCGTCAACACCGTCGCCGAGTCCTGCGTGCTCGGCGTGGACCGGCGGGTGCTGCCGGGCGTGTCGCCGGAGTCGGCGATGGGCTCGCTCCGTGCCCGTGTGGAAGCGGCCGGGGTGGAAGGGCTGCGCTACGAGTTGGAGGAGATCGCGTTCGGCGAGGGCAGCGAGCTGCCGGCGTCGCACCCCTGGGCCGGCGACGTGCGGGCCGCTGTGCGCTCGGTCACCGGGACGGAGCCGGCGACGATCGGCATGAGCTTCACGACCGACGCCCGCTTCGTCCGCAACCAGGCCGGGATCCCAGCGGTGGTCTGCGGGCCGGGCGAGATCGCCCAGGCGCACACCACCGACGAGTGGGTGGCGATCGACCAGCTGGTCGACGCCACGGCCGCCTTCGCCGCTCTGATGGCTACGGCGCCGGCATGGTGGACCGCCCCGTAGGCCGGCGGGGCGCCGGCGGGGGCGAGGGGAGCGGGGGGAGCGGCACGGTCGGGGGCGGGGTCGGGGTCGGGGCCG
>JAKAQB010000063.1 GCA_021811865.1 Actinomycetes bacterium | reverse complement strand
CGGTGGGTGACGCGAGGTGGATGGGGAGTCCCGGATCGGGTGCTCGGGTCCGCTCGGCGATGTAGGTGCCGGCGTCGTGTCCGTGTTGCTCGGCGGTGCGCAGGATGCCGGCGATGACGCGGTGAGTGTTGGCGCCAGGCCGCCTGCTCGCTTGTTCGTAGGCCTGGAGGTCGTCCCCTCCTCGGTTCGGCCCCGGCCGGGAACATCTCGGTCCGGTTCCCACCAGATCTGCGAGACCAGCTCCGAGCCCGAGCCCAAGCGGAACAAGTCGCCGAGGCAGAGGTCATCCGCCGTGCAGTGCATGACTACCTCGACGGGACCCAGGCCAGTTGAGCCCGTCGTCGCGCCGTCATGGCCGACGACGGGCGCGACGGATCATAGAGAACCGTCCTGAGATTCGCGACCAGCTCAGCCATTTCGTCGACCTTGTGCGGCGAGGGGCTTGACGGTTCGCCAGGATAGCGCCACAATTGTGGCCATGAGCACCGAGCCGTTGCGGATTGTCCGGGACCACTTGTCCGAAGTCATCGACCGGGTCGAGTACCACCACGAGCGGGTAGTCGTCACGCGCAATGGGCACGACGCAGCCGTGCTCATCAGCCCTGACGACTTGGCCGAGATGGAAGAGACGATCGACGTGCTGAGCGACCCGGAGGCGCTGGCGGACATCCGTGAGGGCGATCAGGCCTACGCTCGTGGCGACGTCGTACGCGGTGTCGATGCGGTGCGTGGCCTTCGCGAGTGAGCCCGGCGAGCGAAGGTGACTACGAGCTCGTCCTCACCCCACCAGCCCGGCAAGCCATCACCGACCGACTAGTCTAGTCTCGGCAGCGGTCATCGACTTCCTCACCACTGCGCTCATTGTCCAGCCGAGGACGGTCGGCAAGCCACTTCGTGACGACCTCGCCGCTGTCTGGTCGGCTCGTCGCGGAACCTACCGCATCCTCTACCGGGTGCTCGACGAACCCCGTGAGGTGGTCGTCGTCCGCATCGAGCACCGCCGAGACGTCTACCGTGGCCGGCGAGCACCGGATCACCCGGTTTGTCGGAACGACTGCAGCCGCATCTCAGGTTCGATTCCTGCCAGCTGTCCTCCGACCGGAGTCGCCTGACCAGCGTCGACCAGCCGGAATTCATGGCATGGTGGTGTTGCGTTGTCGCTATTCGAACTCGGCTGAGCTCCGCTCGCAGTTGAGCCAGTTGCTCGACCATCTCGGCCAGCCGTGACCTCTTCGGTGAGGGGAGCGAGATGGAGTGGCGACACGCTTCCGGTCAGGCCACGCTGGAGTTGGTGGCTGACCTCGTGATCCCTCCCGTCGTTCGTGCCATGGTGTTCGATGTCGGTGAGACGCTGGTCGATGAGACGCGGGCTTGGTCGACGTTGGCTGATCGGGTAGGGGTGACCCGCTTGACGCTGTTCGCGGCGTTGGGTGCGCTCATCGAGCGGGACGAGGACCATCGGCTGGTGTGGGACCTCCTCAGGGTCGACCGGCCGGCGAATGGCGGAAAGATCGAAGCAGTCGACTTCTATTCTGATGCCCTGCCGTGCCTCCGGGCCGTGCGGGAGGCTGGGTACACGGTCGGATTGGCAGGGAATCAGCCGGTGGGCGCCGAGGCTGCCCTTGGCCGGCTGGGCCTGCCGGTCGATTTCATCGCCTCGTCGGCCCGTTGGGGTGTCGAGAAGCTCTCGCCGGCGTTCTTCGACCGCGTCAGCGCCGAGGTGGGACTGCGCCCGGAGCAGGTGGCCTACGTCGGAGACCGCCTCGACAACGACGTGCTCCCCGCCAAGGCGGCCGGCATGTTCGCCGTGTTCATACGTCGATACGTCGGGGACCCTGGGGTTATCTCCACGCCCATCGCGCCGAAGCGGTCTGCGCTGACGTCCGCATCGACTCGCTTGCCGAGCTCACCACGGCCCTCCGACGGGAGGATCGTCAGCCGTGATCGTCGCGACGGGCCTTCCTTGCGCGCTCTGACGCAGCCGGGCCCCGTTGGAGTTGATGTCGACGGTGAAGTCCTCGTCGAGCGCCGCGGCGAGCCGTACCAGCGTGGACAGGGAAGGCTCGTGCTCGCCCGACTCCAGTCGGGCTACGTGCGGCTGGCGCATACCGACCAGCCGGCCGAACGCGGTCTGGGTCAGGCCGTGCTCGCTGCGGTAGCGCAGGACCCGGATGGCGATGTCGTTGGCGAACCGGGTTCGCTCGTACTCGGCCCGGTAGGCCGGGTCGGCCATGTCTCGCTCGTGGAGCTCCTCGGCCGTGGTCAGTTCCGACAGCTTCACCATGATCGTCATTCCTCCAACTCACTCAGTCGTCTCGTTGCTGCCGCACAGGCCCGGGCGAAGCCGGCGGGGTCGTGCTGTGCCTCTGGGGTGATGGCGGCGATCACGAACCGCTTGCCGACCGGACGGTACAGGGCTCTCCACGGGCCGCGGCCCGCCCGCGGGCGAAGCTCCCGCAACCCGGAAGCCCCCTGGACCGCGCTGGTGTGCGGATACCCGAGGGTCGGTCCGATCGCCTGAAGCTTCAGCGTCGCGCTGTAGAGGGCCTGACGTTCCCTGGCCGGGAGCCCTTCGCGCTCCTCTACTACTGCATCGGGGAGGTAGACGACGGTCCACACCAACGGATCATACCACGGTTGGTATCAAGCGAAGAAGCCGGCCATCACCCGCTCCTCCGCCGCACGGTCGATCGGCGCCAAGGGCCGCCGGGCAGCCCAGTCCAACAGACTCGCGCCCCCAGTCGGCTCTGCTCGCCATCCCGCCGCTTCCACCGTGGCAACCATGCCTTCCTGACAGGCATAGCGAACCTCATGACCACGCCGGGCAAGAGCGCGAGCGAACACTGCCGTCGGCAAGAAGTGCCCCACGCCACCGGCGAAGCCGATCAAGACCCGCACCCTCGTCATTCTGCCCCCGGGGATTCACCCGCACAGAACGGAACCCCTCGCCCCCCTCCGCCGCCCGGCCAGCGAGCATATGCTCGGCGAACTGGTCGCAGTGGTTCGACAGCTCGCCCCGGGGACAGCGCTGCAGATTGTTCAGATGGTCTCGATGCGGATGCGTTTGCCAGTCGCCTCGACGACCTGCCGGATGTGAGTCTCATTTGACGTGAGGATGACGTCATCGTCTCGCCGGGCAGCGCCCTCAACGACAGCGACGTCAACGATGTCCTCGTGGTCGGCTCGGCCGGCCAGCTGGCCGACACGACGGGCCAGGTCGGACGTCATCGCCTCGATCTCGCAGCCGGCCAGCATCCTCGCCAGGCTGGCCTGGCGAGGACCGCCTCTCCACGCTTCAGCAACAACCGGCGCGGGGACACTCGGCACCACCTCCTCGGCAATGAAGCCGACGTGAAGGGCCCACATGCGACGGTCGTTGCGGTCCCCGGCGATGAGCGCTCCGGTGTCGTAGGTGACGCCAGCCATCAGGCCGGCCTCTTGGCCGCGCCACGGCGGCCCAGGAGCTCGCGCGCTTTCGCCAATCCCTCGGCGAGCTCTCGCTCCGTCAGCGGTCCGTGCTCCGCTTCCCACTCGGCCACTCCACGCCGGCCGGCCTCCAATCGCAGCCGATGCGATGCCGTCTCGGCGACCCAGCCGCTGAACGAGGTCCCTGACGCAACCGCAGCGGCGTCTATCGCCTTGGCCAACTCTGGTGGGAACGACACGGACCGCTTGTCACGCTGCGCCACACCCATACGGTAGCACAGGTAGTAGGACAGTGAGCGCAGAACATCCAGGCCACCATCAGCCCCTCCGGCTCCGGCATACCAGCCAAGAGACGCCGAATCGGCGATCTGTCAGCCGCGTGACCGGGCCGGACGCCGGGCGACCCGCACAGAAGATCGCCTGGACTCGGTCGGTGCCCGGGATGGCTGAGCGTCGTGTCAGCGGTAAGCGCGATCGTCGATCTGGGTCTCGCTGTCGTTGAGGGCACTGGGCTACCGCAGATCCAGGCGATCTGTTCGGTCGTCGGGGAGGCGGGAACCACCTGCGGTGTGGCCAGGGCTTCGGGTCCGGCCCCGCCGGTTGGTCCGCGGACAACGACGCGGTTCGCGGACCCCCCGAGCTGCCCTCGTCGGGGTCGTCGCCCTCCCAGCCGTCGGGCAGGCCAAGGAGCGCCTCGCACTCGAGGATGCTCCTGCTCGCTCCGGCATGCGACAGCTCGCCGGCGGAGAGGCCCTTGTCGCGTGCCCGTGTCTCCAGCCGGTGCGCGACGAGGGCACGCCGGCGACGTCACCCAACAGACCGTCCCCCACGAGGTGTCCCTCGGCGCCTCCCGCTGCAGGTGGCCGTCGCCGTGCCACCACCCAACAAGCTCGGCCTCGCCACCCGACTCCACCACGCCCAGCTCGTCACCATCCCACCCCACCACCGCGCCCTGCTCGTGTAGCGCACCAACGACTGCTCCTCACCCGGCGCCGGTGCCGCCACCAACTCAGTCACCCTCCGGGTCCGTATCGGCCCGTTCACCCGCAACGAGCACATCTCCTTCGGCAACAACTGCTGGGCCCTCACCGCCCCCCCCAACGCCCCCAACCCGCCCAACTGCCCAACCTGAACCAGGGCCCGCGATCCAAAGCCGTACAGGGCCGCGGTTCAACTGCTCGGCGAAAAGGCGAGTCCGCCCGTCGCCACAACATCGAAGCCGAATCCTCGCGCACCACGCGGGCACATGGGACGCCTACCCAGCCCAGCGCATCAAGGGCTGGGCTGCACCGAACGGGCGATCTGACTCCTGTCCTGCAGCACCCCAGCAGGAACGACTTGACTCACACCGAGTCGGCGACATCGCAGCCGTCGTGACCTGCTCGGGCGGCGAAAGACTCACAGAGCGTCGCCCGGGGTTGATCGGGTGTCCCTCCGGGAGGGCTGGCCCACAGGCCTTGACCGTTGCACAGAGCATCAATCCGAGGCCGAGCCCACCGTCTGCATCGATGACCGCGTCGGCCGGGTGACCGGTGGGCGGAGGGGGATCTGCCCCGGGCGCCGGCCCAATCCACCACGGTCTGTGGCCAAACGACACCGTTGTGATCCGGTCTTGACCGGTGCTCGCGTGTCCTGGCGTGTCCTGAGGGTGTCCTGGCGTGAGGAGAGCCCCTCCGGAGAGGGGCTCTGACCTGCGGTGTTGCTGGTGACGGGGGAGTGGAGGTGGCGGGAATCGAACCCGCGTCCTTCGATGCCTCGTCGGGCCTTCTCCGAGCGCAGCCGGTGACATGATCTCGGGCCCTCCGCTCGCCACCGGCACCGGTGGAGGGCCCCAGTCAGCTGCGCTGTCCCCGGCCGCCCGCTGACGCAGCGACCGGGTGAGCCCTACTTGATGACGCCCGGGACCGGCCCGCAGGGCTGGGGCCGGACGGACGGGCTACTTGTTAGGCAGCCAGTGCGAGCTGAGGCTCGGCGTTTGTTTGTGGTTCCGGCTCTTTAGCGTGGTTCCGGAGACCACGGCTCGCTTCTCCCGAGTTGACGACCGAAGTCGAAACCGATCACCCCCGTGTCAAGGTGCTGCACCGACCCGACGGCCGGTCAGGCAAGTGTACCGGCCCTCAGGCCGGAGCACCCCATGTGGCGCCGGGGCGGTGGCGGGACCGCACGATCGCCTCGATGTCACGGGGCAGCACGGCGCCGACGGTCCGGCCGTCCTCGACGACGAGCAGCAGGCGCCGGCCGCCGCTGCGCTCGAGGGCGCCGAGGACCTCCTCGGTGGGGCAGGCGTCGGCGGCTGCTTCCACGGGGACGGCCAGCTCGGAGGTCCTGGTGCCCGGCGGGGTGGGTGGGGCACCGAAGAGGCTGTCGCTCGCCAGCACCCCGCTGTAGCCGCCGCCCCACCGCTCGAGGAGCCACACCCAGCCGGGATACCGCCGTGCGTAGCCCTCCACGAACTCCTCCCGCGGCAGCCATCCCGGCGCGGCGGCGACGGGCCGCATCACGTCGTGGACGGGGACACCCCCGAGCACGTGCTGGACGACGGCGAGCTTCTCCTCGTCGCGGGCGGCGTTGAGGAGCCACCAGCCGAGGACCAGGACGAAGGTTCCGTCCACTTCGAGGCCGCGGCCGACGATCTCCCAGACCCCGAGGGCGACGACGAGGCCGGCGAGGCCGACGCCGGCACCGGCGGCGATGCGTGTGGCCTTCCACTGGTCACGGGTCACCGCCCACACGGCGGCGTGGAGGATCTTGCCCCCGTCGAGCGGGGAGGCGGGGATCAGGTTGAACAACGCCAGGACGATGTTGATCACCGCCAGCCAGCCGACGCCGGCGATGCTCAGGGTTCCGGCGCCCGCCGACCGCAGGATCGCCTCGACACCGACGAAGACGCCGCCCAGCACCAGGCTGATGCCCGGGCCGACGGCGGCGACGGCCACCTGCCGCCCCGGGCTGGCGGCGTCACCGACGATGCGGGTCACCCCACCCATCCACGACAAGGTGATGCCCTCGACGCTGAGCCCGGCGCGGCGGGCGACCACGGCGTGGCCGAGCTCGTGGGCGAGGACGCTCACCAAGAGCGCGAGTGCGGTGGCGACGCCGGCGGCGGCGTAGTCGCCGCGGTGGTAGCCGGGGGCGTCGATGGGGAAGCGGTTGCCGGCGAGAGCGAAGGCGAACAGGCCGACGATGAGCAGCAACGACCAGTTGACCCCGACTGGAACGCCGAGCACGCGACCGAGGCGGACCGTGTCACGCACAGCGGTCCCACCCTGTGATCGGGCGTGAGGGTCGCAGCGCGGGGACTTTCGTCGGAAGCATCTCTCAGGCATCCTCGCGCTGGCGGGTGCGGGCGGCTCGCCGCGCCTCGAGGTCGGCGTCCCTGGCGGCGATGGCGTGGCGCTTGTCGTAGCGACGGCGGCCACGCGCCAGGGCAAGGTCGACCTTCGCCCGCCCGTCCTTGAAGTAGATGGAGAGAGGTACCAGCGTCAGGGGCTCCTGGGCCGTCCGGTTGCCGAGCTCGGCCACCTGCCGGCGGTGGAGCAGCAGCTTGCGGGAGCGGTCGGAGTCCACCGCCCCGAACCCGTTGGTGTAGGCGTAGGGGGCCACGTGGACCCCGTGCAGCCAGACCTCCCCGTCCTGGATGCGGGCATAGGCGTCCCGCAGCTGGACCTTGCCGTCCCTGATCGACTTGACCTCGCTGCCGACGAGCACGATGCCGGCCTCGACGGTGTCGAGGATGTCGTAGTCGTGGCGGGCCCGCCGGTTCTGGGCGACTGGCCGCGGCCCCGCAGCCTTGGCGGGCGGGCGCTTGGGGGCCATGGCCGCACGGTACCGTTCGCGCGTGCTCGTGATGCCTGAGAAAATCCTTGGGAAAGTCCTCGCCCATTGCCTGGACGGGGCTCCGCTGGAGGCATGCGGCCTGCTCGGTGGCCGCCCCGGGGACCCTGCCGTCGCTGAGCGCTGCTACCCGACCCACAACGCCGCCGGTTCCGCACGCGTCTTCACCGTCGACCCCCGTGACATGCTGAAGGCCGATCGGGACGAAGAGGCTGCCGGCGGGGAGCTCGTCGGCGTGTGGCATTCGCACACCCACACCGACGCCCGCCCCTCGCCGACCGACGTCGCCCAGGCGCCCGACCCGTCGTGGCACTACGTCATCGTGTCGCTGCGCGACGTGGAGCCGACGGTGCGGAGCTGGCGGATCGTGGACGGGAACATCGAAGAGGAGCCCGTGGTTCTAGAATGACGACTTGACCGGTCAGGTTTCGGTCACCGTACGAGCTCTGGAGCGCATCTATGGTCGACGTCCGACTGCCCACCATCTTTCGCCCCGCCGCCGGCGGGGCCGCCACCGTCGAGGCGGACGGGGAGACCGTCGGCGAGGTGTTCGCCGACCTCGTCGAGCGCCACCCGGCCCTGCGCGACCAGCTGTTCACCCCGGACGGGGAGATCCACCGCCACCTCAACGTGTTCCTCAACGACGACGACATCCGCTACCTCGGCAAGCTGGATGCCAAGGTCGCCGAGTCCGACACGCTGACGCTGATGCCGGCCGTCGCCGGGGGATGAGGATGGCCCGCTACGAGAACATCCTCGAGATGATCGGCGACACACCGCTCGTCGACATCAGCCAGCTCAGCCCCAATCCGCGCGTCGCGATCCTCGCCAAGCTCGAGGGTCAGAACCCGGGTGGTTCTGTGAAGGACCGTGCGGCGCTGGCGATGATCGAGGAGGCCGAGAAGGACGGGAGCCTGTTGCCCGGCCAGCAGATCATCGAGTCCTCCTCCGGCAACACGGGCATCGCCTTGGCCATGATCGCCCGGCTGAAGGGCTACCCGGTCAAGGTCGTCCTGCCCGAGAACGTGTCAGTCGAGCGCAGGCAGCTGCTCGAGGCGTGGGGCGCCGACATAATCCCGTCGCCGGGATCGGAGGGCTCCAACGGGGCCATGAACCGGGCGCGCGCCCTTGCCGGCGAGCATCCCGACTGGTGGTTCTCCTACCAGTACGCCAACCCGGCCAACCCGAAGGCCCACTACGAGGGCACCGGACCGGAGATCTGGCGGGACTGCCCGGAGGTGACCCACTTCATAGCCGGTCTCGGCACGGCCGGCACGCTCGTGGGCGTCGGCACGTTCCTCAAGCAGCAGAACCCGGACGTGCAGCTGTGGGCCGTGCAGCCGCCGGTCGGGGAGATGGTGGACGGCCTGAAGAACCTCGACGAGGGCTTCATCCCGCCGGTGTTCACCGACAACAACGGCTTCGAGTTGCTCGACCGCAGCAGGATCGTCGGTCCGAGGGAGAGCATCGAGTGGGTGCGCCGCCTGGCGGAGGTCGGCGTCTTCGCCGGCATCTCATCCGGGGCGATCATGGCCGCGGCCGCCAAGTGCGCCCAGGAGATCGACACGGGGACGATCGTGATCATGATCTGCGACGCCGGTTGGAAGTACCTCTCGACGGGCGCTTGGACAGGCGACCTCGACGAGGTCACCGAGCGAGCCCGCAAGGTCATCTACTTCTGACCGCGGTGGCGCGGCGGATAACGTCGCCCGCCGATGACCCAACGTCTCGACGGGCGCGCCGCCGACCAGCTCCGCTCGGTGGAGCTGGTCCGCGACTACACCACCTTTGCCGCCGGCTCCGTCCTCATCAGCGTCGGCAGGACGATGGTCCTCTGCACGGCCTCGGTGGCCGACGAGGTGCCCCGCTGGATGCGCAACACCGGCCGGGGCTGGGTGACAGCCGAGTACTCGATGCTGCCCGGCTCCTCGCCCGAGCGCGTCGACCGGGAGGCGGCGCGGGGGCGCCAGTCCGGGCGCACGCAGGAGATCCAGCGGCTCATCGGCCGCTCGCTGCGCGCCGTCACCGACCTCGCTGCGATGGGGGAGACCCAGATCACCGTTGACTGCGACGTCCTCCAGGCCGACGGGGGCACCCGCACGGCGAGCATCTGCGGCGGCTTCGTCGCCCTCCACGACGCCTGCAGCCGCTTGGTGGCGGCGGGGCGCATGCGGACCCACCCCTTGCGCGAAGCGGCCGCCGCCGTGTCGGTGGGGATGGTGGGCGGCGAGGCGCTGCTGGACCTGGCCTATGACGAGGACAGCCGTGCCGAGGTCGACATGAACGTCGTGATGACCGCCTCCGGACGCTTCGTCGAGGTCCAGGGCACGGCGGAGGGGGCTGCGTTCTCGCGCGGCGAGCTCGACGCCCTGCTCGCGCTCGCCGGCTCCGGCATCCGCGATCTGCTCGGCGCGCAGGCCGGCGTGCTCGTCGAGCCACCGGTCCAGCGGGCATGATCGGAGCCGGGTCGGTCGAGCTCGTCCTCGCCACCGCCAACCCCGACAAGGCACGGGAGATCTCCGAGATCCTCGGGCTCCAGGTACGCCTCCTGCCCCGCCCACCCGACGCCCCCGAGGTGGACGAGACCGGCACCACCCTCCTCGACAACGCCCGGCTGAAGGCGGACGCCATCGCCAGGATCGCCGGCGCCCCGAGCCTCGCCGACGACACCGGGTTGGAGGTCGACGTGCTTGGTGGTGCCCCCGGCGCGTGGTCGGCTCGCTACGCCGGGCCGGACGCCAGCTATGCCGACAACGTTGCCAAGCTGCTCGCCGACCTGGACGGTGTTCCGCCCGAGCGGCGTGGTGCCCGTTTCCGGACGGTCGCCCTCGTCCGCTGGCCCGACGGCGGGGAGGTGGTCGGCGAGGGCGTCGTCGAGGGGCGGATCTCCCTGACCGCTCGGGGAGCCGGCGGCTTCGGCTACGACCCCGTCTTCGAGCCGTCGGAGGGGGACGGGCGGACGTTCGCCGAGATGGAACCAGCTGCCAAGCACCGCATCTCGCACCGAGGCCGGGCGTTCACGGCGCTGGCGGCACGGTTGGGGGAGGGGCGTCCCCGGTAGGCTTGGCGCCAACTGGCTGTGGCGGCGCACGGGGGAATGTCCAGGTAGCCACTACCATGCCTGGGATGACGCCGTGCCCGGGGAATCGCCAGGGGCGCCCCGGCAGGTTGGTGGCCACTTCCTCATGACGACCCTCGCCGAGTACCGCTCCTCACGGGAGCTGTTCAACCACCTCACCCTCCGCGAGCTGCGCTCCAAGTACAAGCGCTCGTTTCTCGGCTGGGCCTGGTCCCTCGCCAACCCTCTCGCCAACACCCTCGTCTACACCGTCATCTTCGGGGTGCTGTTCCATGCTCACCCGCCCATCCTCGGACCCAGCCACCTGCGCGTCTACGCCCTGTACCTGCTGTGCGCCCTGCTGCCGTGGAACTTCTTCCAGACGTCGATCATGGGCTCGGTCGGAAGCCTGATCGGCAACGGCAACCTCATCAAGAAGACGTACTTCCCCCGAGAGCTGCTCCCGGCGTCGACGGTCGGCGCGGCGGTCGTCTCCCACCTGATCGAGATGGGCCTGCTCGTCGTGGTCCTGCTCAGCTTCGGCGACTACTGGAGCCTCGAGTGGCTCCCGCTGACCGTCGTCCTCATCGCCCTGACGGCCGTCTTCGGCCTCGGCCTGGGCCTGCTGTTCAGCGTGCTCAACGTCTACTTCCGCGACGTCGAGCACTTCCTGGGCATCTTCTTCCTCCTGTGGCTGTACGCCACCCCGATCGTGTACCCCTGGACGCTGGTGGCCACCCACCACCTCCCCGGCACCCACATCAATGCGCTCACGATCCTGAAGATCAACCCTATGACCGAGATGGCGTCGCTGTTCCGCAGCACGATGTTCTACGGGTCCGGCGTCGACTGGAAGGCGTTGCTCTACTTCGCTGCCTGGGCCTTTGGGGCGTTGCTGGTCGGCCTCTGGGTGTTCAACCGGATGGAGGGCCGACTGGCGGAGGAGCTCTGAGGGTGGCCAACAACGCCGTCGAGGTCGAGCACGTCTCCAAGATGTACCGGCTGTTCAAGGAGAAGAACAACTCGCTGAAGGCCACGATCATGCGCGGTCGCCGGGTCGTCGCCGAGGACTTCTGGGCCCTGAAGGACGTGAGCTTCGAGGTCCCCAAGGGGGAGACCTTTGGGCTGATCGGTGAGAACGGGTCGGGCAAGAGCACGATGCTCAAGTGCCTGACGCGGATATTGAAGCCCGAGAGCGGGCGCATCCAGGTCAACGGCAAGGTTTCCGCCCTCCTCGAGTTGGGCGCCGGCTTCCACCCCGAGCTCACCGGCCGGGAGAACGTCTTCTTGAACGGAGCGATCCTCGGGCTCAGCCAGAAGGAGCTGCGGCAGCGGTTCGGCGCCATCGTGGAGTTCGCCGGCATCGGCAAGTTCATCGAGGAGCCGGTCAAGAACTACTCCTCGGGCATGTACGTCCGCCTCGGCTTCTCGGTCGCCATCAACGTCGACCCGGAGGTGCTGCTCGTCGACGAGGTTCTAGCCGTCGGCGACGAGGCGTTCCAGCGCAAGTGCCTGGAGAAGTTCGCCGACCTGCGCTCCCAGGGCCGTACGATCATCCTCGTCTCGCACTCGATGTCCGCCGTCCAGAACATCTGCGACCGCGTGGCGTGGTTCGAGCACGGCGAGATCAGAGAGGTCGGAGAGACCAGGGACGTCATCGAGCGGTACACGGGCTCGGTCCAAGTCGACCGTGAGCTCGACGAGGAGGGACATGCCCGGTGGGGGTCTGGGCAGGGCCGCATCTCCAAGGTCGAGCTGCTCGGCGGCGCCGGCCAGCCGGTCGACCGCCTGGTCTGCGGAGCGCCGCACACCATCCGCTTCCACTACGAGATGTCGGAGCCGATCGCACAGCCGGTGTTCTGCTGCTACGTGGCGACCCTCTCCGGCCATGCCGTCACCGGGCCCAACACCAAGGCCTACGGCGCCGTGCCGGACAAGCTCGACGGCAAGGGCTACGTCGACATCCACATGGAGCAGGTACCCCTCCTGCCAGGGACGTACGACCTGAGCGCCGTGCTCTGCGACTACACCCTGTTCAAGGAGTACGACCACCGCCAGAACTGCCTGCGCTTCGACGTCGAAAGGGGGAGGATCCCCGAGGACTGGGGGGTGGCGACGCTGACGCCGTACTGGGAGGTCGTGCCGGAAGGGTGAGGCCGCCCCAGACGTGGGCGGTCAGCCGTTGGCGGGTAGCGTGCTCCCGGTCAGGAGCGGGTCGTGGTGGAACATCGGCCAGGCGCCGGCCTCGTCGGCGCGGGCGCCGACCGTCTGGGTCACCTCGAAGTGCTCGACCACGCCGACGCCGTGGCCGTCGTAGCCGGCGATGGTGATCCCGATGAGGCCGTTGGCGTCGTCGGTCACGAGCGGCGAGCTCTGCAGCCCGACGTAGGGCACCGTCGCCAGCACCCGACCGGTCCTGCCGTCGAGCAGGTAGAGGCCGTGGGTGGTGGGCACGAGCAGGTCCTGCAGGCCACCGCCGAGGTCGGCACTGGTGATCCCGCCGATGACGGCGCCGTCGAGCGGCCGGCTCCAAAGCACCCTCCCGGTCGCCCCGTCGATGAGGTAGGCGGCGCCCCGCTGGCCGTTGGCTGCTCCCATCGCGATCTGCAGGCCACCCGGCTGGGCCCTTACGAGAGCGGGGCTCGAGGCTGTGGACCCGGCGAGGTGGATCTCCCAGGCGACCGAGCAGTTGGTGCGCATGGCGATGAGGGCGTCCTCGTCGCTGACGCCGGGGTAGTAGGTGCCGGTGCCAGCGACGATGCCCACGGCGCCGGCGGCTAGGAAGCGGCCGACGGCGGGCGAGGAGTCCACCTCCTCGTTGGTGTTGTGGTTGCAGAGCAGCCTCCCGGTGGCGGACAGGATCCGCAGGTGGCCGCCGTTGTGGTAGGGGGGGTGGAAGTGCGGGTTGGCGGTGGACGACCCCCCCTGGATGATCACGTCGCCGTGGCCGAGGTCGGCGATGGCCGGGGTGTCGAACTGGGTGTCGGCCTGGAACCACGGGAAGCCGGGCAGTGGCCTGCCGCTCGAGGCGGTCAGGGAGTCCTCGAGCTGTCCGAGCGATCCACCCACGACGGCGATCCGGCCCTGGAGGCGGCCGTAGGCGAGGCCTGCCGCCACCCCCGTCACCCGCCCCCCGTTGGGGGTGAGCGTAACGGTGCGCGACCACCGCAGCGTCCCGCTGCCCTTGCCGGAGGCCCAAACGGCGCGATACCCCCCCGCCACGGCCGGGACGGCGGCGCTACCGACGCCAAAGGTGACCTGGCCGCCTGCCGCCGACGGTGACGACTCGATCGGAGCGCCGGCCCGGTAGGGCCAGCCGGGGATCGTGCTCCCATCCGACAGCTGGAGCGCCCAGAGGTTCCCTGCCAGGTCCCCGACCACCACGGCTCGTCGGCCGCTCACGACGGCCGAGGTCGGCGACGACAGGGCGATCGGCCCGCCGGGGTCGGGCAGGCGACGCGACCAGGTCTCGACCAGGCGGTGGCCGTCGAAGGAGGCGACGACAACGCCTGCGCCGACCCGGGCGTTGCGTGAGAGGCCGGTGGTTGGGTGGGAGGCGGTCGTTGGGTGGTGGCCGGCGGCGCCGGCCCGGAGGGATGCAGCGACCGCCAGGGCGGCGGCAGCGGCCAACAGCAAGGCCGGCCGGACCAGCCCCCGCCCCCGCCGGCGGTCACTTGCATGCCGTTGGGACATGAGACCTCTCTCGGTTGCGCGAGCAGCGCCTGGCTGGCGTCGGCAGGGACGGTTGCGCGCCGCAAAGATACGCCTCTCTCTGGAGGAACTACTGCGCGAACGGTCGACACCAGAGGATCGGTAGCTCCACCCGGCTGCCGCCGGCCGTCGGGTAGGCAGCCGTCGGGTAGGCGGTACGCTCTGTGCCATGGCCGACCGGTTCCTCCCCGACGTGCGTGACCAGGTCCCCGGCGGGGATCGCAGCACCGACGTCTACCAGCGCCTCTTGCGGGAGCGGATCGTCTTCCTCGGCACCCAGGTCGACGACACCAACGCCAACCTGATCTGCGCCCAGCTACTGCTCCTGGCTGCCGAGGACGCCGAGCGGGACATCAGCCTGTACATCAACTCGCCGGGTGGTTCGGTGACCGCAGGACTTGCGATCTACGACACCATGCAGTTCGTCCCGTGCGACGTCTCGACGGTGTGCATGGGCCTCGCAGCGTCCATGGGCCAGTTCCTGCTGTGCGCCGGCGCACGGGGCAAGCGCTTCTCCCTGCCCCACTCCCGGATCCTCATGCACCAGCCCTCCGGGCAGGCCCAGGGTCAAGCGGTGGACATCGCGATCCAGGCCGAGCAGATCATCTACCTGAAGCGGATGATGGCCGAGCGGATCGCCCTGCACACCGGCCAGCCGATAGAGCGGATCGAAGCCGACTCGGATCGTGATCGGTGGTTCACGGCGGACGAGGCCAAGGAGTACGGCTTCATCGACCAGGTGATCGAGCGCGCCGCCGACGTGAGCGCGCCGACCAAGGCCTGAGGGCAAGCGCGGGGGTTTGCGCACCAGCGTCGTCGTGGTAAGCCTGCAGCCCGGTGACTGGCTGGAGGAGTGCCTCCGCTCGGTGATGGCCGAGGCCGACGAGGTGGTCCTCGTCGACAACGGCTCGGCGGATGCAACAGCGTCGATCGTGGGCCGGCGCATGGGGGTGACCGTGGTGCGGTCACGGGTCAACCTGGGCTTCGCCGCCGGCGTCAACCTCGGGGTGCGCAACGCGTCAGGCGACGTGGTGGCCCTCCTCAATGACGACGCGTGCGCCCACCCCGGCTGGTTGGCGCACGCCGCCGAGGTGCTGGCGGCCCCCGACGTGGCGGCGGTCGCCCCCAAGGTGCTCCACCGCGGGCTGTACGTCGCGGTCATGCTGGCGGCCGAGCCGTGGCAGGCGCCCGGTGACGAGCGGATCCTCGGCCGGAGGGTCGAGCGGGTGGAGGTCGACGGCGTGGACGTGCTCGCCCGCGTCGCCGGCCCGGGCGTCTACCACCTCGAGGTGGACGAGGCCGGCAACCGCTGGCGCTGGTCCCGACCCGGGCAACCCGTCTACGTACCAGTCCCGCACCCGGGCGCTGGCGTCTGCATCGGCGGTGAGAACTTCACCGGATCGGTCTGCCGGCTGGTCAACAAGGCGGGGACGTACCTCGCCGTGGACGGCATCCTCGGAGACGTGGGTGACAACGAGCCCGATGACGGGAGGTTCGACGAGCCTGGTGAGCAATTCTTCGCCAGCGGCACGGCGCTCGCCATGCGAGCGGAGACCTTCGCCCGTGTCGGGGACCTCGCCGAGCCGCTCTTCGCCTACTTCGAGGATGCCGACTGGAGCTGGCGCGCCCGGCTCGGCGGCCTTCGCATCGTCTACGACCCGAGGGCGGTGGTCGACCACCGTCAGTCGGCAACCAGCGGTGGGTGGTCGACGCAATGGGTCCGCCGCTGGGTGCCCGCCAACCATGCCGCCTGCCTGTTGCGCAATGCCCCGCTACCCCATGCGTACCGGGCGATCCGCAGGCACCTGGAGGAGGTGCGCCACGACCAAGCGCGCCTTGCCCTGCTGTCGAGGATCCCCTGGGCCCTGAGCAGCCGGACGGGCCTTGCGCAGGGCTGGGCGCTGAGCCCCACCGAGGTGTGGGACCGGTGGGCGGGCGTGGGGGCGCCGACCGGTGCCTGAGAGATCTCCCGCCGCTTGGTTCTACCCGTGTAGGGCTCGGTAGCCTCGCCGCGATGACCGCCGAGGCCGACGACGTAGCTGCGACCGGCAGCGGCGTCGCCCCCGCTCCGGTCGTGGTGGGTGCCTACGCGATCGTCGAGGCAGAGCACCGGCTGGAGCAAGCGGCACCCGGCTACCTGGACAAGGTCCGGGCCGCCGCCGCCGCCCTCGCCGTAGACGGGCGGCGGGGGGCCGGGGTGGCGGCCGAGGTCGCCGCGGTGCGCGAGGCAGCGGCGCTCGACGTCGAGGCGCCGACCGCGTCGGCGTCGACCGGAGGGACGCTGCTCAAGGCCGGAGTCAAGAGGCTCACGGGCTGGTACCTGCGCTACTTGATGATCCAGGTTGCGAGCTTCACGAGCGCCGTCGCGGCTATGAGCGAGGCGCTACTGGCCCGCCTCGACGCGCTCGACGCTGCCGACACCCGACTTGCCTCTCATGTCGCCGACGGCGAACGCCGCGTCGAGGACCTGGCGGCGCGCCTGGCAGAGATCGAGCACCAGCTGCCCGAGCGAGAGCGCGGGGGCATCGAGCGAGAGCGGCCGGGCGCCGAGGATGAGCGGGGCGTCACCGACATCGGCAGCCGGCTCGCTGACCTCGAGAGCCGACTGGGTGACATCGGGACCCGCTTGGCCGACCTCGACGCACGCGTGGGGCGTCTCGGTGGCGCCCGCCGTCCCGGGGTCGGCGCCGCCGGCGGAGCGGCCCCACCGCTCCAGCCGTGAGGATCGACCAGCTCCTGCCCGTCCTAGGGGTGCACGACGCCATCGGCGCGCACGTGCTCCAGACGCGCCGAGTCCTTCGGGCGGCGGGCTACGAGTCGGACCTCTACGCCGACGTCGTCGACCAACGCTTGGCCCCCGAGGTGCGGCCGTGGCTGGATGGGCCCGGCCGGATCAGTGCCGGACGAGCCGTGCTCTACCATGCCTCGACCCATGCCCCGTTCACGCCGTGGCTGGAGCACCGGGGGAAGCTCGGGGAAGGAATCCTCGTCTATTACCACAACATCACGCCAGCGGAGTACTTCGACCGGTGGCTGCCGTCGGCGGCTGAGGAGATGCGCTTGGCCCGCAAGGAGCTGGCCGCCTTGGCGCCGGTCAGCGGCATCGGCCTCGCTGCGTCCGACTTCAACGAAACGGAGTTGATCGACCTCGGGTACCGGCCGACGGTGACGGCGCCACTCCTGGTGGACCTCGAGCGCTGTCACGACGAGGCTGACGGCCCCACGCTCGGGCGACTCCGGCGGCGACGGGAGCGGGGCGGTGCTGAGTGGCTGTTCGTGGGTCGGATCGCTCCCAACAAGTGCCAGCACGACATCGTCGCTGCCTTCGCCGCCTACCGCCGGCTCGTCGACCCCAAGGCGCACCTCACCCTGATCGGTGGCGTGACCGCCCCCCGCTACCTGCTCGCACTGCGTGACATGGTGGATGCTCTCGCTGTCGAGGAAGCCGTCGACATCCGCTCGGGGCTGTCGCACACCGAGCTGCTGGCCCACTACGCCGCCGCCGACGCCTTCGTATGCCTGTCGGAGCACGAGGGGTTCTGCGTCCCACTCCTCGAGGCCATGGAGGTCGGGGTCCCGGTCGTCGCGTTCGCCGCTGCAGCGGTGCCGGGAACGGTCGGCGACGCTGCCGTCCTCCTCGGCGAGAAGGATCCGCTGACGGTCTCCGCCGCCGTCGCCGGCCTCCTCGCCGACGACCCCCGCCGCAGCGCGCTCATCGACTCCGGCCGCCGTCGCGCCCGGTGCTTCGATCTCGCCACCACCACGGCCAGCTTCCTGGGTGCCGTCGAACGGTTCGCTTCCGGCTCCGACGGGCCGGGCGGTGCCACCAGTGGCCGCTCGCCGTGTCCGGCGGGCCGCCCGGGCCCGGGTTGAGCGTGCGCGTCGACCAGTACCTGCCCGACCTGGTCCCCCACGACGCGATCAGCGACCACGCCCGGCGCATCCACCGTGCCCTGCGCGCTGCCGGCCACGATGCGCACCTGCACGCCGCCCACGTCGATCGATCGCTGCGTCGGCAGGCATCCCGCTGGCAGGAGGCAGAGCCGCCGCCCCCCAGGGGCGGCCTCATGCTGTACCACGCGTCGACCGGAAGCCGACTCGCTGCGTGGCTGGCCGAGCAGGCGGCGGGGGGAGCCCGCCTGGCCGTCGACTACCACAATGTGACTCCGGCACGCTTCTTCGACCGCTGGGACCCGGAGTCGGCCGCCCGTTGCCGGGCTGGTCGGGAGGAGCTGACGCTGCTGGCCGCGTGCGCCCCGTTCGCCGTCGCCGACTCCGCATACAACGAGCGGGAGCTGGCCGGCTCCGGTTACGAGCGCACCGCCACCTGCCCGCTGCTGATCGACCTCGACGCGTACCGGCAACCACCCGACGAGGCCGGCGTCGAGCGCCTCCTCCCGGAGAAGCGAGGCACCGGCAGCTCGTGGCTGTTCGTGGGGAGGATCGCTCCCAACAAGTGCCAGCACGACGTCGTCGCCGCCTTCGCCGTCTTTCGCCGCCTGCACGATCCGGGTGCCCGGTTGACACTCGTCGGGGGCACCACGTCCCCGGGCTACCTGCGCGCCGTGCGCGGCCTGTGCGTCGAGCTGGGGGTGGAGGGGGCCGTGGCCTTCCGCTCCGCCATGCCACACGCCCAACTGCTCGCCCAACTGCGAGCGGCGGACGTGTTCGTCTGCCTGTCCGAGCACGAGGGCTTCTGCGCGCCGCTGGTCGAGTCCATGGCCGTAGGGCTGCCCATCGTGGCTTTCTCCGCCACTGCGGTGCCCGAGACCCTGGCGTCAGCGGGTGTGCTCCTCGACGACAAGGACCCGCTGCTCGTGGCCGAGGCGGTGGCCGCCTTGCTGGCCGACGACCGCCGGCGGGGCGCCCTCGTCGCCGCCGGTCGGCGGCGGTCCGAAGTGTTCGAGCTGCGGAGGACGTCCCGGATGATGCTGGATGCCATCGCCTCTGCTCTTTGAGGTCAGGGCCGGGCCGATCGGGTGAGCCTGCGGCGGCGGGGTGCGGTGGAGTCGCCCGGCGGTCAGGTGTGGTGGAGTCGCCGGACCTGCTTCGCCAGGGTGTCCCGAACGCGCCCGGCCCGGCGGCCGAGGAGACGGCGAGCGAGGATGCCTATCCCTCGCCGTGCGAGCCGGCGACCCGTGAGCTCCATCGGCCCGAGCGGTCCGACGAGGGTCTCGCCGGCGCTGCTCGCAGATCGCTCGTGGGCGGCGGACGAGATCGCCTGCCACGCTGCCGCGTCGGCTTCGGTGTCGCCGGCTGCGACCAGCCGGACGTGGGCGAAACGCCGCATCTCCTTGGCCAGCGTCCATGCAGTGAGGCGTTGGAGCCAGGGCAGCGCCGCGCGCGGGACGCTTTCCGCAGGCAGGGGGGCGCCGCGCTCGGTGACGAGCACCAGTCGGGTGGCGCCCGTGACCCGCCGGAGGTTGGCGAGGCGTCGGGCGGCGAGCGGGCCGGCCACCGCAGCATGCAGCGGCGCGGCCGACACCCGTGGTGACGCCACCACCGGTGCGGCTCCCTCTGCGATCAGCTCCCTGACGATCCGCTCGGTGACGGCGGTGCCGCCGGAAGGCACGGGCGGGTAGCTGCCCACGACCAGGACACGGTCCGTGCTGCTGACGCCGACCGGGGCGCCGCTGGCCGCGACCGGCAAGGCGGCGGGGGCCGCCGGCGGCACGTTGCCGGCGGGGAGTGTGGGAACACCCGCACCCAAGGATGCCGGTGGTTGCAGCCCCATGGCCACCAGGTCGGCCTCCATCCTGTCGAGCACCACGTCCCAGCGGTAGTTGTCGACCACATACCGCCGCCCCTGTCGTGCCAACTCCTCACGATGGTCAGGCTCGTCGACCAGGGCTGTCAGGCAGGCTGCGAGAGAGGCGCCGTCCCGGAAGAAGAGCCCTCCGCCGGAGCGGCGGCAGTGCCACGCCACCACCTCACTGTCCTCCAACGCGAGGACAGGGGTCCCGGCCAGCCACGCCTCCATGATCGTTCGGGAGAAGCTCTCCATGCGGCTGGGCTGCACGTAGGCGGTGGCTGCGGCGAGGGCGTCGTTGCGCTCCTCGTCCGATACTCGGCCGACGTCTACCACCCGGCCCGCCAGATCGTCGGGGACTGTGATGTCGCCGACGCCCATGGTCACGAGGTCGATCTCCGGGGTTTCCGCGCCGAGGGCGCGGCGGTACTGCTCGACCAGCCAGTCCCAGCCTTTCTCCGGCTCCCGCCGGCCGGCATACAGCAGGAACGGCCGGTTCAGTCCGTACCGGCTCCGGAACCTCTCGGGGTCGTACCCCGAGGGGACCTCGATGCCGGCGCCGGTAATGCTGTGCGCGTCAGGGA
>JAKAQB010000162.1 GCA_021811865.1 Actinomycetes bacterium | reverse complement strand
CCGGAACCCCCCGCGGAGACGACATGTACGAGCACGGCGGGTTCATCGTCCACTTCTTCGACGACCGCCTCGTCCAGCGGCTGGCGAGCGGGTTCGACCTCCTCGACGTCACCGAGCTCACCGAGCTCACCGAGCTCACCGAGCTCACCGAGGGTGACCTAACCCCGCCAACCGTGGCGGGTCACCATGCGCAAACCCGTCTTGGCGCCGCCGACGCTCCGACCCATTTGCACGGCCCTGCCATCGCCTGAAGTCGCCCCCTCTCCGGTCAGCACCCCAGCGCAACAGGGGACCACGAAACCCCCCTCATCGACATCTCGTGGCTCCAGTCCTCGGGTTGTGAAGTGTCCTCCAACGCAGAACACGTACTAGTACGCGAGACGGCTACGATGTCCGCATGGGCGTTACGAAGGAGGGCTCGAGAAAACCTCGGACGAAGTCAGGGAAGACGTCGAGGCGGCGGGCCCAGTGGGGGACGATCTCGCGCCAGCAGATCGTCGACGCTGCTACCAGGGTGATGAGAGCCGGCGGCTACGAGCAGATGACGATCCGCAGCCTGGCGGGCGAGCTCGGGGTGTCCCCCATGTCGCTCTACCGACATGTGCGGGACAAAGACGACCTTCTCGACGAGGTGGTCGACACGTTGTTGAGCGAGGTGTGGCGCCCTCTGTCCCGGGAGGACGAGTGGCGGGCCTGGATCGCCGAGGCAGCGGACAAGCTTCGAGGGTTCCTCGTGAGCCAGCCTGCCGCCTTGCACGTCTATCTCGCTCATCCGGTCGTCTCGGCGTCGGCGATCGCCCGCATGGAGGCGATGATGCGGGTCCTGAGGGAAGCCGGCCTGAGCGAAGCCGCTGCTCCACGGGCGTATGGTGCCATCCACACCTACACCATCGGGTTCGCCGCGTTGGAGGCATCCCGGGCCCGCAAGGCTCGTGGCGAGCACGACGGGGACGATCTGGCTCGCCAGTTGGCGGCTTACATCACTCCCCAGCAGTTCGCTGAGGGCTTGGGCTACCTGCTCGAAGGGATCACCCTTTCTGCCCGCGTCGACCCCGATCGGGGTTTGCCGACCGCCACCGGCACGACGGAGCCGTCCCGATGACGATGAACTGCCCCGATGTGCTCGGGCCGCCCTGCGAAGCGCCCCGACCGGCGTCTCGCCGACGGCCCTGTGGACTCGGTCTTAGCATGGCCCCGGTCACCGCCCAAGGCGAGATGGCGTCCGCGTCCGCCGGTGCAGGAGCATTGACGTGTCCCTGTCGGTAGGAGGTCCGCAGCGGCACCGGCTGATCCGGTCCGTCGTTGCCAAGGCGACGTGGCGTCGGGTCGGCAGCGCGCTTGGCACCCGGATCAACGCCATGTCGTACCTGCCGAAATGGCTGATCCTAGCCTCGGCGATCGGCGTCATCGCCGGACTGGGGGCGGTGGTGTTCTACGAGGCGCTCAGCGTCTCGACGCATCTCTTCCTCGGGGTCCTCGCCGGCTACCAAGTTCCGACCCCTGCCGGAGAAGGCAACGTCGCTGGCAGCGCGCACTTCGCGAGGGCGTGGGCGATACCGCTCGTCGTCGTGTTGGGCGCGCTGGCCTCGGGGTTCCTCGTGTTCACCTGGGCTCCGGAGGCTGAAGGACACGGCACCGACGCGGCCATCGACGCGGTGCACCACAACCCCCGGGGCATCCGGCTGCGCGCCGTTGTGGTGAAGATCGTCGCATCTGCGCTCACGATCGGATCAGGCGGCTCCGGCGGCCGGGAGGGGCCCACGGCCCAGATCAGCGCAGGGTTCGGCTCGCTGCTCGCCCGGGTGCTCGACCTCTCCCCCGAAGACGGCCGGATCGCGGTGTCGGTCGGGATCGGGTCGGGGATCGGCGCGATCTTCAGCGCCCCTCTCGGTGGAGCGGTCCTCGCCGCTGACATCGTCTACCGCGACGACTTCGAGTTCGAGGCACTGCTGCCGGGCGTGTTCGCCTCGATCATCGCCTACGCCGTGTTCGGCGCGGTCTTCGGCTACCAGCCACTGTTCGCCATCCCCGGCGGCTACCACTTCCATCAGCCGATCCAGCTCGTCTGGTTCGCCGTGATCGGCCTCTTGGCCGGGGGCCTCGGACTGTTGTACTCCAAGTCCTTCTACGGGATCGTCCGGCTCTCCCATCGCCTTCCGTTCTCCAAGAAGCTGCGGCCGGCCCTCGGTGGGTTGCTGGTCGGGCTGATGGCCCTCGGCCTGCCCGAGGTGCTCGGCACCGGCTACGGGTGGGTGCAAAAGGGACTAGGAACCGAGATGCTCCACACCCCGTTGCTGGTCGTCCTCGCCCTGCCGTTGGCCCGGATCCTCGCCACCGGACTGTCGATCGGTACGGGAGGGTCTGGTGGGGTGTTCGGGCCGGGCATGGTGATCGGCGCGTTCACCGGCCTCGCCGTGTGGCGGGTGCTGGAACCATTCGCGCCGGGCGTCGGACACGACCCAGCCCCGTTCGTCATCGTCGGGATGATGGCGGTCTTCGGGGGGATCTCCAGAGCGCCGATCGCGATCATGTTGATGGTCGCCCAGATGACCGGCAGCATCGCCCTGCTCGGCCCCGCCATGACCGCAGTCGCCATCGCCTGGTTCATCGTCGGCCGCGCCGACGACAGCATCTACCGCTCCCAGCTGCGAACCCGGGCCGACTCGGCGGCCCGCCGGCTGCAGTTCGGCCTTCCGCTGCTCTCGACGCTCAGCGTGGCCAGCGTGGCGAACGATCCGACGGTCTTGTTGCACGATCACACCACCGCTTCCGAAGCGCTGCACGCGCTGCGCGAGGCAGGCGTTCCTGGTGCGCCGGTCATCGATGCTCACGGGACCTACGTCGGCACGGTCGACATGGAGGTCCTAGCCCGGCTCGCCGACGAACACTCGACCCTCCCCGTCGCAGGCATGCTCGACGCCACCACGACGACCGTGGCCATCGACACCACCCTCGATGTCGGGCTCGAGGCACTCACCCAAGCAGGCGGCCGCTGGGTCACCGTGACCAGCAGGAACCGCCACGTCGTCGGCATACTCGCCACCGGCGACCTTGTCCGCGGCTACCGCCGGGCGCTCGACGCCAATGTCGGCAAGATCTCCCAGATCACCGCTCACGCGGTAGCGGTCGAGGAACGAGTCGGTCCACACTCCAAGCTCATCGGGCACCCCATCCGCACCGCCGGGCTCCCGGCCGGATGCGTCGTCATCACCGTCCAGCACGGCGACGAGCTGCTCTTTGCCACGGGGGCGACGACCCTCGCCGGGGGAGACGTGGTCAGCGCCCTCACCAGCCCCCAAAGTGTCGACACGCTCCGCCAGCTCATGCGGGGCACCCCCGAACCGGAACCGGTCGAGCTCCACCAGGGAGGTCAGCTCATCTGATCAGTCCCCCCGGCCGCTGGCGCGGCCGCGCACTCTTCGGCTCCTCGGCACGCCTGGCCAGCTGGGCCGGGCGCTGCCCAGCCGAGGTGATCGGCGAAGTGGCCGACGACTGTCCGGGTGGCGGGATGCTCGACGATGCGCAACGCTGTGCGCCGGCCGGCGCCGCCGAGCGTGGCAAGCGGGTCCGCCACCGGTCTACTCCGGGCCGGCTGCGGGTTGCGAGGGCGCGACCGAGGTGCTCTGCGGCCTCGACATCGGCCGCGGGGAAGTAGGAGGCGTACACCTTCATGGTGACCGAGGCATCTCGGTGGCCGAGGCGGCCGGCGACGGTTCGCGCCGACACATCTCCTCGGGCGACGAGTTGCGTGGCCACGAAGTGCCGGACCGAGTGGAGGTGCAGCTCGGACATTTTCAGGTCGTCGCGGAGCTTGCCATCCGTCCGAAGAACTTGGACAGTCGGTCTGGTGGTACGGGGATGCGCCCGTCGAGGTTCGGCGAGAACACAAACCCGTCATCGGCTACCCGGGTGGCCCCGGCCTCGACGAGAGCCTCGACCCCGCCGGCGGTGCTGGGCGAGCAGGGCGATGCCAGCGTCGCCAAGGGCCAGGGTGCGCTCCTGATGTGTCTTGGTGCCCATCTCCAAGACGCCGCCGGGTACCGAGAGCAGCAATCGGGGGATGCGGAGGGTCGCGGCATCGAGGTCGACGCCGCTCCATCGGAGGGCGCACGGCTCGCCGCGGCGGGCGCAGGTGACGGCGGCCAGCATGACCGCCACAGCAAGGATCGGGGTCGCGCTCTTCGGCGAGGGTGACGAGGCGGCGCACCTGCTCGGCCGTGGGGGTGGCGATCTTCGCTTGACGTTGCGCCGGCAGCGCTGAGGCGCTGCGTGCTAAGCCCGGATCCGCCGCCGCCGCGACACGGCTGCCACCGGCGAGAGGAGGTGACTCGCCGGATCAGAGCGAGGAGACGGCTGCCTGCAAGGCGGCGAGCCCGGCGCGGTCCAAGCAGTGGGACGTGCGCGGCCCCTCGATC
>JAKAQB010000161.1 GCA_021811865.1 Actinomycetes bacterium | reverse complement strand
GGCCGCGCTCGTTGACTCCCGAGCGCACGCCTTCCGTCCGGGGCTGCTCGCCGCGGCCCACGGGGGGGTCCTCTACGTGGACGAGGTGAACCTCCTACCGGACCATCTGGTGGACGTCCTGCTCGACGTGGCCGTATCGGGCATGAACCGCGTCGAACGCGACGGGTTCTCCGAGACACACCCCGCACGGTTCGTGCTGGTCGGGTCGATGAACCCCGAGGAGGGGGAGCTGCGCCCCCAACTGCTCGACCGCTTCGGCCTGGCCGTCGAGGTCAGGGCACCACAGGACCCCGCCCTGCGGGCCGAGATCGTGCGCCGCCAGCTCGCCTTCGACGCCGCGGGGTCCCCCGACCCGTCACCCGACGAGCAGGTCCGCCGCTCCTTGACGTCCGCCCAGCCGGTGCCGTGCGACGACGCCGTCGTCGTGGCCGCGGCCGAGCTGGCGGTGGCGGTCGGTGCTCAGGGCCTGCGAGCCGATCTCGCGTTGTGCCGCGCCGCCGGCGCCTTGGCCGGGCTCGACGGCGAGCGCCGCGCCAGCGTCGCGCACCTGCGCCGGGTGGCTCCGCTCGTCCTCGGGCATCGCCGCCGACGCGACCCGTTCGAGGCGCCCGGCATCGCATCCGACGAGCTCGCCTCGGCGCTCGACCAGGTGCTCGGTGCCGAAGAGGCAGTCGACGCTTCGCCGACAGAGCAAGGCGCGCAGCGTGACACCGCGCCGCAGCAGGGCCCGGGACTGCCCGATGGTGCACCACCGGACGCAGATGGTGCAAGACCCGACGGCGCAGGAGCATCGGACGGCAAGGGCCAGCCGGGCGACCAGCACGCGCCGGCCCCCGGCCCGGCTGGCCCACCCGACGTCCAGGTCGACGCAGGACAGCTGAGGCTCCCGCGCCCTCCCCGCGCCGTGACGAGGGACCAGGGGGCAGCCGGAAACGGCACGACGGTCGCCGGTGGTGCCCGAGGCCGCCGCATCGGCCACGTGCCGCTCAGCGACCCCCGCCAGCGCGTCGACCCGGTCGCTACGGCGCTGTCCTACGCCACCCGGACCGCCGGTGAGGAACGTGGACCTGGCGAGCGTCTAGCGAAAGAGGATCTTCAGGCCACCGTGACGGCCGAGCCCCAAGCGACGCTGGTCATCGTCGCCGTCGACACCTCGGGCTCGATCGCCGGGCGCAGGCGGCTCGAAGCCGCCCGCGCCGCCGTCATGTCGCTCCTCGCCGACGTCTACCGGCGCCGTGACCGGGTGGCGATGGTGGCCTTCAGGGGCGAGTCGGCCGAGGTCGTCCTGCGTCCGACCGGGTCGGTCGAGGTGGCGCGGGCTCGCCTGGCAGAGCTGCAAACCGGCGGTAGGACGCCGCTGGCCGCCGGCCTGCAGGAGGTCACGTCGCTGGTGCGGGCGGCACGGCGACCTGGCGGGCCCCGACCGGCGGTCGTGCTCGTCACCGACGGACGAGCCACCGCAGGTGGTGCCGACCCGCTCGCCTCGGCCGACGCGATCGCGGCCGAGCTGGCGGCGACCGGAGTGGCATGCCTCGTCGTCGACGCCGAGACGGGACCAACCCGCCTCGGTCTGGCCCGGTCGCTGGCGGCGACCCTGTCCGCCGACTACGTGCTGCTCGAGGACATCGAGCGGCCGGCGGGGGGAGCGGCGCTCGCCGACACCATCCGGGCTCGGGTGCTGGCGCCGGGAGCGGAGGCCTGATGAGCACCCACCCCGACCCAAGGGTCACCCTGGTGCTCGGCGGCACCCGCTCGGGCAAGTCGACGGTCGCCGAGCGGCTCGCCGCGGACCTCGCCTCGAGGGGCGGTGGGACCGTGACCTACGTGGCGACGGCGTCGGTCACCGACGAAGAGATGGCCCGCCGGATCGCTGCGCACCAGGCTCGCCGGCCGACGACATGGCGCACCGTCGAGCTGGCCTCGAGCGCCGAGCTGCCCGCAGTCCTGGCGCACCTGGACGGGAGCGTGCTGGTGGACAGCCTCGGCACCTGGGTGGCGTCGGCATCGGATCTCGACGTCGACGCACAGGCCCTGGTCCACGCCCTGAAGGTGCGCTCGGGGAGCACCGTGCTCGTCTCCGAGGAGGTCGGGTTGGCCGTGCACCCCGCCACCGCCGTCGGGAGAGCGTTCGTTGACGCCCTCGGGCACCTCAACCAGACGGTGGCGGCCATGGCCGAGCGCGTGCTCCTCGTCGTGGCCGGCCGCGCGCTGGAGCTGTAGTGCTCGCCGCCCTCGGGTTCCTCACCCGCTTCGGGCCCGCCCGGGCACCCAACCAGGCGACCTTGCGCTGGTTCCCCCTCGTCGGGGCGGCAGCCGGCGCCATCGTGGGGCTCGTCTGGTGGGCAGCCTCCAAGGGGTGGCACGGGCCGCTGGTGCCCGCCGCGCTGGCCGTCGTCACCGACCTGGTCCTGACCGGGATGCTGCACGTCGACGGGCTCGCCGACAGTGCCGACGGCCTCCTGCCCCACCTGAGCCGGGAACGCAGGCTCCAAGTCATGTCGGAGCCCGACGTCGGTGCCTTCGGGTTGGCGGCGACGGTGGCCGTGCTCCTCCTGCGCTTCGCGGCCTTCGGCGCCCTGCGCCCCGACATCGCGCTGGTGGTCGGCGTCTGGTGCGTGTCGCGCTCACTCATGGTGGCGGCCATGGTCGTGCTCCCCTACGCCAGACCGGCGGGAGGTCTGGCGACGGCGTTCCTCGGAGGAGGGGTCGCCGGCTCCGCGCTGGCTGCGTCGGCCGGGGCAGCGGCAGGCGCGTCGCTCGCCATCTGGGCTGGGGGGGCTCCTGCAGCCGCGGGCGTCGGAGCAGCGGTGGTGGCGGTGGCAGCCATTCTCTGGGTCGCCCGCCGACGTCTGGGAGGTTTCACCGGTGACGTCCTCGGAGCGGCCGTGGTCGTGTCCGAGACGGCAGCACTGCTCGTCGCTGGGGTCCGCTGGTGACCGGCTGGCGGCTACGGGCCGCGTCGGCTGCTGCGGCCGTGGCGGCGGACCACCTCGTCGGAGACCCGCCAGACCGGCTGCACCCAGTGGCGTGGTTCGGCCGGGCCATGACCCGACGCGAGCAACGGGGGTGGAGCGACCACCAGCTGAGCGGGGTTCGCCACCTGGGGGTGGGGGTCGCCGCCGCTGCTGTTCCGGTCGCGCTGCTTTGGGCCGGGGCCCGACGGACGGGCGGGGCCGCCGCCGACGGTGCCTTGTCCGTCGCGGTGGTGGCGGCGACGCTCGGCGCTCGCAGCCTCGACCGTCGCGCCGCCGAGGTCGGCGAGGCGCTCACCGCGGGGCGGATCGCAGAGGCACGGCGGCTGCTCCCGGCACTCGTCGGGCGCGACCCGGCCGGCCTCGACGAGGCGGAGATCGCCCGGGCAGTGGTCGAGTCGGTGGCCGAGAACACGGTGGACGCCATCGTCGCGCCGCTCTTGTGGGCAGCAGTGGGAGGACCGGTGGCGGCAGCGGCCTACCGCGCCGTGAACACGCTCGACGCCATGGTCGGCTACCGAAACGACCGCTACCGCCGCTTCGGCTGGGCGTCGGCGCGCGCCGACGACGTCGCCAACTTCGTGCCGGCACGGGTCGCGGCGGTGATCGTCGCGCTGTGCTCGCCGGGCAACGCCCCGGGCATCGGAAGGGCAGTGCGCCGACAGGCCCCCGGTCATCCCTCGCCCAACGCTGGGGTGATCGAAGCGGCGTTCGCCGCCGCGCTCGGTCTCCGCCTCGGCGGCACCAACCGTTACGGCGAGGTGGTCGAACAGCGGGTGGAGCTCGGCGAGGGACGTGCCGCCGCGCCAGGAGACATCGTCCGCGCCCGGCTGCTGTCCCGTCGGGTCACCGCCGTCGCTGCCGCCGGCCTGGTGTGCCCGTTCTTCTGCGAGCTGTGGCGTGACGCGAGGACCAACCGCCCCCCTCGAGGTGCCCGTTGACGAGCGCATCGCCCGATCGGCGAGCTCACGGCGGCAACGGCGCGCGCCTCGCCGAAGCGCTTGGGCTCGACCCGGCATCCGTGCTCGACCTGTCGGCCAGCCTGTGCCCCGTGGCGCCCGACCCCACGGCAACCGTGCAGCGCCACATCGGGGCCGTCGGCCGCTACCCCGACCCCGAGCGGGCCACCGCCGCCCTCGCCGAGGCCATGGCCGTGCAGCCCGAGCACCTCCTCCTCACCAACGGCGGGGCAGAGGCCATCGCGCTGACCGGAGCGGTGCTCGGCGGGACGGTCGAGGAGCCCGACTTCTCCCTGTACCCCCGCTCCGGTGGGCCGCTGTGGAGGTCCAACCCCAACAATCCGCTGGGGATGCTCGCCCCTGCGGGTGCGGTGGCCGGGGTGTGGGACGAGGCCTTCTGGCCCCTCGCCACCGGCACGTGGACCCGCGGCGACCACCGGCAGGGATCCGTCGTGGTCGGGTCGCTGACGAAGCTCCTCGCCTGCCCGGGACTGCGCCTCGGCTACGTGCTCTGCGCCGACGACGCCCTGATGTGGCG
>JAKAQB010000062.1 GCA_021811865.1 Actinomycetes bacterium | reverse complement strand
GGCGCGGGAGACGCTGCTCGGAGGGCTGCTGGCGCTCGCGGGGGTGGTGGTGGTGTGGGCGGGGTGGGCGGTGGTGGGGGTGCCGGGGAGGGCGGGCGGCGGCGCCCCGAGAGCCTCGAGGACCGTCCGGACATGTGCCTCGGTCGTCGTCTCGGCGCAGGCCACCCCGACATGGTCCGCGTCGGCGAGGCGCAGGTGCACGCCGCCGGCGGCGGCGGCGGCGACCACCTCCGCCGCCCGGCCCGGGACCCGGGCGGTGATGGTGTCGAAGAACGTGTCGCCGGCGAGCTCGACGCCTGCGGCCTGCAGTCCCTCGGCGATCCGGGCAGCGTGGTCGTGGACGCGCCTGGCGATGGCGGCGAGGCCCTCGGGGCCGTGGTAGACGGCGTACATCGAGGCGACGACGGCAAGCAGCACCTGGGCGGTGCAGATGTTGGACGTCGCCTTGTCCCGGCGGATGTGCTGCTCCCGGGTCTGCAGCGCCAGGCGGTAGGCCGGCCGACCCGCAGCGTCGACCGAGACGCTGACCAGGCGACCGGGCAGCGAGCGCTCGAGCCCGTCGCGCACCGCCAGGTACCCGGCGTGGGGACCCCCGTAACCGAGGGGCACGCCGAAGCGCTGCGTCGATCCCACCACCACGTCAGCGCCCCACTCACCGGGAGGCGCCAGCATCGTGAGCGCCAGCAGGTCGGCGGCGACGGCGACCATCGCTCCCCTGCCGTGGGCGTCGGCGACGAGCCGGCGCAGGTCCCGCACCGCACCCGACGCACCGGGGTACTGGAGGACGACGGCGAAGACGCCGTCGGGGGCGGGGGCCGGGGCGGCGGGGGCGGCGGGGGCGGGAGGAAGCGGGGCGGAGGGCAGGCCGCCGGCTGGGTCGAACAGCTCCACCTCCACGCCGATCGCCGCGCACCGGGTGCGCAGCACGGCGATCGTCTGGGGGAGCGCGTCGGCGTCGACCAGTAGCCGGTTGCCCGGATGCCGCCCCCCTCGGCGGATGACGCCCACGGCCTCCACCACCGCCGTCGCCTCGTCGAGCAGCGACGCATTGGCCAGCGGCAGGCCTGTCAGGTCGGCGACCATGGTCTGGAAGTTGAGGAGTGCCTCGAGGCGACCCTGGCTGATCTCCGGCTGGTACGGCGTGTACGCCGTGTACCAGGACGGGTCCTCGAGGACGTTGCGACGGATCACCGCCGGCGTCGCCGTCCCGTAGTAGCCGAGGCCGATCATGGGCTCGCCGGGTTGGTTGCGGTCGGCGAGCGCCCGGAGCTCGGCGAGGACCTCCTCCTCGTCGCCAGCCGCCGGGATCGTCGTCTCGGGGTGGTGCCGGATCCCGGGGGGCAGTGCGGCGTCGATCAGGTCTTCGAGCGTGGCGTATCCGAGCGCGGCCAGCATCTTGGCCTGCTCCGCCTCGCTCGGGCCGATGTGGCGTCGGGCGAATCGGGCGGACTCCGGGGAGGTCATCATGGGGACTCCAGAGGTCGGGGCGCCGGGGAGGCGCGGCTAAAGACCATTCCCCACTCTGTCGTCGGTGCCTGAGAGCTTCGCCGGTCCACACGGCTGCGGTCGGCTTGCCCCGTCGGCGCGGGACGCGGGGCCCCGTCTCCTCAGAGGTGCCTCGCCGGGCGGTCGCTTGGCCTGAGAGATTCCGGGGAGGTTGCTCCTTCGGCGCCCCGCATGGGGGACTCTCCCGCTCCGGCTCGATCGGCTGTTCGGTTGTCGGCGTTCATCGTAGCGCCGGCGACGGGCGGTGTGGAGCACCCCGCCGCCGTCGGGGCTCAACAAACCACCCGTCCCCGTCCGGCCATGATGTCGGGATGGTGACGAGCGACGCCGGCGCCGGGCCCCTCGACGGGGTCCGCGCGCTCGACCTGACGACCGTGGTGATGGGTCCGTACGCCACGCAGATCCTCGGGGACCTCGGGGCCGACGTCATCGTCGTGGAGGGCACGACCCTCGAGGCCAACCGGATCATGGGACCCGGGCCGCACCCCCAACTCTCGGGTACTGCGCTCAACCTGATGCGCAACAAGCGCAGCCTCCGCCTCGACTTCAAGCACCCCGCCGGTCGGGACGCCCTGCTGCGCGTCGCCGCGTCCTGCGACGTGCTCGTGACCAACATCCGCCCGAGCGGCCTTGCCCGGGCCGGACTCACCTACGAGGACGTAGCCGCCGTCCGGCCCGACATCGTGTACTGCGAGGCCCACGGCTGGCCGACGGGGAGCGACCGCGCCGACGACCCCGCCTACGACGACGTCATCCAGGCGGCTACCGGGGTCGCCGACGCCTTCCGCCTCCAGACGGGCACCCCGCGGCTGGTGCCGACCATCTTCGTGGACAAGCTCTGCGGCCTGACGATCGCGTACTCGGTCATCGCCGCCCTGTTCCGTCGGGAGCGCACCGGGCAGGGAGAGAGGGTCGAGGTGCCGATGAGCGAGACGGCGGCCTCCTTCGTGCTCGTCGAGCACGGGGCGGGTGCCATCCCCCGACCTCCTCTCGCCCCGGCCGGCTACTCGCGGATCTTGAGCCCCAACCGCCGGCCGCAACAGACCCTCGACGGGTGGATCCACGTCCTGCCCTACTCCCACGCCCATTACGAGGCGTTGTTCGAGAAGACCGGCGAGGGGTCCCGGGTGGATCCGGCGCTGTACGCCTCCGGCCGAGCGCGCATCGAGAACGCCGACCACCTCTACGAGCAGGTCCACGGCGTGCTGTCGACCCGTACGACCGCCGAGTGGATGGCCTACTGCCGCGAGGAGGGGGTGCCGGCCACCGAGGTGACGACCCTCGCTGCGCTGGTGGAGGCGCTCCCGGTCGTCGAGCACCCCGTCGCCGGCGCCTACCGGGCCATTCCGCCGCCGGTGAGGTTCGGGGGTGGGGACGGCGGCGGGCGTGGGGACGGCGGCGGGCGTGGGGACGGCGGCGGGTGTGGGGGCGGCGGCAGGCGGGATGCTCGGGGAGGCGGGGAGGCCACGGTTCGCCGCACCGCCCCGGCGCCCCGCCGGCCGGCGCCACTCGTCGGCCAGCACACCGACGAGGTGCTCGCCGAGGTGGGGCTGTCGCCGGCGGCCATCGCCCGGCTGCGAGCCAGCGGCGCCATCCCGGCAGAGCCCACCGACCGCTGAGCCACCCTGCCGCTACGCGCTCAGCGGTCCAGCCCCACGAGCAACGCTTGCAGGGCGAGCGTCTCGCCGGGGTTGCGGACGAGGTTGCGGCCCAGCTCGTCGATGGCGGAGATGGCGGAGATCGCCGCCGCACGCGACCCCGCATCGGCCAGCCGGTCGCCGTACTCGCCGGCGAGGATCGCCAGGCCCGTGCGCAACTCGTCGGTGCGTTGCCTGCGGATCTCGCGGCGGTGGCGCTCGTCCAGGTCCTTCACGCCGGCCGTCAGATCGGCGCGGGCGGCCCGACCCACCTTCCCGTTCACCGACGCCGCCCGGGCGTTGCGCTCCTCCAGGGCGGACGCCTCGGCCGCCTGGCGGGCCTTCAGCGGCTCGACCGAGGAGTCGAGCAGCCCGATGAGCTCGTCGGCGATGGCCGCCGCCGTTGCCCCGGTGCCGTCGAGGCGTGCGGGCACGCTCCGCCACGCCTGGCGGCGGGCCTCGAACCCGGGGTCGGTGGCGAGGAGGCGGGCCCGGTCGAGACGGCCGCCGGCGACCTCGGCCAGGTGGCCGGCCCGCTCGGGGCTGACGCCGTCGGCGACGAGCAGCTCCACCACGGTGGCGAGCGGAACCGGGCGGAAGTCGATCCGCACGCACCTGCTGGCAATCGTGACGAGCTCGGCTGGGACGTGTTCGGCCAGGACGACGAACACGGTGGACGGCGGCGGTTCCTCGATCGTCTTCAGCAACGCCGGCCCGGCCACACCGACGAGGTGGAAGTCCGTCAGGACCAGGACCTTGCGGTCCCCCTCGACCGGGGAGCGCGCCGCCAGGCGCGTGACCTCCCGGGCGGCGTCGATCGTGATGGCGGGCCCTTCCCGCTCCACCACGGCGACGTCGGGATGGATGCCGGCAAGGACCCTCCGGCACGAGTCGCAGGTTCCGTCACCGCCGCCGGGGCAGAGCAGGGCGGCGGCGAACGCGGCGGCGGCCGCCCTCTTGCCGGTCCCCTCCGGACCGACCAACAGGTAGGCGTGCACGGGCCGGCGGGCGCCGGCGCGCAGGGCGGCGACCGCTGCGGGCTGGCCCGCCACGGTGGCGAACAGCCGCTCGCTGGGGAGGTCGACGGACGGAGAGCTCACCGCCCCCATCATGGCCTCCCCACCCGCCGGCGGAGAGAATGGCGCGCGACCGCCGCTTGCCGAGGCATACTCCGAGCGTCTGATCCGCTGCGATCCCGGGGGAGGAAACAGGTGGACGAGCAACGCGCCCGCCAGCTACTGCGGGAGGAACGGGAAGAGGTCCAACGGCTGCTCGCCGAGGTCGGTCGCCGGGACGCGGTGCGGGAGGCCGGCGACGAGCACGCCGACCGTGACGACGGCGCCCAACCCCTGACGGCCGACGGCACGGACGAGGCCGTGGCCGCCGGGCTCCGCGCCCGGCTCGACGCCATCGCCCGCGCCGAGGCCCGGCTCGACGCCGGGACCTACGGCCTGTCCGTGAAGAGCGGTGAGCCCATCCCTGACGAGCGGCTGGAAGCGGACCCGGCGGCCGAGTTGACAGTCCAGGAGGCCGCCGCGGCCCGGCGGTGAGCAGAGGCCCGGACCCGCCCGGACCCGCTCGCCCAGCCGGCCACGCCAGCTCCGCAACCCCCGCCGGCTGGCTAGCCCTGGCTAGCCCGAACTTCCCCCTGATCGCAGTATCGCTGTGGTCGCTGTGGCGCTCCACCTGGTGGTTGGCGCTCGGGGACTGTCATGGAATGTCATACACGTAGGCATGCATGGGTGCACCACGTCAACTTTCCCCGGCGAGCGCCTGAGCGTGGCGGGGATGCCTACTCGGATGGGACGTGTAGGTTTATACCGGAAGCGCCGGCGGGCTCCGACGCGTTGTTTGGGCAGTTGTCTGCGATTATCGCGGTGAACTGCCCAAACAACGCGTCGGCCATGGCCCGTTGCCGACTCTGCCGATCCCTCTGGATTCTTCTGCTCGTCCCGGCTCCTCCGGCCCTGCCACCTCATCACAGGTAGCGAGCGCTGTTGGGGTTGGGGGAAGGCGGGGCTAGAGCCGGGCCGGCAACCGGTCCACCACCGCTGCGATGCGCTCCGCCACCTCATCGACGGCACCGACCCCGTCGACGGTGGACCACCTGGCGGGATCGCCGGCGGCGAGCGACGCGAACCCCTGTCCCACCCGGGAGAAGAACTCGGCGTCCTCGCCCTCCATGCGGTCCCGGGCGGCGGGGCGGTCCTGGAGCCGGGCGGCGACGACCTCGGGTGTGACCGAGAGGAGCACCACGAGGTCCGGTTCCCATCCCGCCGCCGCCCAGGATGACAGCAGTTGCAGCCTCTGGGGGTCCAGGCCCCGCCCCCAACCCTGATAGGCGAGCGTCGAGCCGGAGAAGCGGTCGCAGACGACGTCCCGCCCCGCCGAGAGCACGGGGGCGATCACGGTGGCGACGTGCTGGGCACGGGCAGCGAGGAGCAGCAGCGTCTCGGTGCGGGCGTCGAGCGGAGGACCGTGGAGCAGGAGCTCACGGATGCGCTCACCGACATCGGTCCCTCCCGGTTCCCGGGTGAGCACGGCGCCGAGGCGTTCTGCGAGGATCGCCGCCTGCGTCGACTTGCCGCTGGCTTCGCCACCCTCGAGGACGATGAAGCGGCCCCGCAGCGCCGGCGCCCCGGGGGCGGCCGGGGTCACTGCCGGGGTGCCACCTTCTTAGCCGCCTTCGCCACTCCCTGCGCCTTCTTCATCGTTTTCTTCGCTCCCTGCGCCTTCCTCCCTGCCGCCGCCTTCGTCGCTGGAACCGCCTTCTTCGTCGACCCTGCCTTCCGTCCGCCGGCGGTCCTCTTCTTCACCGGCCCGGCTGCCCGGCGGTCGGCGAGCAACTCGGCGGCGCGCTGGGCCGTCATGCCCTCCACCGTGTCGCCCTTGCGGAGGGAGGCGTTGGTCTCGCCGTCTGTCACGTACGGCCCGAACCTGCCCTCCCTCACCACGATCATCCCCCCGCTCGCGGGGTCCGGGCCGAGCTCCCGGAGCGGCGCGGCCGAACGTTGCCCCCGGCGCGTCTTTGGCTGGGCGAAGAGGACGAGCGCCTGGTCCAACGTGATGTCGAAAAGCGCCTGCTCGCTGTCCAGCGACCTCGAGTCACCCCCCTTCTTCAGGTACGGCCCATATCGGCCGTTGGTCGCCACCACCTCCTCACCCGTCGCCGGATCGACCCCCACCACCCGGGGAAGGGTGAGCACCCGTAACGCATCGTCGAGGGTCACGGTGTGGGGATCCATGCCGGAGAGCAGCGACGCCGTCCGCGGCTTGCCGTCCACGTCGTCGGCCTCTCCCAGCTGCACGTACGGGCCGTACCGCCCGGCACGAACCATGACCGGCAGCCCCGTGCCCGGGTCGTCGCCCACCACCCGGTCCGTGGACCCGACGGCCAGCAACTCCTCCGCCCGGGCCGGTGTCAGCTCGTCCGGTGCGAGGTCCTCGGGCACGGACGCCCGTCCGTCGCCCTTCTCGATGTACGGGCCGTAGCGACCGACGCGCAGCATGATGGGCTGGCCGTCGGAGGCGTCCCCGATCGGGATCGAGTTGATCTGTCGGGCGTCGATCTCGTCGAGCTGGTCGGAGACGAGCCGCTTCAGCCCGAGCACGCCGGCATGGAAGCCGTGGCCGTCGCCGGCCCCGCCCCCATCACCGTCTCGCGCCCCGCCAACCCGCAGCCCACCGGTCGGGGCGGTGCCGTCGCCGCCCGCGGCGAGGCCCGGCTCCACCGTTCCGAAGTAGAACCGTGTCAGCCACGGAACCGACTCCTCGGCACCGCGGGCGATCTCGTCGAGGTCCTCCTCCATCTCGGCGGTGAACCCGTAGTCGACGAGCTTGCCGAAGTACTGCTCGAGCAGGGTGATGACGGCGAAGCTCGTCCACGACGGCACAAGGGCCGTGCCCTTCTTCCAGGCGTAGCCACGATCCTGGATGGTCTGGAGGATCGAGGCATAGGTGGACGGCCGGCCCACGCCCAACTCCTCGAGCGCCTTGACCAGGGACGCCTCGGTGTACCGCGCCGGCGGGGAGGTGCTGTGCCCTTCGGCCGCCAGTGCCAGGGCGTCGAGGGCGTCGCCCTCCGCCAGCGCCGGCAGCCGGACCTCCCGGTCGCCGAGCTCGGCGTCGGGGTCGTCGGAACCCTCGACGTACGCCCGCAGGAACCCCGGGAAGGTGATGACCCGCCCGCTGGTGGCGAGCTCGGCGTCCTCGCCGGCCGCCGTCGTCGCCCCCAGCCGGACCTGGACCGAGCGGCCCTCCGCGTCGGTCATCTGCGACGCCACGGTGCGCATCCAGACCAGCTCGTAGAGGCGACGCATGTCCCCCGACAGGCCGGTCTGCTCCGGCGTGCGGAACGTCTCCCCCGCCGGCCGGATGGCCTCGTGCGCCTCCTGGGCGTTCTTGACCTTCTTGTCGTAACGGCGGGGCCGCGCCGGCACGTAGCGGTCGCCGTAAAGCGCCCGGGCCTGCGCACGGGCCGCCTCGAGCGCCTCGGTCGACAGGGTGGTGGAGTCGGTGCGCATGTAGGTGATGAAGCCGGCCTCGTAGAGGTCCTGGGCGACCCGCATCGTGCGGGCCGAGCCGAAGCGCAGCTTCCGGCCCGCCTCCTGCTGGAGCGTCGAGGTCATGAACGGCGGCGCCGGCGAGCGCCGCCACGGCTTCTCCTCGACGGAGCGCACTGCGAAATCGCGGTCCTCGAGCCGCCCGGCGAGGGCACGGGCGGTGGCCTCGTCGAGCCGCACGACGTCGTCACGGGCGAGGGTGCCGTCCTCGCCGAAATCCCTCCCCGTCGCCAGCCGCCTCCCCTGGAGGGCGACAAGCGTGGCGCCGAAATGGCCCTGGCGCTCCTCGGGTCGGGCATCTCCATGAACCTCGAAGGTCCCCGCGACGTCCCAGTAGCCGGCGACCCGGAAGCGCATCCGGGCGCGCTCCCTCTCGACAAGCAGACGTGTCGCCGGCGACTGCACCCGCCCGGCAGAGAGGTTGCGCATCACCTTCTTCCAGAGGACGGGTGACACCTCGTAGCCGTACAGCCGGTCGAGGATCCGCCGCGTCTCCTGGGCATCGACGAGGCGGCGGTCGAGATCGCGGCTCTCGCGCACCGCGCGCTCGATGGCTGCCTTGGTGATCTCGTGGAACACCATCCGCCGCACCGGCACCCTCGGCGCCAGCACCTCGAGCAGGTGCCAGGCGATCGACTCGCCCTCGCGGTCCTCGTCGGTCGCGAGGTAGACCTCGCTGGCCCCCTTGAGCAGGGCCTTCAACTTGCGCACCTGGTCTCGCTTGTCGGGGCTGACCACGTAGAGGGGCTTGAAGTCGTTGTCCACGTCCACGCCCAGGCGCGCCCACGCCTCGCCCTTGTAGGCGGGCGGCACGTCGGCGGCGTTGCGGGGCAGGTCCCGGATATGGCCGATCGAGCTCTCGACGACGTAGTCGGAGCCGAGAAAGCCTGCGATAGTCCGGGCCTTGGCCGGGGACTCGACGATGACGAGGGGCTTTGGCATGACGTTCGGGGCAGCCTAGGAGCGTGGGCGGGCAGGGAGGTGCAGGGTCGGCCGACCACCAGGTTTGGCCGGGGCACCACAATCGGCCGGCCGCCGCCGGGTGTCAACCCACCGCCCTCAGCGCCAGCGCCGATGCGATCTCGGCTCGCAGTCGCTGCGGTTCGCAGGTGACGGTCAGCCAGTCCGACTCGATGATGTAGAAGCCCTCGGCACGGATCCGGTTGCGGCGGTGCAGGTCGGCAGCACGCGCCCGGGGGCTGGAGTGGTAAGCGAACCCGTCCACCTCGAGCACGAGCCTCGGCGCCAGCAGGAAGTCGATGCGGTACCGGCCCCCGCAGACCTGCAGCTCCATCCCGATCGGCAGGTAGCCCCAGGCATGCAGCAGCCGTCGTACCTGGCTCTCGAGGACCGAGGGGTGGGGCGGCTCGACCAACCCGCGCCGTTCGCACACCGCCCGCATGGCAGCGGGGCCGGCCCGCCCCCGGCCGGCGAGAAGGGCAACGGCCCGGGCCAGATCCCGCGCCTGGACCTGACGCCTGGCGATCGCCCTGTCCGTGAGATCGTCGAGCGTTCCGACCGCCAGCCCGCTCGCCGCCAGGTCGACGAGGGTCTGGACGACGTCGGTCACGGCAATCCCCTGCCGGTGCTTCGGGCGCCGGCCCGGCCCCCGCCGGCGGTGGATGTCGACTCCGTGCAGGTCCGCGTCCGCCGGGTACGCCACCGTCACGCACGGACGGCCCGGCGCCTTGGCGACGAGATCCCACAGCCACGCCGCCGAGTCGTGAGAAGCCACCGCCGACGGGCCGGCGGCGGCGACCGCCGCCGTCAGCTGCGTCGCCGCCGACAGCGGCGTGCCAGCCGGCACGTAAACGCCCGCGTGCAGGCGTTGCCACCGACCCCGCGCCACCCGTGCCCGGATCTCAGCCGGGGTCATCCCGAGCCGGCGCGCCTCCTCGGCGGGGATCACCCCGTGATGGCGGACCAGGTAGGCGTTGAGCGCCCGTTCGATGTCGCTGTCCACTCGAAGCAGTCTGACACCTGCCTGTGACATCCCAGCGAACTGTGAGTGATTTCTACACACAGTGTGTACTTTTCACTCACAGTTCGGGGGCCGGCGGGGGCCGGCGGGGGGCCGGCGGGGGGCCGGCGGGGGCCGGCGGGGGTGCTACTCGTCCTCCACCAGGCGCGCCCGGACCTCGAGGAGTTGCTCGACGACGTCCCCGGACTCTGCCTGCGCGTAGCTCTCGATGGCCGCGACGAGGACGTCACGGTGCCCACCGGCGAGCATGCCAGCGTCGACGCTCACCGCGACCGCCTCCTCGGGAACGGTGAGGCCGGTGATCACACCCACGACCGGCGGCTCCTCACCGGCGATGGCAGCCTCGACGGTGACATCGAGGGCTTGGGTGCGCCTCTTGGAGAAGACGATGCCACCGAGGATGATCGCCCCCGCCACGACTGCGATGGCTACCCGGGCGGCCGTGTCGGTCTCGGTGGAGATGACCGCCGGCAGGACGAGGAGGCTGACGAGGTTCATCACCTTGATGAGCGGGTTGAGCGCCGGGCCGGCGGTGTCCTTGAAGGGGTCCCCGACGGTGTCACCGATGACGGCCGCCTTGTGTGGCTCGGAGCCCTTGCCTCCCTCGTGGCCGTCCTCGATGTACTTCTTGGCGTTGTCCCAGGCACCGCCGGAGTTGGACAGGAAGTTGGCCATGAGCTGGCCGGTGAGGATGGTGCCGGCGAGGAAGGCACCGAGGGCGAGGGGGCCGATGGCGAAGCCGACGACGACCGGCGAGAGGATCGCCAGCAGCGCCGGCGTGGCCAGCTCGCGCAGCGAGGCGGCGGTGCAGATGTCGATGACCCGCCCGTACTCGGGCCGCTCGGAGCCGTCCATGATCCCCGGGTGCTCGCGGAACTGGCGGCGGACCTCGTTGACGACGGTCCCGGCGGAGCGGCCGACGGCGCGGATGGCCAGCGAGCTGAAGAGGAAGGCGATCGAGCCGCCGATGAGCAGGCCGATGAAGATCGTGGGGTTGGCAACGTTCACGATCGTCTGCTTGGTCGTCTGGTAGAGGGCGTTGCCACTCAGGTGCAGGTTGAGCTGCTGGGCGATGGTCTGCACGTAGCTCGAGAAGATGGCGACGGCGGCGAGCACGGCCGAGCCGATGGCGAAGCCCTTGGTGATCGCCTTGGTGGTGTTGCCGACGGCGTCGAGGCTCACCATGATCCGCTCGGGTTCGCCGGAGAACTCGCCGCTCATCTCGGCGATGCCGGCGGCGTTGTCCGATACCGGCCCGAACGTGTCCTCCGACACCACCATGCCCGTCGTGGACAGGAGCCCGAGCCCGGTGAGGGCGACGAGGTAGAGGGAGAACTCGATCCGGCCGTTGCCGAGGACGATCGCCACGACGATGGCGACGACGATGGAGAGGATGGCCGGCACCGACGACTCGAGACCGCCGCTGATCCCGGCGAGGACCGTGGTGGCAGGGCCGGTGCGGGCGGCTTCGGCGATCTCCCGGACCGGCGAGGTCTCCGTGGAGGTGTAGTACTCGGTGATCCGGCTGGCGACCTGGCCGAGGACCACGCCGGTCAGCACGGCGAAGAACACCTTCAGGTTGTGGACGTAGAACTCGGCCACGAAGAACGTCCCGACGATCGTCAGGACGGCGGCCAGGAGGAACCCACGGTTGATGGGCGCCATCGCCGTGCGGTCGTTGCGGCCGGCCCGCACGGCGAGCACGCCGATGATCGACGCGAGGATCCCGATGGCTGGGACGGCGAGGGGGAAGGTGATGCCGAGAGCGGGGTTGAGACCCAGGCTGCGGAAGGCGCCGTTGCCGAGGAGGAGGCTGGCCACGAGGATCACGGCGTAGGACTCGAAGAGGTCGGCGGCCATGCCGGCGCAGTCGCCCACGTTGTCGCCCACGTTGTCAGCGATGGTGGCGGCGTTGCGGGGGTCGTCCTCGGGGATCCCCGCCTCGACCTTGCCGACGAGGTCGGCGCCGACGTCGGCCGCCTTGGTGAAGATGCCGCCGCCGACTCGCATGAACAGGGCGATCAGCGAACAGCCGAACCCGAAGCCCACGAGGATCGCCGTCGCCGTGTTCTGGGCGAGCATCACGATGACCGTCGCCCCGAGCAGGCCGAAGCCGACCACGAACAGACCGGTGATGCCGCCGGTGCGGAAGGCGACCCGCAAGGCGTCGGCCATGGACCCGTTGCGCGCTGCTGCCGCGGTGCGGACATTGCCGCGCACGGCGGTGCTCATGCCGATGAAGCCGGCCGTCCCGGAGAGCGTCGCCCCGGTGAGGAAGGCCAGCGTGCGGAAGATTCCCGAGGGCACGAAGCCGAGCACGACGTGGCCGGTGGCGAGGTTCGTGACCCGGGTGGAGGTCAAGAACACGAGGATGGCGAGCGGGATGACGATGATGCCGATCGTCTTGAACTGGCGCTTCAGGTAGGCGCCGGCGCCCTCCTGGACCGCCTTGGCGATCTCGACCATGCCCGGGGTGCCCTGGTCGGTGGCGAGGACGTTGCGCATGAGGGCGACGCCCGTGGCGATCGCAACCAGGGCGCAGCCGGCCGCGAAGATGAGCCATGCCCATTCGGCACCCCCCAGGTGGAACGCCTGGTAGCCGCCATCGAGGAGGGGTCGGATCATCTGGTCTGCTTCTCCCTTCTCCCCCGAGGGAGCTTCCCCCGGCTGGGTGTGCGCCCGCCCGCCGGGGCCGGGCCGGCGCCCGGCCCCCCGGCGGCAGGTGTACGTCGGACAAAGATCTGCTTGGCGACGCTCGCTCCGAGGGTCCGCTCGTGGCCGTCGACGGCGACCACCACGGGTCCGTCGAAGGGGTGCTTCTCTCGCAGCACCACCTCGACACCGGGCCGGACACCGAGCCCGTCGAGGAAGCGGGCGAGCTCGGGGGCGGTGGAGCCGGGCAGCGCGATCACCGCCCGATCGCCGGGCGTCAGGTCGTAGAGGACCGGCAGGTCAGGCAGGCTCACTGCCTCGGTGCCCGGGATCGGGAACCCGTGCGGGCAGGTCGCCGGGCGGTCGAGGGCGACGTAGAGCCGGTCCTCGACCTGCTGGGGCAACTGGTGCTCGAAGACGGGGGCCAGCTCGTCCGCCTCCGACCAGGAGTAGCCCAGCATGTCGGCGAGGAACCGCTCCACGATCCGGTGCCGGCGGATGACGGCCATGGCCAGGCGCTCCCCCTCCCGGCTGAGGGTGACGCCGTGGTACGGGGCGTGGCTGAGCAGACCCCGCTCGGCGAGGCGCTTCACCGTTGCCGTGGCCGTGCCCGGCGATACGCCCAGCGAATCTGCCAGGTCGCCGGTGCGGGCGGTGCCGTCCGCTCCCGGGGCGCGACTCAACCTCCACACGGCTTTCAGCGTTTCGCGCTCTGGCTTCGTCAATGAACTCGACATGATTTTGGGCCGTCGAAAACCTTAGGGTTTCGGCGACCGGAACGTCAAGCCCCCCTGACTGGGACCGCCCTCCGTCGAGACGTAACGTCGTGGCCCGAGGGCCCGCCTTGCCTACCTCGCCGCTTCCGCCTCCGCCCCCGATGGACCAGCCGCCCCAGCCGCAACGGCTGTTCCTGCGCATGCGCCGCCACGGCCTTGCCCTCCTGCTCCTTGCCGCGGCAGCCGGGGTGACGGGAGCGATGTTCGTCCCCGTCCGCCCTCTGGTCCCGTCAGGCGCCAGGGCGTGGACCCGGAGGCTCGTCGCCGGTGGCCTCCGCCGCGAGGAGCTGGTGGTCGCGCCCTCCTCCCGCCGCCCGGGTGCCCCACCGCTCCCCCTCTACGTCGTCCTGCACGGCTCGGACGCCACCCCGGCGTTCGAGGAGCGCCGGACGGGCTTCGAGGCGCTCGCCGGCGAGGGCCGGGCGGTGCTCGTCTACCCCGCTGGCATCGGGCAGAGCTGGAATGCGGGTGGCGGCTGCTGCGGCCTGGCTGCCGCCCGAGGCATCAACGACGTGGCCTTCGTGCGAGCCGTCGTCGCCGATGCGATCGCCCACCTCGGCGTCGACCGCCACCGCGTGTACCTCGTCGGCTACAGCAACGGCGGCAAGCTGGCTCTGCGCATGCTCGGGGCGGACCCGGGGGCGTTCGCCGGCGTCGCCGTGTACGCGGCGACACCGACGGAGCCGCTGCCGCCGGGCCCGCCCGTGCCCGTCCTCCTCGCCGGCGGGACATCCGACCCGCGCACGCCGTGGGCGAGGGCCACGGAGCAGAGCAACGGGCGGTGGGCGCCGTCGGTGCTGGGCACGGCGGCGATGCTCCGCCGGCGCGACGGGCTCGATCATCCCGGCACCGGTCAGAGCGAGCGCCTCGCCGGCGGGCGGGTGACGGTCACCACCTGGCGGGGTGCCAGCCACCGGCAGGTGCTGCAGTTGGTGGCCTACCGGGGGCGGGGCCACAACTGGCCTCAGGCGGAGGATGCGCCCCTGCCGCTGGCATCGTTGATCGAGGAGCTCTTCAACTCGCTCGGACGCTGAGGGGGGCAGCGGCGCCATGCCGGCCCGAGGGGCCGGGGCGGCGCAGCACCAGCCAGGAGCCGCCGAGGATCATCACGAAGCCGGCACCCGTCGCCCGCGTGAACGCTTCGCCGAGGAAGACAACACCGAGGACGACGGCCACCGCCGGGTTGAGATAGGTGACGAGCGTCTGGCGGACGGGGCCGACCTCGGCGATCAGCGCGAACGCCACCATGAAGGCCAAGCCGGTGCATACGACTCCGAGAGCCACGACCGCGACCAGGGGAGCCCAGCCCAGGTGGGTTCGCAGCTGCAGGATCCCGGCCGGGGCGTAGGCGGCGGCGTTGAGGGTGAGGGAGGCGGCGATGACGCCGAGGCTCGGGACGCCGGAGAGCCAACGACCGACGATGGCGGGACCGAGGGCGTAGCCGACCACGACGAGCACCATGAGTGCCGCCGGCCCGAGCTCGGAGCGGGAGAGGTCGAACCCCACGAGGGTGCCGACACCCGCGAAGCCGAGGAGCATCCCGGCGACGCCGGTCGGGCCGAGGCGCGGCGGCCGCCCGAGCATCCAGGCGATCGGGATGCCGGCCAGGGGGACGGCGGCGACGAGCAGCCCCGTGATCGAGCTCGGCAGCGACTTCTCGGCGGTGGGCAGGCAGAAGAACGGAACGGCGACCTCGGCGGCGGCGAACGCCAGCACCGCCCGCCAGTGGGGCAGCACGGGTCGCAGCTGGTGGCGGGCGGCCGCCACGGGCAGGAGGATCGCAGCGCCGATGCCGCAGCGGAGGAACACCAGCGTCGCCGGGGTGATCTCGCGGACGGCGACCTTGATGAGCAGGTACGGGACGCCCCAGATCACACCGAGGGCGGCGAACAGCAGCACGGCGCGGCGGGACACCGCCGCATGGTAGGGCTACTCCTCGTCGGCGAGGACGGCCCGGATGATCTCGCTGGTCTGGTCGCCCGCGTCGTCAGCAGGCCCGCCGAACAGGACCATCCGCACCTTGGTCCCGTCCCCCAGGTGCTCGAAGCGAGCCAGGTCGACGAGCGTTCGTATCAGCGGGATCCCGAGACCCCGCTCGAAGTCGAGCCGGCTGGGGTCTGTGACCGGGGGGTGGAGCGGCAGGCGGTCGGGATCGAAGCCGCCGCCGTGGTCGACTATCTCGACCTCCATCCGTTCGTCCGCCTCCAGGACACGGACGGTTACCGGTTCCTCGGTGCCTGTGCGGGCGTGGGCCTCGATGGCGTTGGTGCACGCCTCGGACACCGCCAGCTTGAGGTCGTCGATCCGCTGGTCGGCCAGGTTCCGCCGGCCCGACGCCAGCGACGACACGACCAACCGCACGATGGCGATGTACTCGGGTCTTGCGGGAACGGCCAGCTCCAGCGCGGCGATCATACGGGCCAGCTCCTCGGGACCGGGCCGGTCAGCTGGCGGTCGCTTCGTCGACCGAACCGGAGATCGTGAACACCTTGGTCAGCCCCGTGATCTCGAACACCTTCAGGATCCGGGCCTCGGTGCAGACGAGCCCGAGGTCGCCGTCGTTGCTGCGGAGCCGCTTCAGCCCGCCAACGAGGACCCCCAGTCCGGTGGAGTCCAGGAACTCGACCCCCTCCAGGTCGACGATGATCTGGTTGCGCCCTTGGCTGGCCAACTCGACGAGCTTCTCGCGCAACCGGGGCGCCGTGTACACGTCCACCTCGCCCTTGACGGCGAGGACCGTGTAAGGCGACCGGCTGTCGTCGACCTCGAGACCGAGCTCCATGGCCTTCCTTCCTGCGCGTCGGCACGTCCCGTGACGGCCCGGGGGGCATCGACCGGGACTGTACCCACCGGAGCCGGACCATCACCCCTCCCTTGGTCAGCGGGCCGAACTGCTCGAACCAGTGATGGAGGCAACCCGGCGGGCGATGTTGACGGCGTGGTCGCCGAGCCGCTCGTAGAAGCGTGCGACGAGGGTCATGTCCACGACCACCGGCAGGGACATGCGGCCAGCTGACAGCTCGGCGGTGAGGATGGCGTGCAGGTCGTCCATCTCGTCGTCGCGCTCGACGAGGGCTTCGGCCGCCGAGCCGTCCCGCTCGTACCAGGAGTCGGCCGCCTGGCGCCACATCTCCGAGCCGAGCCGTCCCATCCGCTCGATGAGGCCCCGGCAGCGGGGCGTCAGCTCCGCCCCGAATCCACCGCCGGCGCGACGGGCGATGTGCAGCACCAGGTCGTGGGACCGCTCGAGCTCGGGCACCACCCGCAGCACCGAGAGGAGGAACCGCTGATCGGTGGCGGCGGTCGCTCCGAGGGCGAGGTGGTGCTCGACCACCTCTTCGACTTCCTTGTAGAGGTCGTCGATGGGCCGCTCCCGCCCCCGGAGGATCTCGAGGATCTCCGGCTCGCCGGAGAGCAGCGCGTCCGTCGCGGCCACGAGACCCTCGGCGACGAGCGCGAACAGCTGGATGACGTCGGCTTCGATGGCCCCCAGGCGCTCCTGGTAGGGCAAAGGGGAGCCGTCCATCGGCCGGAGCCTACCTACGCGTTACCCGCAGGTGGTGACTCACGCCGCCGCTGCAGAGCAAGGGGGTCCCGGGATGGTGCCCGACCCTGCTGGTGGGCGGGCGGCGGGATGGACTTGATGCCAGGAGTCATCGGGGCTCCGGGCCGCGGTCCCTGCCCGTAGGATCCCCCCGGTGGAGGCGGCGTTCTTCGATCTCGACAAGACCGTGCTCGCCCGCTCGTCGATGATGGCGTTCGCGCCCGCCATGTACCGCGCCGGCCTGCTCCGGCGCCGCAACCTGCTGCAGGGAGTGGCGACCCACGCCGTATACCAGCGGTGGGGTGCCGGGCCCCGGCGCGTCGCCCGCATCCAGCGGTCGGTGCTGTCGATCACGTCCGGCTGGAACCAGGCCCAGGTGCGCAGCCTCGTCCGGGACGGCCTTGGCGACGTCATCGACCCGATCACCCACGCCGAGGCGGTGGGCCTGATCGCCGCCCACCGCGCCGCCGGGCGGCGGGTCGTGCTCGTGTCGGCGGCGCCCGAGGAGATGGCCGAGCCCATCGGTGCGCGCCTCGGCGTCGACACGGTGATCGCCTCACGTGCAGCGCTGGACGATCGGGGCCGCTACAGCGGCCGGCTCGAGCGCTACGCCTACGGCCCGGCCAAGGCGACGCTCATCACCGAGCTGGCGCGCCGGGAGGGCATCGACCTGGCCGGCTCGTGGGCTTACAGCGACTCGATCACCGATCTGCCGATGCTCGAGGCGGTCGGCCATCCGGTGACGGTCAACCCCGACCGCGCCCTGCGGCGCGTCGCTCTGGTGCGGGGCTGGGAGGTGGCCCGCTTCGAGGTGCCACCCGCCCCGCCACCGGCGCACCGCCGCGGGCGGGGCGCGGTGGTCGCGGCCGGCCTCGTCACCGCCTGGTTGGTGCGGCGCCGGGCTTGAGCAGGTTCAGACGAGCAGGGCTCAGACGACCTTGAGCTTCTTGGCGGCGAAGAACCCCAGTCCGACGAGCACGGCCAACACGAGCAGCTTCTTCATGGGCACGTACCGTAGCCGAGCGGCGCCGGCCGTCAGCCTACGAAGCTGCCCTCGGCGCGGCGGGCGGCTTCGCTGGCCGCCGCCAGCGAGTCGCCGTCAACGACGAGCTCCTGCAGGCACGACTCGCCTTCCTCCCAGTCGGAGCGCGCGTCGTGGCCCGCCTGAGCGAGGGTCCGGATGACCGGGCCGTCAGCGACGGCGGTCGCCTCGCGCCGGTGGTAGCGGTAGCGGGCCACCAGCCGCGGCAACGCCACGCGGTGCACCACCGCAAGGAGGGCGGCGTCCCCGTCGGGCGCTGGGAGGTGGCCTCCGGCCAGGCCGAGCAACTCGCCCCAGCCGGCCGGGGCGGTGACGAGCGACTCGCGGTCCATGCCGGCCAGCACCGGCAGCCGGTCCCACCACTGGGCAGCCCGCCAGGCGGCGTGCTGGCTGTGGCGGTCCAGCATGGCGACGGCACCCGGGGTGCCGGCAGCCACCCCCCAGGCTCCGAGCACCTCGAACAGCCGGCGCTCGATCCAGCAGTGGCCGCCGACCATGGCGGCGGACTCGTCGAGTGTGAGGCTCACGCTCGGCCGCCGGGGCCGGCCACGAGGAGGATCTCGTCTCGCAGGCGGTCCCCCTCGCCGCGCCGGGCCCGGCAGCGGCGGGGAGCCGTGGCCGGTAGGGAGGTCACCGGCTCAACGGTAGCGATTAGTGATCGGCACCCTGCGGTCCTTGCCGAACGCCTTGGGTGTCACCCGGACGCCGATCGGGTTCTGCCGGCGCTTGTACTCGGCGGCGTCGACGAGGCGCACGACGCGCCGGACGGTCTCCTCGTCGAAGCCGGCGGCGACGATCTCACCCGCTGTCATGTCCCCCTCGACGTAGGCCTCGAGGATCGGGTCGAGCTCCTCGTAGGGGGGCAGGCTCTGGTCGTCTCGCTGGTCGGGGCGCAGCTCGGCCGACGGTGGCTTGGCCAGCACTCTCTCGGGGATGACGTCGCTGGTGGTGTTGCGCCAGCGGCACAGGCGGTAGACGAGCGTCTTGGGAACGTCGCGTATCACCGCGAAGCCCCCCGCCGTGTCGCCGTAGAGGGTGGAGTAGCCGACCGCCAGCTCGCTCTTGTTGCCGGTGGTGAGGACCAGCCAACCCATCTTGTTGGACAGGGCCATGACCGTCACGCCCCGGATGCGGCTCTGCAGGTTCTCCTCCGTGAGGTCCTCGCCCAGCCCGGCGAAGCTCGGGGTGAGCATCCCGAGGAAGGCGGCGTGGGCCGGCTCGATCGGGATGACGCGGTGGTCGGTTCCGAGCCGGCGGGCGAGCTCGGCGGCGTCGGCGAGGGAGTGCTCGCTCGAGTACCGGGAGGGCAGGGCGACGGTGTGGACTCGGTCGGCGCCGAGGGCGTCGGCGGCGACCACGGTCACGAGGGACGAGTCGACACCGCCGGAGAGAGCGACGATGACGTCGGTGAACCCGTTCTTGCGGACGTAGTCCCCCGCGCCGACCACGAGGGCCCGGTACACCTCCTCCTCCGGGCCGGGCCGCCGGGCGGGTGGCGGTGCCAGGCGGGGTGCGTCCACCGCCTGGCGCGCCTCGGTGCTGATCGTGATCACCGGGAGGGGGACCGCGGCCCTCCGGCCACGGGGGTCGACCAGGCGTTTGCGGTACGCCGGCCGGATCTCCAGGTCGACGACCGCAACCGCCTCCTCGAAGGCCGGGAGGGACGTGACGACGCGGCCGGTCCCGTCCACGACCATGGATGCGCCGTCGAACACGAGCTCGTCCTGGCCTCCCACCTGGTTGACGTACACCAGCGGGCAGGAGGCGTCGGCCGCCCGCGTCGCCACAAGGTGCTCCCGCTCGGAGAGGCGGTCGGCGTAGTAGGGAGAGCCGTTGATGTTGACCATCAGCTCGGCGCCGGCGGCGGCCTGGTCGGCAATGGGGCCGGCCGGGTCCCACATGTCCTCGCAGATCGACACCCCCACCCTGACACCGGCGATCGTGTACAGCTGGTCGGCGCCGGCGCCGGCGGAGAAGTACCGCTGCTCGTCGAAGACGCTGTAGTTGGGTAGCCGCTGCTTGTGGTACACGCCGCGGACCTCGCCGCCGGCGCACACCGCAGCAGCGTTGTAGAGGTCGGTCGACTCGTCGACGAACCCGATGATCGCTGCGCACCGGCCGGTGGCCGACGCCACTTTCGCAAGATGGGTGCGGTTGTCGGCCACGAAGCCCGGTTTCATGACCAGGTCCTCGGGCGGGTAACCGGTGACGGCCAGCTCGCCGAAGACAGCGAGGTCAGCACCGGCCTCCTCCGCCACGGCCAGGGCGGAGAGGATGGCCTCGGTGTTGCCGGCAAGGTCGCCGACGACGGGGTCCAGCTGGCAGAGGGCCAGGCGGAGGCGGCTCACACCCCCGAGGGTACGCCGTCCCGGAGCCGGGAGCGCCCGGAGCCGGAGCCGTCCCGGAACCGGGGCCGGCACCGGCCGGTACGATCGTCGGCCGTGACCGAGTCGCCGGCCGGACACCCAGAGCCCGGCGCGCCCGGCGCGGCCGCCCCGGGAAGGGACCTGCGCTTCGCGCTGCTCGCCGCCGCCGTCTGCCTGGAGGCGGCCGGCATCGGCGTGCTGTTCCCGCTGCTCGCCCACCTGCAGAGCATCCACCACCTCGCCACCTACGCCCTCGGGCTGATGTCCGGCGCCAGCTTCTTCGCCGCCCTCTTCGCCCAGCTCACCGCCGGCCCGTTCCTCGACCGGGCCGGCGGGGAGCGGCTGCTGCTCGGCGGGCTCGTGTTGGGCGCCGCCGGCCTGGTGTGGTTCGCGTTCGCCGGCAACCTCACCCAGCTGGTGGTCGCCCGCGCCCTCGGCGGCGTCGGCTACGGCATCGTGCAGCCCGCAGCGCTCCGCCAGGCGAGCGTCGGGGTCACCGGCGCCCGCCGCGGCCAGCGCATCGGGGTGCTGTCGAGCGCCCAGATGGTGGGCATCTCGATGGGCCCGTTCTTCGGAAGCGTGCTTTACACCTTCGGCGGCATCCGCCTCCCCTTCGAGGTGGTGGCGGCGGGCATCATCGCCGTCGGCGTCGGTGTCGTCGCCGCACCGAAGCCCCA
>JAKAQB010000160.1 GCA_021811865.1 Actinomycetes bacterium | reverse complement strand
TCTCCGGCGCGACTTCGCGCCCTACCTGCGGGATCTGCAGGAGCGCGTCTGCGCCGCCCTCGAGCGGGTCGACGGCACGCCCTTTCGCGAGGAGCGCTGGGACCGCCCCGGGGGCGGCGGCGGCCGGTCGCGGCTCGTCGAGGAGGGGCCCGTCCTCGAGCGCGGCGGGGTCAACGTCTCCGAGGTCCACGGCGAGCTGCCCGAGAAGCTCGCCGCCACCCTGCCCGGCTCGGGCCGCGCCTTCTACGCCGCCGGCCTCTCGCTCGTCCTCCACCCGAGAAACCCCCGCGCCCCCACGGCCCACGCGAACTACCGCTGCTTTCAGAAGGGCGAGGCGCTCTGGTTCGGCGGCGGCGCGGACCTCACCCCGGCGTACCTGTTCGAGGAGGACGCCCGCCACTTCCACCGGGCGCTGCGCGACGCCTGCGGCGAGCGCTACGCCGACTTCAAGCGGGCCTGCGACGACTACTTCTTCATCCGCCACCGGGGCGAGCGGCGCGGCGTGGGCGGGATCTTCTTCGACTACCTGCAGGGCGACCGCGACGCCCTCTTCGACCTCGTCCGCCGCTGCGCCGAGGCCTTCCTGCCCTCCTACCTCCCCGTCCTCGAGCGGCGCAAGGACGCCCCGTTCGGCGAGCGCGAGCGAAGCTGGCAGCTCCTGCGGCGCGGCCGCTACGTCGAGTTCAACCTGGTCTACGACCGGGGGACCCTCTTCGGCCTCGAGACGGGCGGGCGGATCGAGAGCGTCCTCATGTCGCTCCCGCCGCTCGCCCGCTGGTCGAGCGCGGCCGAGCCCTCGCCGGGCGGCGAGGAGGCGAAGCTTCTCGACGTCCTGCGCAACCCCAAGGAGTGGGCATGAGCGTTCTCTTCTCGGAGCTGAAGCTGCGGGAGGTCCGGTTCAAGAACCGGATCTTCGTGAGTCCGATGTGCCAGTACTCGAGCGACGACGGGATGCCGAACGACTGGCACCTCGTCCACCTCGGCAGCCGCGCCGTGGGCGGCGCCGGGCTCGTCGTGGTGGAGGCGACCGGCGTCTCCCCCGAGGGGCGCATCAGCCCCGCGGACTCCGGGCTCTGGTCGAAGGCCCACGCCGAGGGCTTCCGGCGGATCACCGCCTTCATCGAGGCGCAGGGGTCGGTCGCCGGCATCCAGCTCGCCCACGCCGGCCGCAAGGCCTCCACCGCCGTGCCCTGGCAGGGCAACGGCGAGGTCCCGAGGGAGCGCGGCGGCTGGCAGACGGTCGCGCCGAGCGCCGTGCCGTTCGCCGAGGGCTACCCGATGCCGCGCGAGCTCGGCCTCGCCGAGATCGACGAGCTCGTCGGCCGCTTCGAGGAGTCGACCCGGCTCGCGCGCGCCGCGGGCTTTCGGGTGATCGAGCTCCACTTCGCCCACGGCTACCTGATCCACGAGTTCCTCTCGCCGCTCTCGAACCGACGGGGCGACGAGTACGGCGGCTCGCTCGAGAACCGGATGCGGCTCGCGCTGCGGATCGCCCGCGCCGTCCGCGCCGCCTGGCCCGCCGAGCTGCCGCTCTTCGCCCGCCTGTCGGCGACCGACTGGGCCGAGGGCGGCTGGGATCTGCCGCAGACGATCGAGCTCGCCAAAAGGCTGCGCGAGGCCGGCATCGACCTCGTCGACTGCTCGAGCGGCGGCCTCGTCCCCCAGCAGAAGATCCCCGTGGGCCCGGGCTACCAGGTCCCCTTCGCCGAGGCCGTGCGGCGCGAGGCGAAGGTGCCGACCGGCGCCGTGGGGCTCGTCACCGAGGCCCAGCAGGCCGAGGAGATCGTCGCCTCGGGCAAGGCCGACGCCGTCTTCCTCGCCCGCGCGCTCCTGCGCGACCCCCACTGGCCGCTCCACGCCGCGAAGGCGCTCGGCGTCGACGTGAAGTGGCCGGTCCAGTACGAGCGCGCGAAGGGCTGAGAGCCTGTGAACCAATCCCCTCCCGTCGCCTCGCCGCCGATCCGGGCCCATCTGCTTCGTTGCGCCAACGGACTGATACCTCAGCGGGTATCAGGCCGTCGTCGCGCCTCGCATCTGGACCCGCCTCGGCAGCGGGGCTCGGTCCGGGGATTGGTTCACAGGCTCTGACTACCGGCACTCCCTGCAGCCCGCGCCCCAGCCGTCCGGGGTGTAGTCGAAGCTGCAGCCCGGCTCGCAGTCGCCGTCGCAGCAGTCCGCCCCCGTCTGGCAGGGCGCCCGCGCCGGCAGGCAGGCGACGCACGCCCCGAACGACGGCATTCCGTCGAAGACGACGCCGCAGTGCGTGCCGCTCGGGCACTGCGCGCCGCCCGGCTTCGAGGGATCGCAGACCGGCACGCAGCTCCCGCCGTCGGGGCCCGTCGAAAGGCAGTACGACCCCGCGTGGCACCAGGAGTGTCTCCGCGAGGCCAGGGGGTCGGGATCGCAGGGGCCGATCTGCCCGCCCCCTTCGAAGCAGTAGAGCTTCGGGCCGAGGTAGGTCCACATCGGCAGGCAGGTCCCCGGGTTGCCCGTGTGCGGATCGCAGAGCGCGCCGGCGTCCGTGCACTCGGGGGTGGGGGCACAGCCCGTGGTGCCGTCGGGATAGCCCTGGCAGGTCGAGTTCCAGGGGCAGTCGTCCTCGCCATGGCACGGCAGCTCGCAGAAATGGTCGTAGGGGTCGGGCCCCACGCACTGGAGCGGGCAGCCGCACTCGGCCTGGACCTGCGACTGGTCGAGGGGTCCGGGACCTCACGGGCAGTTCGGGCATGGCAGGTTCTGGGCCTTCCGGTCTTGCTTCAGGCGATCGATGGCCTGGCGGATGTCGCGAACGTGCGGCGCAATGGTCTTCTGGCACGCTTCCTTGTCCTTGTGTTCGCCGGGCAGCGGAAACCCACGTCGCAGAAGGTGGATGCTCGCGATCGGGAGCTGATCGCCCTGCTGGCGAAGGAAATGGCGCACCTGTTCAGCCGCTCCTACGCCCGCGATCCAGATGACCTTGGGCTCGAGGCGGCGGATGATCTCCCCAAGAAAGGGAAGCGAGAGATTCGGCCGGCGGTTTTCGCCGGGCAGTAGTTCGCTCCGCCGAAAGTCGACGAAGCCCGACGGGATGAAACGGAGATCGTCATCAGGGAGCTCTCCCAGCAGGGTTCGCATCCACGCGCACCAGCTGGTGCCCCAGGGGTTGCCAGAATTCGCCGCTGCACGGACGTACTCGTGCTCGTAGCCGCAGTAGTGGTGACCGTCAGGGAGGGCATCGTGGCCGATGACCGTGCCAGGGTGAGCAGAGAGAGTGAGTAGAGGAAATTTCCCGTAGCAATGGCTCAACATGACGTGGTGCCCCACGGTGCTCCCCTCGTGATATCCACGCCCACGGCCTTGCCGCCCCGCGGCGACCTTGAAACGGTCCTCGAGAGCCTGCATTGCGAGGTGGTGCTCGAGTGCTGTGCTTGGCATCCAAGGCGCTCCTCCGCCCGCTAGCTGAAATCCCGGGCGGCTCCAGCGAGATGGCTACACGTTCCTCGTGACGCCGTCAAAGAGAAGAGAAGACCAGAACCAACCGTGGCCTCCAATGCCACCACCACTGGCTCCGCAGCTCGCACGTCGCGGTAGCCGTGGCTCCACTCGGCTCGCGCCCCGGAGGACGTCCCGGCCGCCCAGCCGCTTCGTGAGGCTGCACAGGTCGAACGGGTAAGGCGTTCACGCCTTCTCGACCGGCGCGGCCCTTTCGGCCGATCTTCAACGCAGCCTGCGCTTCCGGTGCTCACCGTACGGCAGTACCGTTCCGCGCCTGCCCCTCCAAGTCGCCCCGAACTTTGCCTTACACGCCCGGGCTCAGCCCTCCGAGCGCAGTCGGTCGACGCTCGCCCTCCGGCGGCAGCACTCCTACTGGCATCCGTTCAGCAGCACGCTCACCATGGTGCCTCCGTACGACCCCACGGCGAGGTCGGACTCCCCGTCACCGTTGAAGTCCCCCACCGCCACGGAATAGGGATAGCTCCCCACCGCGTACGTCACCTGCCCCGCAAACGTCCCGCTTCCACCATTCAGCAGCACGCTCACCGTGTTGCCGTAGAAGTTCGCCACTGCGAGGTCGGACTTCCCATCCCCGTTGAAGTCCCCCACCACCACGGAATAGGGAGAGCTCCCGACCGCGTACGTCACCTGCCCCATGTACGTCCCGCTTCCCCCGTTCAGCAGCACGCTCACCGTGCTGCCGCCCTCGTTCGCCACGGCGAGGTCGGGCTTCCCGTCCCCGTTGAAGTCCCCCACCGCCACAGAATAGGGATTGCCCCCCACCGCGTACGTCACCTGCCCCATGTACGTCCCGCTTCCCCCGTTCAGCAGCACGCTCACCGTGCCGTCGCTCCCGTTCGCCACGGCGAGATCGGGCTTCCCGTCCCCGTTGAAGTCCCCCACCGCCACGAATTGGGGCCTGCGCCCCACCGCGTACGTCACCTGCCCCACAAACGTCCCGCTTCCCCCGTTCAGCAGCACGCTCACCGTGTTGTCGTTCCAGTTTGCCACGGCGAGGTCGGGCTTCCCGTCCCCGTTGAAGTCCCCCACCGCCACGAATT
>JAKAQB010000159.1 GCA_021811865.1 Actinomycetes bacterium | reverse complement strand
CACAGCGGCGGCGTAGCATCACCAACCAGGAGCCTTCGTCCCGCGGCTTTTACACCGGATCTGGGACGCCACCGCTGATCGACCTCGTCACGACACGGCCCGCCCGGTAGCGGCTCCCTGCCCGGCGGCAAGCGATGGAAGTGCCCGCGGCACCGGCACCCCGCATGCGACGGGCCGTTCGGATCGGGCCGGGCCGGCTGCCGCCCCGATCGAGCGTGCCCGGGTTCACGGGGCCACCTTGACGGGGACGCCGACCAGATCGGTGCGGCCGGACAGCACGGCGGTCACCGCCACGTCCTCGGCCCGGCCGTGATCGACCTCCTCGATCAGCAGGCTCACCGCTCCGTGCTCCAGCCGGGCGGCCTCGCACAGCAACCGGCGGGTGAGGGGGGTGCCGCCACTGACCGCCACCAGGGCGGCGCCGGCGGCCACGCCCTTCGCCACGACCTCGAGGGCGGCGGGCAAGCCCTCCTCGGTGTCGGGAGCGGCCACCGCCAGCGCCCACGCCCTGTCGTCGCCGGCGGCTCGGTGCCGGAGGGGGAGCGGGCCACCGGGCAGGTGAGCGGTGCCGTCGCTCACGACGACGCTCCGGCCGGTCCGGCGCCGGCCGGCGACCTCGATCGGGCTGTCCAGCGGCTCGGCGCCGTGAGCCTGCCACCAGCGGCCGTGCACGGCGGTGACGAACCCGTCGTCGCGGCGGCGCAGCTTGGACTCGGGCAGGCTGCGGGTGAAGAAGTGGTAGGCGAACTGCCACGGCGGCAGGCTGTCGTGGGAGCGGCCGAAGTGCTCCCACCAGGACAGGCTCGGCCGTGCCGAGCTCTGGATCTTGGCCACCTGCGGCTGACGCACGGTCTCGTAGGCGGCCAGCGCTGCGTCCACGTCGTCGGGGTGCTCGTCGAGCGCAGCCACCAGGGCGGCCGCGTCCTCCATCGCCATCTTGGTGCCCGAGCCGACCGAGAAGTGAGCGGTGTGGGCGGCGTCACCGAGCAGCGCGATGGCGGTGTCGCCGACCCGGTGACGCCAGCGTTGGACCCGGCGGGTGCGGAAGTTGCCCCAGCGTGAGTTGTTGACGAGCAGCGGGTGCCCGCCGATCTGCTCGGCGAACAGCTCCTGGAGGTAGGCCCTGCTCCTCTCGTCGCTCGGGCCGGGCGGCTGGGTGACGTCGAACTCGTCCAGGCCGGCCGCCCGCCAGGACTGCTCGTCGGTCTCCACGATGAAGGTGGACACGCCGCTCCCGATCGGGTACCCGTGGACGGCGAAGACCCCGTGGGGCCCGCGCTCGTGCACGAAGGTGAGGCTCGTGAACGGGTAGGTCGTGCCGAGCCAGATGAACTTGGCGGTGGCGGTCTCTGTCGCCGGGGAGAAGGCGTCGGCGAAGCGGTCCCGCAGCTGGGAGTTGGCCCCGTCGGCGGCGACCACCAGGTCGTAGCCCGCTGCCAGCAGGCCCTCCGGGTCCACCTCGGTGGAGAAGCGCACCTCGACACCGGCTTCGACGGCGCGCTCCTGCATCAGCCGCAGCAGGGTCCGGCGCTCGACGGCTGCCATGCCGTTGCCGTGGCAGAGGAACCGCTCGCCCCGCAGGCGGACCTCGATCGGGTCCCAGTGCACGCCGTGCTCGGCGAGCGCGCTGCGCAGCACTGGATCGGCCGCGTGGATGCCCTCGAGGGTGGCGTCGGAGAAGACGACCCCGAACCCGAAGGTGTCCTCAGCGCGGTTGCGCTCGAAGACGGTGACCTGGCGGCGAGGATCGCCCGCCTTGGCAAGCGTCGAGGCGAACAGCCCACCGGGGCCGCCACCCACCACTGCCATGCGCATCGGACGTCCTCCTCGTCGGGAATGCGTCGGGACACCGTCGGACGACGACAGGATGACATACCGTCGACACGGCGAACCCCGAGCGTGCCCACCCCTCACGTAGCGGTCGCACGACGGGGTGGCGCCGACCGGGCCGAGAGAGCACCGGGACTTCGCCGGACAGCGGACCTCGGCTCCCTGCAGCCTCGGTTCGGCTGGACCGAGGAGCGACACGAGCTGGCCAGTCGTCGGTCCGACCGCACCGTCTGGACCAAGGGACCTGCTCGGCGGCGACCGACAGGTCGGCGTCCCGATCGCGTGGCATGGCTCGCCGCCCGAGGTTCAGCTCGGCAGCGGGTGCCGGTCGCCCGCGGCACCGCCCCGGTGCCGGCGGCCCGGTGCGGCGAGACGGGCCGGAGAGAGGGCCAGCCCCAGCATGCTCAGTGCAGTCGCCGCGCCCTCCGCGTAGGCGGCCGCCAGCTTGCCGGGGACCTGCCAGGTGGGCTCGTACATGTTGGGGATCGGACCGAGGACGCCGACGTCGAAGTACCGGTACATGAACACTGCCCCGAGAGCACTGGCTGCCACGACGAGGGCGGGGACCCAGCTCGCTCGTCGCCGCCAGGCGAGCAGCAGGACCAATGCCGCCAGGCTCGACACGCCGGCCTCGACGCGGAAGAGGTTGCCCATGGTGATCGCTCCCCCCCGCGGTGTGTCGTAGAAGGAGGCATCGCTGGCGTGGACCTCAGCGTCGACGCCGAGAGCGGCCGCCGCTGCCGCACGCAGGCCGTGGAGGGCAACTCGACGGCCGAGCCGCCGTGGGCCGGCCCCGGTCTGCCCGGCACCGACCCGGTGGAGGACCGCAGCGGGTGCGGGTGCAGCCACGGTGGCTTCGGCCGATCGACGAGATCCCGTCATGCCTGCAGGCTGCCGGCGCCGCTACCCCGACCAGCCGCCTCCGCTGGAGCTGCTGCTCGAGGAGGACGAGCTGCTGCCGTAGCCGCTTGCTCCGCCCGAGGACTTGCTGCTGGTGAGGGCGATGCCGTGAGGCGACACGACGTACCACTTGGCACCGAACTGGAGCAGGCCCTCTCCGTTCGCCTGCCCGGCACTGCTGTCGGCGGCGTAGTAGTAGAGCGGGTGCCCCGCATAGGTGACCTGGGTCTTGCCGCCGGGTCGGGCGATGGTGCCGAGCAGGGAGGCGTTGATCCCGCTGCCTGCGTGGGGTTTCCCGCTTGTCAAGAGGGGCGGCCACACCGACGTGCAGGAGCCTGAGCACGAGAACTTGCCCTTGGTGTCCTTCTCGAACAGGTAGAGCGTCCGCCCGCCGGCACCGACCAGGATGGTCTGTCCGAGCGTCGAGTTCGTCGTTGCCCGTAGCGTCACCGCCCCCCCTCCTGACCCGGGGTCAGCACGAGAGCCCGCCGTCGTGGTGTGCGAGGCGGCGCTGGTGCTCCCGCACGCGGCGGCTGTGACAGCCAGGGCGCCGACCACGGCCGCGACCCGAAGCCGGAGGGGGGGACGGAGAAGAAGCGAACGGAGCGATCCCATGCCCCTCACTACGACTGGTGGCACGGAGCGGTTCAACCGACTTGAACTTTCTCGCTCGCCAGTGCGTACTGGGGATGTGGACGAGCGCGCCAGGCGGCAGCAGCGGCTGTCGGCGGTGGACGATCCCGACGAGACCTTCGTCCGGGCGCTGTGGGCAGAGCACGGCCCTGCTCTTGTCGGCTACACGACCCGGCTGACCGGCGACCGGGGGCGAGCCGAGGACATCGTGCAGGAGGTGCTCGTGCGAGCGTGGCGGCACGCCGAAGACCTGGGCGTCGAGACCCGGTCGCTCCGGCCCTGGCTGTTCACCGTTGCCGCCCACCTCGCCATCGACCAGCATCGTGCCAGGCGGTCGCGACCCTCTGAGATGGGCGAGACGGCGCTCGCCACGCAGCCGGCGCCCGACGACATCGAGCGCGCCCTCGAAGCCTGGGACGTGGCCGACGCCCTCGCCGCCCTCAGCCCTGACCACCGCACCGTGGTGGTGGAGACCTACTACCGCGGCCGCTCCGTGGCCGAGGTCGCCGCCGCGCTGGGCATCCCGGCCGGCACGGTCAAGTCCCGCACGTACTACGCGCTGCACGCGTTGCGCCTGGCGCTCGAGGAACGAGGATGGAGCCCATGAACAACCCCTGCGGGTCGCTGCGGACCTCTCTCGGTCCGTACGTGGTCGGCGCCTTGGAGCCAGCCGAGCGGGCAGAGGTGGAGGCGCACCTCGCCGTCTGCGCCGTCTGCCGCGACGAGCTGGCCGTCCTCGCCGGGCTGCCGGGGCTGCTGGGCCGGCTCAACGAGGAGGAGGCCGTCGCCTCGGGCCGCCTGGCGGCCCCCTCGGATCTCGTCGAGCGGGCTCTCGCCCAGATCAACAGGGGGCGCCGCGACCGTCGGCGGCGGTCTCGGCTTGTCGCCGCCGCCGTCCTGGCGATCGTCCTCGGTGCCGGCGGGCTGGCGGTTGGCCTCCAGGGTCAGCACCCGTCGGGATCGTTCTCCATCGCGGGCGTGCCGGCGGGCCGGGTCACCGCGGCCGACCAGACGAGTGGGGTGAGGGGCACCGCCACCTTGCTCTCTGAGCCGTGGGGCAGCGCCATCAAGCTGCTGCTCTCCGGGGTTGCCCCCGGCGATCACTGCCAGCTGATCGCGATCGCACGCGACGGCCACCACGAGGTGGCTGGCACGTGGAACGCCAGCTACGGGGGCATCGCCAACGTGTCGGCGTCGACCGCCATCCCTCCCGCCCAGCTCGCC
>JAKAQB010000158.1 GCA_021811865.1 Actinomycetes bacterium | reverse complement strand
CGGGGCCACCGTGCAGATCATCCTGGTGCCGCTCACCTGGCCCCTCCAGCGCTTCCCGGTGGAGCGCGCTGCATCGAGCACCGCCGATCGGCAGCTGGCAGACCACTTGCACTCGCTCAGAAACGATCCCTCGAACCTCCTCGACCCCCCGCGCCCTCGACGAGCTTCGCTCGGCGCTGAAAGAGACCCAACCCTGGGGCGACCAGTCGGCCGCCGCCGCCTACCAGGCGCTTGCCCACGAAGCCGAGCGGGTCCGGCTGGCGGCGGCCGCCGTCACCCGGACCCGATTCCGGCTCACCGACCCCTCACATCGCTCCATCGCTCCAGGCGCGCCGAGCTGGGCGCACGACGCCGCCAGCGACCTCGACACCGCCGTCGGTGCCTCGGCCAGCGTGCTCCACCAGGTGGCCGACGGGCTTCACGACGCCCGAAGCGCCGTCGTCAAACCCGACGACCGAGCGCGGTTCCGCGCCGCCGTCGAGCACCTCCAGACGGTCGGCCGCGCTGCCGACCAGCAGGGCTGCGCCACCCTTGCCCGGGCCGTCGAGGACCTGACGGCGCTGGCCGGCCAGCTCCGCTCCGTCGTCCAGCTGAGCGCGGTCGCCGCCGGCGACGAGCCCCCCGAGCCTGGAGCCGCCGTCGCCGCCGGAGGCGGATCTGGAGTCCGGCGGTCGGGCGCGCTCGCCGGCACGAACAGGGGCTACCTCGAGACGGTGCGGGCAAACCTCACCTTCGACTCGGAAGCGTTCCGTCATGCCCTTCGGGTGGGCATGGCCCTCGCCGTCGCCGTCGCGATCTCCCACCCGTTCCCCGTCGGCCACGGCTACTGGCTCCCCATGACCGTCATGATCGTCCTCAAGCCCGACTTCGCCACCACCTTGAGCCGTGGGCTCGCCCGAAGCGTCGGCACCCTGCTCGGCGCCGGCCTGGTCACGCTCCTGCTGGCCGAGCTGGCCCCTTCGCCGGTCGGCCTGATCGTGCTCACCGTCGCCCTCTACGCCGCCAGCGTCGCCGTGCTGCGCGCCAACGCCGAAGCATCGGTCGATCGCTGGCTGAGCGAGCCGGCCAGCTGCCACCCGGCAGCCCGGACCGACCCGACCTCCACCACCTGGTCTTCGAGACCGAGGACGCCCTCACCAGGGTGGCCGCCGCGCTGCGGACCGGCGGCGCGCCCCGGCGCTACCCCCCGCTGCGGGCCACCCAGGTGTCCATCGCCGAGCACCTCTTGCACCCACCTGCCGGGACCGGCGCCAGCCCGGCGCCGGCCAGGGCGACGGCACCGGCGCCGGCAGACATGGTGCTCGCACGAGAAACCGACCTCATGGTCAATGCAATCAACACGATCGCCCACCTCGCCGGCATCGAACCCGTCTCCCCGAGAGCGACACCAACGGGGTCATGAGCGGGACCTGCTGGCTTGCGGCGGCCAATACGGACACAATCGGATGGTGGCCACTCCCCCGCCGGTGTCGTCCCCTGCTGGCTCGGTCCTCTCAGGACTCGAAGCCGTCCGCCGTTGGGCCGCTGACTTCTACCGTGACCTTCACGCCCATCCCGAGCTGTCCCACGAAGAGCACGCCACCGCCGCCAAGGTCGCAGAGCGCCTCGCCGCATCAGGCATCACGACGCACACCGGCATCGGAGGCACCGGGGTGGTCGGCCTGATCCGGAACGGGGACGGGCCGGTGGTGCTGTTGCGCGCCGACATGGACGCCCTGCCGGTCGCCGAGGCCACCGGGCTCGACTACGCCAGCAGCGCGACCGCCACCGACAACGCCGGCAGCGAGGTCCCGGTGATGCACGCCTGCGGCCACGACATGCACGTCGCCTGCCTGCTCGGCGCCACCCATCTGCTCGCCAGCGGCACCGACCACTGGACAGGCACGGTCGTCTCGGTCTTCCAGCCGGCCGAGGAGACTGGCGACGGCGCACGGGGCATGGTCGACGACGGCCTGGCGACGCTCGTTCCGAAGGCCGATGTCGCGTTGGCCCAGCACGTGCTTCCCGCCCCTGCGGGCCTGGTCGGCACCCACGCCGGTCCGACCCTTTCTGCCGCCGACAGCATGCGCGTCATCCTCCACGGGCGTGGCGCGCACGGCTCCATGCCCCAGGCTTCGGTCGACCCGGTGGTGCTCGCCGCGATGATCGTGGTACGGCTCCAGACCGTCGTGGCACGCGAGACCCGTCCGGGCGAGCCGGTCGTGCTCACCGTCGGGCGACTCGAGGCGGGCACGAAGAGCAACGTGATCCCCGACCACGCGGTGATCGAGCTCAACGTGCGCACCTACAGCGAACAGACCCGCGCCGCGGTCCTCGAGGCAATCAAGCGGATCGTCGACGCCGAGTGCGAGGCGTCGGGATCCCCCGAACCGGCGGACTACGAGCTGTTCGACCGCTTCCCCCTCACCGACAACGACGCGGAGACGACCGACAGAGTCACCGCTGCGTTCACCGCGTTCTTCGGTGAGCGAGCCCGGCCGCTCCCGATGCAAACGGCCAGTGAGGACTTCAGCGACATCCCCCGAGCGCTCGGGGTCCCCTACTGCTACTGGGGGATCGGCGGGACCGACCCTCAGCGCTACCAGACCGCCGAGGAGTCGGGTCGAATCGCCCAGGACATCCCCGTCAACCACTCGGCGGCGTTCGCGCCGGTCATCGAGCCCACCTTGGACACCGGGATCCAAGCAATGGTCGTCGCCGCCCTGGCCTGGCTCGCCCCGTCTCGAGCGGCCTGAGAGCCAGGAGCGGTGCCGAACGCCGAATCGACCCTGCAGATCGTCCTCGAGCTGTCAGGCACCTTCGTGTTCGGGCTGAACGGCGCGCTCACCGCCATGGAGGCAGAGAACCTCGACATCGTGGGCGTCATCGTGTTGGCGGTCATCACTGCTCTCGGAGGCGGCATCATCCGCGACGTGCTGATCGGCTCGCTGCCCCCCGCAGCCTTCCGGGACTGGCGCTACCTCGCCGTCGGTGGCGGCGCCGGCATCGCCGCGTTCTTCGCCCGACAGCTGTGGGTACGCCTCCAGCGCTCGATCACCGTCTTCGACGCCGCGGGCCTGGCGCTGTTCTGCGTGACGGGCACCACCACCGCCTTCGCCGCCCATCTCGGACCGTTCCAGTCGGTCGTCCTCGGCACCATCACCGGCGTCGGCGGCGGCACCGTCCGCGACGTGGTCATCCGCAAGGTGCCGACCGTGCTCTCGAGCGGCCTGTACGCCATCCCTGCCGCCTGCGGTGCCACGCTCACCGCGTTGGCGCTCGAGTTCCACTTCTACAACGACGCCGTCGCCGTGATCGCGGCCTGCGTCTGCTTCGCCATCCGAATGGCCGGTGTGCACTTCAACTTGAACGTCCCCGTCTCCCACCCCAGTGCAACCCCACGCTCCGACACTTCACGAGAACAGCGACGATGACCATCTCCGTCCAAGAAGCACGCCTCCACGATCCCCGCAGGACGTTGCCCGTAGACGAACCCATTGTGACGACGCGAAGCTGCGGCTACCCTCACGCGGAGCGCCGAACCCCTCGAGGGAGGTCGAGATGGACTTGTTGCCGGATGCCTCTGCCAGCCAGGAACGGCTGGAGCTCTCCATGTTGCCAAGCACGACCGAATTCGAGAAGCGCAACCTGCTCGCCTTCGACGAGATGGACTACAACGTCTTCTCGCGCCGCGACTGGGCCCGTTTCCACGAAAGTCACGCACAACATGTCCGCGTCCATTTCCCCGACGGCCACTTCACCGACGGTCTCGAGACCCACATGAAGGACATGGATGCGATGTTCGTCTACGCGCCCGACACCCGCATCGCCATGCACCCCATGCGCATCGCCCAAGACCAGTGGACCGCGGTGACCGGCGTGATGCGCGGCACCTTCACCGAACCCATGCCCGACGGCAAGGGAGGTCTCATCCAGCCGACCGGCATGGAGTTCTCCATCAACATGGCCACCTTTGCCCGCTGGAACGAGCAAGGAACGATGGACGAGGAATGGCTGTACTGGGACAACCAGACCTACATGCAGCAGCTAGGAATTCTGTGACCCAGCAGGTCCACTGGCTCGCTGCAACACGGGTCTTCGACTGCGCGAGCTCGCGCGTGGATGCCTCCACACTGACTCTTCACGTAGGGGCCCTGACGGTCCCCAGCCTTCCGATCTGGAACGGTTCACTCACCTGGGCGCGCACCTCCGCCTTCGGGCTGGGCCCGAAGGTCGGCTCCGTCGTAGCGGCGCCGGAGGGCACCGACCCGATCCCGCGCGGGCGGGGCGGGCTCCAATAGCATTTCCGCCCGGAGGAACAAAGGAGGGCCCGTGGCGTACCAGGACGGCTCCATCGGCGTGACCGACGATGTCCTCACCATCAAGGGCTACTACTTCCCTGGCACCGTCAAGCGCGTGCCGCTGTCCGCCATCCGTTCGGTCCGCCGGGCCGACATGTCGACCTTCCGGGGCAGGGGCCGCATCTGGGGAACCGCCAACCCCGGCTATTGGGCCAACTTCGACCCGAGGCGCCCGCGCAAGACGGTCGCCTTCCTCGTGGACGCCGGAAAGGCGACCAAGCCGTTCGTGACCCCCGACGATCCCGCGGCCTTCGAATCGGCGCTGCGCGAGCGTGGCGTCGAGGTCACCGACGGCGGGACCGGGCCGGTGATCTGACCGGTCACCTCGGCGGC
>JAKAQB010000157.1 GCA_021811865.1 Actinomycetes bacterium | reverse complement strand
GCGCTCGGCCCCTCCGACCACGAAGTCGACGCCTCGCAGCGCCGGCACCGCCGGCCGGTCCAGGTCCACCGCCTGGAAGCGGAGTGCCGGCGTGGTGTTGGCAGGCATGAGCAGCTGAAGGCTACCCGCGCCCTCGGGGAGGGGTCGCACGCGTGGGGCGGGGCGGGCGCCGCCGAATCGGTTCGCCTTTCCCCTGCTGTTCCCGCGACGATGGGTGGCGATGGCCGGCCTCCTCGCTCTCGTCGCTGCCCGCCTCCAGCCCGCCTTCGACCGGCTGGAGCCTGGCGCTGACCCGGTTCTGCGGCCGTCCGGCCAGCCGGGCGTCGACTTCCAGGCCAACGGGGCGTTGCCCCTCGCCAAGCGGGTGGGGCGGCCGCCCGCTGAAGTGGCCGCCGAGATCGTCGCGACCGCCGACCTGGGCGAGGTGTTCAGCAAGGTCGAAGCCGGCCCCAAGGGCTTCGTCAACCTGGTCCTGGACGACGGGTGGCTCGCTGCCACGCTGGCGGCGACCGCCGCCGACCCCCGCTTGGGGAGGGGTCTTGCCCACCGCCCCCTGACGGTGGTGATCGACTACTCCTCGCCCAACCTGGCCAAGGAGATGGCGGCCCACCACGTGCGCACGACGATCATCGGCGACGCCCTCTGCCGGCTGTACGCCGACGCCGGCCACCGCGTGATCCGGGAGAACCACGTGGGGGATTGGGGCACCCAGTTCGGCATGCTGATCGAGTACCTGCTCGAGTCGGGGGACGCCGGCCGGGAGGCGCTCTCCCTCGGCGACCTCGAAGGCTTCTACCGCCAGGCGCGGGAGGCGTTCGACGCCTCCGAGGTGTTCCAGGACCGCAGCCGGCGCCGCGTGGTGCTGCTGCAGTCCGGCGACCCCGACACCGTGCAGCTCTGGCGCCAGTACGTGGCCCTGAGCGTGGCCCACTTCACGAGCGTCTACCACCGGCTGGGCGTGCTGCTCCAACCCGAGGACGTGGTCGGCGAGAGCTTCTACAACGACCTGCTGCCCGACGTCGTGGCCGAGCTCGAGGAGAAGGGGCTGCTGGTCGACAGCGAGGGAGCACGCTGCGTGTTCCCCCCAGGCTTCGCGAACAGGGAGGGCGAGCCGCTGCCGCTCATCGTGCAGAAGTCCGGCGGCGGCTACAACTACGCCACCACCGACCTGGCGGCCCTCCGGGACCGCTTCGGCCGGCTCGGCGCCGACGTCGCCCTCTACGTCGTGGGAGCGCCGCAGGCCCTGCACTTCCAGATGGTGTTCGCCGTCGGCCGGCTCGCCGGATGGATCCCAGAGGGCAAGGAGCCGGTTCACGTCATGTTCGGCAACATGCTCGGTGCCGACCGGAAGATGTTCAAGACCCGGGCCGGCGACGTGGTGAAGCTGGCTGAGCTCGTCGACGAGGCCGTGGGGCGGGCCGCTGCCGCGGTGGCCGCCAAGAACCCGGACCTGCCCGACGGTGAGGCGCAGGTCGTGGCCGAGGCGGTCGGCGTCGGCGCCATCAAGTACGCCGACCTGTCGACCGACCGCACCAGGGACTACGTCTTCGACTGGGACCGGATGCTGGCTTTCGACGGCAACACCGCCCCCTACCTCCAGTACGCCCACGCCCGCATCCGGTCCATCTTCCGGCGGGCGGGGCTGGACGCAGCCGGCCTGCTCGCCGGCGATGCCACCCCTCCTGTGCTGGCTTCGCCGGCCGAGCGGGACCTCGCCGTGGCGCTGCTCGAGCTCGACACCGCCGTCGCGGCGACGATCGGCACCGACAGCCCGCACAAGCTGTGCAGCTACCTCTTCGACCTGGCCGGGGCGTTCACGGCGTTCTACGAGAGCTGCCCGGTGCTACGGGCGCCGGCCGAGGTTCGCGACGGGCGCCTCTTGTTGTGCGCCTACACGGCGGGGGTGCTGTCCGCCGGCCTGGGCCTGCTCGGCATCACCGCCCCCGAGCGGATGTGAGCAGCTGGGCAGGCGGACGCCGCGGGGTGCGCTGATCCGGGCCGGCCGGCGGGGGCGGCGGGTGCGATCAGCCGGGGCCGGCGGTGCTGCCCACCGGGCAGCGAAACCCGTTCGTGGGGCCGGCGCCCGGGCTGACACGCCTTGCTACGGCGCGGGGCCGAGCTCCAACAGGCGCGTGGAGCGTTTGGGCAGGCTCGTCGAGCCGCGAGGAGCAGCTTTGGCCAGGACGTGCACGACTTCAATCTGGAGGCAACCGGTGAGGAGCGCACCGCTCGGTAGCATCCGGCGGTGCCAGCGCCCATGATCGCCGTCGCCCCGCGGCCGGCGTCCTGGGTCGATGACGCCATCCGGGCCGGTGGCGGGACGCCCGTCGACGATCCGAGCGACGCCGTCGGCCTCGTGTGGTGGCTGCCGCTCGAGCCAGAGGGGCTCGGCAGGCTGCTCGCCGCCCACCCGGCGATCCGCTGGGTGCAGCTGCCGCTCGCAGGGATCGAGGACTTCACCGCGGCCGGCGTCGTCGACCCGGCCCGGACCTGGACCTGCGCCAAGGGCAGCTTCGCCCAGCCGGTCGCCGAGCACGCCCTGGCGCTGACCCTCGCCGGCCTTCGCCACCTGCCCGAGCGGATCGTCGCCCGCTCCTGGGGGGAGCAGAAGGGCACCAGCCTCTACGGCCAGCGGGTCGTGATCCTCGGCGGGGGTGGGATCACCACCGAGCTGCTGCGGCTGCTGGCCCCAATGCAGGTTGACGCCACCGTCGTGCGGCGCCGGCCCGAGCCGGTGGAGGGCGCCGGTCGTGCCGTGAGCCTCGCCGAGCTACCCGACGTGCTCCCGGGGGCGCTGGTGGTCTACCTGGCGCTCGCTCTCACACCCGAGACCGCAGGCATCATCGACGAGGAGCAGCTGCGCCGCATGGACCGGCGGGCATGGCTCGTCAACGTGGCCCGCGGTGGCCACGTCGTCACCGACGCCCTGGTGGAGGCCTTGCGGGAGGGGTGGATCGCGGGTGCCGCCCTCGACGTCACCGACCCGGAGCCGCTCCCCGAAGGCCACCCCCTCTGGTCGGCGCCCAACTGCATCATGACGCCCCACACGGCCAACACCTGGGAGATGCTCCGGCCCCTCCTTGCTGAGCGGATCTCGACCAACGTCTCCCGCTTCGCCGCGGGCGAGCCGCTGGTGGGTCTCGTCGACCCGGCTGCGAGGTACTGACCGCTTGGCGGGACCTGCCACCGGGCGGCGAGGCGGGCGCGGAGCCGCCGAGCGAGCCGCAAGGGGCCGGCACCGAGTGTTCCCGTGACGGCGGCCGCCGCCTCCGGATGGGAGGAGTGGTGCCGGGCGTGCGGGCGGGCGTATCCGGTCCCAGCGGCGGTGTGGCGCTGCGACTGCGGCGGGCTGCTCGGCCTTCGCGGTCCGGTTGCCGCCGACCCTGTCGCCGCGGACGCCCCCTGGTCCTTGTGGCGCTACGCGCCGACGCTCCCGCCGCTCGCCGCAGCGCCTGCTGTGACGATGGGGGAGGGGCTGACGCCCCTGGTCCCTGCTGGCGACGGCTGCTGGTGGAAGCTGGACTTCATCAACCCCACCCTCTCGTTCAAGGACCGGGGTGCCGCGGTGGTGATGGCGGCGGCCGCCGGTGCCGGGGTGCGACGGGTGGTGGTCGACAGCAGTGGCAACGCCGGCACCGCCGTCGCCGCCTACGCCGCCCGAGCCGGGATGGCCGCCGAGGTCTGGGTCCCTGGCGGCACGTCAGGGAACAAGATCGCTGCCATGGAGGCGCACGGCGCTACGGTCCGCGTCGCCGCCGGGGACCGGGAGGCGGCGGCGGAGGCGGCCCGCGCCCGGGCCGACGAGCCCGGCTGGTTCTACGCGAGCCACGTCTACCAGCCCCTCTTCGTCGCCGGGGTCAAGACGGTCGCGTTCGAGCTGTGGGAGCAGCTCGGCCGCCGCGCCCCGGAGGTGGTGGTCGTGCCGGCGGGCAACGGGACCCTGGTGCTCGGCGTGACCGCCGGGTTCGCCGAGCTGGCCGCGGCGGGACGGGTCTCGGCCGTCCCCAGGGTGGTCGCCGTCCAGGCTGCCGCCTGCGCTCCGCTGGCGGGGCTCGACCCGACGGGGCCGACGGTCGCCGACGGCATCGCGATCGCCCGGCCCCCTCGCCAGCCGGAGATCGTCGCAGCACTCGATCGCTGCGGCGGCCGGGTCGTCACCGTCGACGATCGTGCCATCCTCGATGCCCGCGCCGACCTCGCCCGGCGGGGCGTGTGGGTGGAGCCGACGGCGGCTGCCGCCTGGGCGGCGTACCGCCAGCGCCTCGGCGACTCCCGGTCGCCGGCAACGGTCGTCGTGCTCTGCGGGGCAGGACTCAAAGCGCCCGCGTGACGTCCCGCCTGCGATCACCCTGCGGCCGCCCTGCGGCCGCCTTGCCGTCACCTCGGCCGGCCCGCTCAGGATCCAGCGGTGTCGGGCTGCGCCGGCTCCTCGGAGCTGGTGCAGCCGAGCTCGGGTTCGTCCAGGCGGACGGTGGCGATGCCCCGAGCGCGGAGGGGGAACGAGCCCTTCCATCGCTCGCTGGGCCGGCCCCGCAGGTCCACGACCCAGCCGGAGCGGTTCTCGACGCCGACGAGCGTGGGGGCGTCGCCCGGGTTGAAGACGCGCAGCTCGAGCGCTCCGCCGACGCGCCGCAGGGCGGAAACCTCCGCGCCGCTGACCCGGAGGTGGTTCCCGGTGGATGGCAGGTCGCCCCCGCCCGCCGTC
>JAKAQB010000156.1 GCA_021811865.1 Actinomycetes bacterium | reverse complement strand
GTCTTGGCATAAGAAGCACTCGATGCATCGGCGGTACTCCTGGCCCCGTGCGACGTCGATCGGCGCCATCCGGTAGGCGCCGTCGGCACCAGGCGAGCGCGGGGCGAAGCGTGGGAGCCGGCGAGCCATCTCGTAGTTGAACGAGACGTCGGTGACGAGATCGCGGATGATGGGGAAGGTCCGCATCGGTGCCAGCACGACCGGCTCGGCTCGGGGAAGCTCGTCCATCCGGGTCATGCACAGAAGGCGCGGGGTGCCGTTGACCTCCGCCGAGCACGATCCGCACTTGCCGGCCTTGCAGTTCCACCGGCAGGCGAGGTCGGGGGCGGGCCCGGCCTGGAGGCGGTGGACGACGTCGAGGGCGACCTCGCCGTCGACGGCGGTGGCTGCGTAGTCGACGAAGGCGCCGCCGCGGGGATCGCCACGCCACACCCGCATGGTCAGCTCGGCCGTCACGTCGGCGCCTCGTCGAGCAGCGCCCGCAGCTCCTCGGGCATCTCCGGCAACGGTTCGCGCACGAGCTCGATGTCCCCGTGGTCGCCGAGGCGTTGGACGAGGTTGAGCGAACCGAGCTCGGGGTCGGGATCGGGGAAGTCGTCGCGGGTGTGCCCGCCCCGGCTTTCTCGGCGCTCGAGGGCGCCCGTGGCGACGAGGGTGGAGACCGCCAGCATGAACGGCAGGTCGGTGGCGAGGTTCCAGCCCGGGTTGTAGGCGCGCCCGCCGCTGACGGCAAGGGTCGCGGCGCGCTGTTCGAGCGCTGCCAGCTCGTCGAGGGCCCGGGCGAGCTCGGGTCCGGTGCGGATGATGCCGACCAGGTTGTGCATCACCTCGTGGAGGTCGGACTGGAGGGCGTAGGGGCTCTCGCCCGCCTCTCGGGCGAGCGGCGCCTCGGCGGCGGCGAGGACCGCGTCGATCTCGGTGGCGTCGAGCACCGGGGTCCCGAGGCGCCCCTCGGCGAAGTCCGCCGCCGCGGCGCCGGCCCGGCGCCCGAAGACGAGCAGGTCCGACAGCGAGTTGCCCCCGAGCCGGTTGGCGCCGTGCAGACCGCCGGCCACCTCGCCGGCCGCGAAGAGGCCGGCGACGGTGCTCGCCGCGCTGTCGGCGTCGACGCGCACCCCGCCCATGATGTAGTGGCAGGTCGGGCCGACCTCCATCGCCTGCTTGGTGATGTCGACCCCCGCCAGCTCCATGAACTGCTGGTACATCGAGGGCAGGCGGCGACGGATGTACTCGGCGGGGTGGCGGCTGGCGATGTCGAGGTAGACGCCCCCGTGCGGGGTGCCACGCCCCGCCTTCACCTCGGCGTTGATCGAGCGGGCCACCTCGTCCCTGGGTTGCGCGCGCCGGAGGTTTTCGTACACCTGTTCCGGACCATTCCGTACAGCGATTCCGGAGTTTTCGTACACCGGAGCCCCGAGGAGGGACGTGTAGCGCTGGCGTGAGGTGAGCGGGACACGGCAACCTCCCCCCTGAAAGTCCGCGACGACGTCCAGGGAGGGAGGAGCCGGTGTCCCGGCCCCACATTGTCATGCGCAAGATCCGCACAGTTCTTCGGCTGAGGGCAGAGGGCCTCAGCCTGCGCCAGGTGAGCGCCTCGGTGCAGGTGCCATTCACCACCGTCGCCGACCATGTTCGGCGCGCAGATCGCGCCGGGCTGTCCTGGCCGCTGCCCGAGGGCTTCGACGACGACGCGCTCGAGGCGCGTCTGTTCGCCGCTCCGGCCGAGAGGCCGGTGCCGGCGGCTGAGCGACCGCAGCCCGACTTCGCAGCGATCCACAAAGAGTTGCGCAAGAAGGGCGTGACCCTCATGCTGCTGTGGCACGAGTACAAAGAGACCCACCCCGACGGCTACGCCTACAGCCAGTTCGCCGAGCACTACCGCAGGTGGCGGCGCCACCTCGACGTCGTGATGCGCCAGGAGCACAAGGCCGGTGAGAAGCTCTTCTGCGACTTCCCCGGCCAACGCCTCCCGATCTACGACCCCGGGACCGGCGCGATCCATCTGCACGCCGAGCTGTTCGTCGCCGTCTTGGGCGCGTCGTCCTACGTCTATGCCGAGGTCTTCCCCTCCCAAGAGCTGCTCTACTGGGTGACCGGCCACGTCAACTGCTTCGAGCACCTGGGGGGGTGCCCCGCGATCGTGGTCCCCGACAACCTTCGCGCGGGGGTGACCCGGCCGCACCGCTACGAGCCGACAGTCAACACCACGTTCTTGGAGATGGCGGCTCACTACAACGTGGCCGTCATCCCGGCCCGGGCCTACAAACCCCGGGACAAGGCGAAGGCGGAGGCAGGCGTCTTGTTGGTCGAGCGATGGATCCTCGCCCGGCTCCGCCATGAGCGCTTCACGTCCATCGCGCAGGCCAACGTCGCGGTCGAAAAGCTCGTGGCATGGGTGAACGACCGGCCGTTTCGAAAGCTGGACGGGACGCGCCGCTCGCTCTTCCTTGCGATCGATCGCCCAGCCCTCCGCCCGCTGCCAAAGACGCGCTATGACTTCGCGACCTGGAAGACGATGAAGGTCGGCATCGACTACCACCTCGAGGTGAGGGCGGAACGTCACTACTACTCGGTGCCCTACCGCCTCGTCGGCGAGCGCGTCGAGATGCGTCTTTCGGCGACGACGCTCGAGGTGTTCTTCAAGGCGAAGCGCGTCGCCTCCCATGTGCGCCAGCACCGGCCCGGGTTCAGCACCGACCCGGCCCACATGCCCGAGTCCCACCGCCGCCACGCCCAATGGACGCCGGCGCGCATCGTGAGCTGGACCGAGAAGACCGGACCGTCGACGGCGCGCCTCGCCAAGGCGATCTTGGACTCGCGCCCTCATCCAGAGCAGGGCTTCCGCTCGTGCCTCGGCATCATCCGCCTGGCGGATCGCTACGGCGCTGCACGCGTGGAGGCGGCGTGCGCCCGGGCGCTTCTCGCCCGCTCCTACTCGTATCGCTCGGTCGAGTCGATCCTGAAGAACGGCCTCGACCAAAAGCCCCTGCCCGAGACCGCTCCACCGCTCGTCCACCCGGTCCACGAGAACCTGCGTGGCCCGGACTACTACCGATGAAAGGAACCCCTGTGCTCGTCACCCAGACCATCGAGGGCCTCTACACCTTGAAGCTCCCCGCCATGGCGAAGGCCCTCCAAGAGCAGGCCGAACGCGCCGACTACGAGGCACTGAGCTTCTCAGAGCGCCTGGGGCTGCTCGTCACACGTGAGCTCGCCGAGCGCGAGAACCGCCGCCTCGTGCGCTACCTGAAGCAGGCGAAGCTGCGCAGCGACGCAGTCATCGAGGACATCGACTACCGGCGTCGGCGCGGGGTCGAACGCCGACAGGTGCTCTCTCTCGCCGAGTGCGGCTGGGTGCGCAGCCACCAGATGGTCGCGATCGTGGGCGCGACCGGGCTCGGCAAGACCTTCTTGGCCTGCGCGCTGGCGAACGCCGCCATCCGAAAGGGGCACAGCGCGCTCTACCTGCGGGCCCCGCGCATGCTCGACGAGCTCGCTGTTGCCCGCGTCGACGGGCGCTTCCAGCGCCTCATGGCTGCCTGGGCGCGCATCGAGGTCCTGGTGATCGACGACTTCCTCCTCAGGCCTCTCAACGCGGACCAGGCGGCCGACGTCTTGGAGGTGATCGAGGACCGCGCTTCTCAGCGCTCGACGCTCCTCACGAGCCAGCTGCCGATCGCCCACTGGCACGAGGCACTCGGAGAGCAGACCCTCGCCGACGCCCTCTTGGACCGGGTCTGCCACCAGCTCGTGCGTATCGAGCTCGAAGGCGAGTCGCTCCGGCGCGAACAGGCTCGACACGAACCCGCGGCTGGTCCCGAAGGCGAGCAGCCGGCGTGATCGGACCCCTCAGCGTCGTTGTCCTTCTCGTCGTCACGCATGCTGGGATCGGTCCCAGCCGTGCCGAGCGTGCCATCGTGGTACTCACGCCGGCACCAGAGCATCCTGGCGAAGACGTCGAGTGCCGGAGCCGTGGTCCCCCTGAGCCTCGTGGTGCGTGCCCGTCCCGGCCGACGGATGCAGCCGCCCTTGTCCCTTCGACCCGCAACCCCCGCAGTCCCGCAGTCCCGCAGTGCCGCAGTGTTCAGCTCACCGTCGGCCGGGATCCGCACTCGAAGCACGGTCGTTGACCCAGAAGAAAGAACCGACTACAACGAAATGAGCTACATGCTCGGCAGCGTCGTAACCGATTCGGAAGCGGCACTCTCGCCCTCGCTCGACAACAGTCAGCGGCAGCGGGTCGGCAGTAGCTCAACGATCCACAGAGGAGGTGGAACGGGCACCAGAGCCTGAACGTCGGCCGCTACGCGGCCTCCGACCGGGGTGTACGAAAACTCCGGACTGAGTGTACGGAAACACCGGAATCGGCACCCTGGGCAACAGGTCGGGGGGCCGGCGGTTGTGGACGTGGTCCTCGTACCAGGCGTCCGCCTCGGTCTCGGTGTCTGCGGTCTCGGCGGCGAACATCTTCGGGATGTAGTCGAACATGAAGCGCCGGCCGTCCTTGTCGCGCAGCACCCCGCCGTCACCGCGCACGCCTTCGGTCACGAGCAGCCCCCGGACCGACAGCGGCCAGACCATGCCGGTCGGGTGGAACTGCATGCACTCCATGTCGATCAGGTCGGCCCCTGCCCACAGCGCCAGCGCCTGGCCGTCGCCGGTCGACTCCCACGAGTTGGTGGTGTACTTCCAGAACCGCCCGATCCCCCCCGTGGCGAGCACGACCGCCTTGGCCCGGAAGGCGACGGGCTCCCCGTTC
>JAKAQB010000009.1 GCA_021811865.1 Actinomycetes bacterium | reverse complement strand
CGGGGCCGACCGGTCGAGACGGCCCTGCGGCGGGCCCCGACGCCACGTCAAGGTGGTGTCACAGCCCCCTGGCACCATGACGAGAGGTTGAAATGTGAAGAGGCCCCACGTGAAACGTGAAGACCTCTTGGTCGGTGGGCGTAGAGGGAATCGAACCCCCGACCTCATGCGCGTCATGCATGCGCTCTAACCGACTGAGCTATACGCCCCGGCGGCGCTCGACGCTATCACGATCGCCCCAGCCCCCTCAGCCGCCCAGCGGCCCAGCTGCAGGGCGGACGCGGAGCTCGGCGAAACTGTGAGCGATAACGACACACCCTGTGTAGTTCTCACTCACAGAACCCAGGCACAGGGGGGTGGCGGCAGGCACCGGCGACAGCGGACAGGGTGGTGCGGGCGCTGCGGTGCCCTACGCACCACAGCACCCCGGGTCGGCCACCCGGAGAGCGGCGCGGCCTTGGCGACGAGGCTCCTGGCTCACACACGAACGACTCCCCACGCGGGCCAGCCCCACGCCTGGCCACGCCCAGCCCCGCCTGGCCCACGACCGCCACCGCCTCCCCCGGCACGACCACCGTGTCGCCCTCACGGCGAGCTCCCTGCGGGGCGGAGCAGAGCAGGACGGCGCCGGCGCCGGCGACCGGCAGCGCCTGGGCGGCGGCAGCGAGGTTGGCGGCGACGGCGGTGCCGCCACGCCACAAGACGAGCCATCGGCCGCCCTCCGAGAAGTCCACGCGGGTGTGGGCCGGGTTGGGGTCTCGGAGCTCGGGCGGGCGCGCCGCAGGGCGATGAGCGCCCGGTGCCACGCCAGGACGCCGGCGTGGACCGGGTCGCCGAGCTCCGACCAGTCGAGGCGTGACCGCTCGAAAGTGGCCGGGTCCTGGGGATCGGGAACGGACTCCGGCTTCCATCCCAACGCCCCGAGCTCCCGCCGCCGCCCGTCCCTCACCGCCCTTCCGAGGGCTGGGTCCCGGTGGTCGGTGAAGTACTGCCAGGGGGTGGACGCGGCCCACTCCTCGCCCTGGAACAACATCGGCACCCACGGAGCCAGGAGCACGAGGGCGGCTCCGACCCTCAGCAGGCCGGGAGGGAGGAGGGCGGCGGTGCGCTCGCCGAGCGCCCGGTTGCCGATCTGGTCGTGGTTCTGCAGGTATCCGATGAAGAGCGAGCGTGGCAGCGCCCCGACCGCAGGGCCGTGGGCCCGCCCGCGGAACGGCGAGTAGTGCCGGCCGAGCACGTACACGCCCTCGAGGGCACGTGCGAGCTGCGCCACGGACCCAAAATCGGCGTAGTAGCCGTCCCTCTCCCCGGTGAGCAGGGCGTGCAGCGCGTGGTGGAAGTCGTCGGACCAGGTGGCGTCGAGGCCATAGCCGCCCGCCTCGGCTGACTGCACCAGGCGGGGGTCGTTGAGGTCGCTCTCGGCGATGATCCACCGCTGGCGACCGGTGGCGGTGGCCACCTCGCCGGCGAGGGCGGCGAGCTCCTCGAGGATGTGGACGGCGCCCTCGTCGTGGATGGCGTGGACGGCGTCGAGGCGCAACCCGTCGACGTGGTAGTCGACGAACCACTGCCTGAGGTTGTCGAGCACGAAGCGGCGCACCTCGTCGCTGCCGGCGCCGTCGTAGTTGACCGCCGCACCCCATGGGGTGCGGTACTTCTCCGTGAAGTAGGGCCCGTACTCGCCGAGGTAGTTCCCCGCCGGCCCGAGATGGTTGTAGACGACGTCGAGGACGACGGCGAGCCCCCGGCCGTGGCACGCGTCCACGAACCGCTGGAGGCCGTCCGGCCCGCCGTAGGCGTGATGGGGCGCGTACGGTAGGACGCCGTCGTAGCCCCAGCCCCTCGCCCCTCCCCACTCGGCAACGGGGAGCAGCTCCACGGCGTCGACGCCGAGGATGGCGAGGTGGTCGAGGTGGTCGATCGCGCCGTCGAAGGTGCCGGCAGAGGAGAAGGTCCCGACATGCAGCTCGTAGAGCACCGCCGACGGCAGGTGGCCGCCCTTCCAGCCGGCGTCGGTCCAGGCGAAGCGGCAGTGGTCCACCACGGCCGAGGGGCCGTCGATCCCCTCCGGTTGCGAGGGGGATCTCGGGTCGGGTCGGGGCGGCCCTCCGTCGAGGGAGAAGCGGTAGCGGGTCCCGTGGCCCCCGTCGACAACGGCCGACCACCAGCCGCCGGCGATCCGCTCGAGATCGGCGCTGGCACCGTCGAGCACAGCCTCGACGCGCTCCCGGCCCGGAGCCCATACCCGCAGCTCGATCATGGCGTCTTCCGCTCCTGGTCTTCGGTGCCGTCGTCGGCGGGACGGGGGTTGTCCGGGTGCAAGTCGGGCAATCCCGGGGCCACGAGGGTCAGCAGCTTCCGTGAGAGGGACACGGCGCCGGTGGTGCCGGCAACGGGCCAGTCGGAGGGGACAGGCTCGCCGGCCGGATCCCGCCTGACGGCAGGGCCGTGAGCGGCATCGGGGGTCACCCCGAGACGGTACCCGCCGGAGCCGATCCCGCCCCGGTGTCCGCTCGGCGTAGGATCCCAGGGCGATGGGTGCTTTCCTCGCCTACATCCCGAGCCCCCCCATCAACGGGGTGAGCATCGGCCCGATCCGCTTGCACTTCTACGGGCTCATGATCGCGTTGGGCGTGATCGTCGCCGTGTGGATGGCGCAGCGCCAGTGGACCCGCATCGGCGGCCGCAGCGGGGTGTTCTCGTCGCTCGCCGTGTGGGCGGTCCCTGCCGGCCTCGTAGGTGCCCGGGTCTACAGCCTCTGCACGAGCTGGAACGTCGACACCCAGGGGCACTGGTGGAAGGCCTTCGCCGTCTGGGACGGTGGCCTCGGCATCTGGGGTGGGGTCCTCCTGGGGGTGGCCGGCGGCCTGTACGCCGCCCACCGCCTACGCCTGCCGTGGGCGCCGCTCATGGACTGCGTAGCCCCCGCCCTCCCCCTCGCCCAGGCGATCGGCCGGATCGGGAACTACTTCAACCAGGAGCTCTACGGCTGGAAGACCAACCTGCCGTGGGGTGTGAAGATAGACCACGCCCTGATCGGCACCACCACCGGCTCGCACTACGCCCCGCCCGGCGTGTACCAGCCGACGTTCCTCTACGAGATGATCGGCGATGTCCTCGTCGCCGCCCTCGTGCTGTGGGCGATGCGCCGGTTCAGGATCAGGCGCGGCTACGCCTTCGCCATCTACTCCGGTGGGTACACATTCGTGCGGTTCTGGACGGAGTACATGCGGATCGACCCCGCCCACGTCTACCTCGGGCTGCGGCTCAACGACTGGACCTGCATAGTCGTGTTCACCTGCTCGGTGCTCGCCTTGCTCATCCGGGGTCGGGCGCCCGCCGGCGAGGACGTGGCCGGCGCCCCCCTCGACGTGCACCCGAGCCGCTACGGCTCCGGAACAGGCGCCGCCGCACCTGCGCACGCTGGCAGCAGCGCCGGTTCGCCATCGGGGTCGGCGACCGCCGCTCCCGACCTGGCCGGCTGAGATCGCCGGCGGGGGCCGGCGATCAGACGGCGGGCTTGTCGGCGACGAACGGCCCGATCACCAGCGAGTCCATCGCCGAACGCTCGAAGTCGGCGACCGCCTCGCCCGGACGGTGCACCATCGGCTCGCCCCGGAGGTTGAAGCTGGTGTTGAGGACGACGGGGACCCCGGTCCGGCCGGCGAAGCGTTCGATCAGGCGGTGGTAGAGCGGGTTGGTGTCGCGGGTGACCGACTGCACCCGGCCGGTGCCGTCCACGTGCGCCACGGCTGGGATGACCGAGCGCTTGTCCTCGCGGATGGGGAGCACCAGCAGCATGAACGGGCTCGGCCAGTACCGCTCGAAGTACTCGGCGCCCCGTTCGTGCAGCACGCTCGGGGCGAAGGGCCGGAACCACTCCCGCCTCTTCACCCGCTCGTTGACGATGTCACGCATCTCCGCCCGTCGCGGGTCGGCAAGGATCGAGCGGGCCCCGAGCGCCCGGGGCCCCGCTTCGGCCCTGCCCTGGAACCAGCCGACCACCTTCCCGTCGGCGAGGCGGGCGGCGGCGGCGTCGGCCGGATCGCCGACCCGCTCGTAGCCGACCCCGGCTCGCCGCAGCGCCGTCTCGCAGTCGTCGTCGTTCCACGCCTCGCCGTGGAACGCGTGCGCCATCTCCCAGGAGCGGGGCTGGCCGAGGTGCTCGTGCCAGACCCAGAGAGCGGCACCGAGGGCGTTGCCGGCATCGCCGGCGGCCGGCTGGATGAAGACGTCGTCGAAGCCGGCCTCCTGCAGGATCCGGGTGTTCATCACCGAGTTCAGGACCAACCCGCCGGACAGGCACAGCCGGCGACACCCCGACGCCCGGCGCAGATGGCGCGCCACGTGCACGCCCGCTTCCTCGACGACGTCCTGGAGCGCCCATGCGAGGTCCTTGTCCCGCTCGGTGATCTCCGACTCCGGCACCCTCGCCGGCCCGTAGCGCTCCACGAACGCCGCCGACATCGGCGGGCCCTCAAGCTGGTAGCCGAACCAGGCGAAGTTGACGGAGAACGTCCCGTCCGGGCGGAGCCGCACCAGGTCCCGGAGCTCGTCGGCGTACTTGGCGGTGCCGTACGGTGCCAGCCCCATCACCTTGCCCTCGTCGTTGGCGAAGAAGCCGAGGTACCGGGTCAGGGCGGTGTACACCTCGCCGAGCGAGTCGGGGTTGCGGATCTCGCGCTCCACCTGGATGTGGTTGGCGCGGCCCACGTTGGTGCTGGTGGACAGGAAGTCGCCCCCCCGGTCGAGGGTGAGGACCGCCGCCTCCTCGAACGGGCTGGCGAAGAACGTCGACGCGGCGTGGGCGAGATGGTGTCCCACGTAGTGGAGCGGGCCGGTGTAGCCCCAGGTGCGCCGGAGCTGGCGTTGCTTCACCGCCAGCCGGGCGTCGACGACGGCCTGCACCGCCAGCCGCTTGGGCGCCCGACGGCGCACGGCGTCGGCGGCACCCCGGCGGAAGTCCAGACCCGGTCGGTAGGCGAAGGCGACCGCCTCCACCTGGGAGATGTCGATCCCGGCGAGCCGCAGCACCGACCCGATCGCCTGGTGGGGGAAGCGCTTGGTGTGCACCTCCCGGTTGAAGCGCTCCTCCTCGGCGAAGGCCACCAGGCGGCCATCGACGAGGAGGGCCGCCGACGCGTCATGGCTGAAGCAGTTGATCCCGAGGATGGCGCGCACCGGGTGATCCTACAGAGCCACCCTCGCCGCCCCAGGGCGTCGCCGGCACCGCCGCTCGATCAGCGGGGCTTCTTCGACGGGCGCGGTCCGGGCGCGATGGAGCGCGGCGGCGCCCCGGGGCGGTAGCCGCCGGCACCCTTGCCGCTGCGGCGCTGCTGGTTGGCGGCGGCGCGCCGCAGGTCGCGGTTGAACTCGTCGCCTGACTGCTGGGCCACGATGGCCTCCTCCAGGCGCTGCGCCCGCTCCTCCTTGGGGATCTGCGCCAGGAAGCGCTGCATCTCCATCATCCCAGGAGGCAAGCGCCGGCCCTTCTTCTTGGACTTGTCGAGGTAGCGGATGACCCGCTTCACGTACCGCCGGCGGAGGAAACCGATCCTCATGACCCGCTGCCCCATGCGCTGGCGCAGGCCTTCCTTGCCGGCGTCGCCGTCCTCCCTCCGGGGCGCCTCGATCCGCCCCCGTGCCGCTGTGCCCTTGGCCGGCGGGCGCGGTGGGTTCTGCTCCGGCTGCGGCTTCTGCTTGCGCGACGCGCTGCCCGCTCTGACCATGCCCCCAGTATCCCATGCCCGAGCCGGTGGCTGCCGTGGGGCCTGCCGGGTAGAGTCGGCCGACGCCAGAGCGGCGGCGTGGCCGAGTGGTCTAGGCAAGGGACTGCAAATCCCTGTACCCCGGTTCGATCCCGGGCGCCGCCTCCAGTCCCCAGGAAGGATTCCCCGGTGGGCGAGCCCATCTATCACCTGGCCCTCGAGGCCGACTGGAGCGACCCCTCCGAGTCGTACCGCGGGTCGACGATCGGCAGGAGCGTGGACGAGGTCGGCTTCGTGCACGCCTCGACGGCCACGCAGGTGAGCAGAGTTGCGGACCTGTGGTACCGGGGGCGGGAAGACGTCGTGCTCCTGGAGATCGACCCTGACCGCCTCGACGTACCCCTGCGCTACGAGGCGGCCGACGATGGCGAGCGCTTCCCCCACATCTACGGCCCGCTCCCGAAGGCCGCAGTCCTACGCGCCACGCCGCTGCGTCGCGGCGGTGACGGCGCCCTCCAGCTCGGTCACCTGGGCTGACCGGCGGCGTCGCGGCTGCGGCCGGTCGTTCTTCGCGAACTCATAAGTTCCTCCCAGGTCCCTCCCAGATCAGGCGGGCAGGCTGAGAGCCGTGCCGGGCTCGCCCTCCCGGCACCACTCCTCGGCGCATCCGCTCGCGCCGGGGGGATTCCACTGCCCGGCCCGCCCTCGCCCTCCTGCCACCTGGCCGGGGGCGGGCCGCTGGCGGAGGATTGGGTAGCGTCGGCGCCCTGAGCCCGACCCTTCGCACGAGCATGGTGGTAGCGGCCGTGCTCACCGCCGGGGCGGGCGCGACGCAGGCGGGCGGCGCTTCCGCTGTGGTCCGCTTCTTCGTAGCCGGGCTGGCGCTCGCCGCGCTGGCCGCCGTGATCGGGGAGTCGATCGAGGCCGTCGGCGAGCGGGTCGGGCCGGGGCCGACCGGCATACTGCAGTCGACGCTCGGCAACCTCCCGGAGCTCCTGGTCGGGATCTTCGCGCTGCGCCAAGGGCTCTACGACGTCGTCCGGGCGACCCTGATCGGGTCGATCCTCGGCAATGCCCTGCTCGTGCTGGGCCTCGCGTTCGTAGCGGGCGGGATTCGCCACGGCGCCCAGCGCTTCGATCCGGATGAGCCCCGGCACTACGCGGCGCTCCTCCTCGTGGCCGTGGCCGCCCTACTGGTGCCCACGCTCGCCGCCCACCTCGAGCCGCTCGCCTCCGGCCACATGGGCGTCCTCTCGGACGTGTGCGCCGGTGTGCTGCTCGTCATCTACGCCTCGTCGGTCGTCTGGCTGTTGCGACGGGAACCGGGGGACCTGGCGCTCGAGGCGCCGCCACGCGCCGGCGTGCCGCTCCCGCTCGCCGCGGGCGCCCTGTTGCTCGCCAGCGGCAGTGCCGCTGTCGTCTCGGACTGGTTCGTCGGCGCGCTCACGCCCGCGATCCGGGTCCTCGGGATCCGCCCGACGTTCACCGGGCTCGTGATCGTCGCCATCGCCTCCAACGCCGTCGAGAACGCCGTCGGGGTCCGCTTCGCCCTCCGGGGCAAGCCGGCCTACGCCGTGTCGACGACACTGGCGAGCCCACTGCAGATCGCCCTGCTCCTCACACCCGCGCTCGTGCTCGTCAGCAACGTCGTCGGCCCACGGCAGCTGACCCTTGTGTTCCCCACCCTGCTGCTGGTGGCCCTGGCCCTCGCGACGGCGGCCGTGACCGTCGTGACCTACGACGGGGAGTACACCTGGATCGAGGGGGTGGCGCTGGTGGGGCTGTACGCCATGATCGCGACAGCGCTCTGGTGGAGTTGAAGCGCCCGGCTGCCAACCGCCAGCGACGCGGTGAGTAGCTTTCCCCCCCATGCCATACCGCATCTCGCCGGGCGAGGCCTTTCCCCTCGGGGCCGTCTGGGACGGGTTGGGGACCAACTTCTGCATCTACTCGCAGGTCGCCGAAGCCGTCGAGCTGTGCCTCTTCGACGAGCGGGGAGACGAGGACCGCTACCGCCTCCCGGAGATCGACGCCTACTGCTGGCACGGCTACCTGGAGGGTGTCGGGCCCGGCACCCGGTACGGATACCGGGTCCACGGGCCGTACCGCCCCGACGACGGGCTGCGTTGCAACCCCGCCAAGCTGCTGCTCGACCCCTACGCCAAGGCGGTCGACGGCGAGGTGCGCTGGGGCCAGCCGGTGTTCCCCTACGCCCTCGGCGGCGACGACCTGGTTGCCGACGAGAGCGACTCGGCGCCGGCCATGCCCAAGGGCATCGTCGTCGACCCGGCGTTCGACTGGGGCGAGGACCGGCCGCCGCGCACCCGCTGGGCCGACACCGTCATCTACGAGACGCACGTGAAGGGCCTGACCTGGCGCCACCCCGAGGTTCCAGCCGAGCAGCGGGGCACCTACGCCGGCGTGGCCCATCCGGCCCTCATCGAGCACTTCCAGCGCCTCGGGGTAACGGCGGTGGAGCTCATGCCCGTCCACCAGTTCGTGCACGATGATCGACTCGTCTCCCTCGGCCTGCGGAACTACTGGGGGTACAACTCGATCGGCTACCTCGCCCCTCACAACGGCTACGCCTCCCGCCCCGGGCACCGGGTGGTCAACGAGTTCAAGGCGATGGTCCGCGCCCTGCACGCCGCGGGGATCGAGGTGATCCTCGACGTCGTCTACAACCACACGGCGGAGGGCAACCACCTCGGCCCGACCCTGTCGATGCGCGGGATCGACAACCCGAGCTACTACCGCCTCGTCGACGGCTGCCCCCGCCTGTACCACGACACCACGGGGACCGGCAACAGCCTCAACATGCGCAACCCGCACGTCCTGCAGCTGCTCATGGACTCGCTGCGCTACTGGGTGCAGGAGATGCACGTCGACGGGTTCCGCTTCGACCTGGCGGCCACCCTGGCCCGCCAGTTCCACGAGGTGGACCGGCTGTCGGCGTTCTTCGACCTCATCCAGCAGGACCCTGTCATCAACCAGGTGAAGCTCATCGCCGAACCGTGGGACGTGGGAGACGGCGGCTACCAGGTCGGTAACTTCCCGCCGCTTTGGTCCGAGTGGAACGGCAAGTACCGCGACTCCGTCCGCGACTACTGGCGCCAGGCCGGTGCCCCGATCGGGGAGCTGGCGGAGCGGCTCACAGGCAGCTCCGACCTCTACGAGGCGACGGGCCGGCGGCCATTCGCCAGCATCAACTTCGTCACCTGCCACGACGGCTTCACCCTGCGCGACCTCGTGTCCTACAGCGACAAGCACAACGTGGCCAACGGCGAGGATGGCCGCGACGGCACCGACGACAACCGGTCCTGGAACTGCGGCGCGGAGGGTGCCACCGACGACCCCGACGTCCTCGGCCTCCGCCGGCGGCAGGTGCGCAACTTCCTCGCCACGCTGTTCGTCTCCCAGGGTGTCCCCATGCTCCTCGGCGGCGACGAGCTCGGGCGCACCCAGCAGGGGAACAACAACGCCTACTGCCAGGACAACGACATCTCGTGGTACGACTGGGCCGCGGTAGACGACGACCTGCTCGCCTGGACCGGGGCGGTCGTGGCCCTGCGAAGGGCCCACCCCGTCTTCCGGCGCCGGCGGTTCTTCCAGGGCCGTCCGGTGCGGGGCTCGGGCCGACGGGGGCAGCTGCCCGACATCGGGTGGTTCCGCCCCGACGGCGGGGAGATGACCGACACGGACTGGCGTGTCGGCTACGCCAAGAGCCTGGGCGTCTTCTTGAACGGCCAGGCGATCCCCGACCCCGACGACCTCGGCCAGCCCGTCGCCGACGACTCGTTCCACCTGCTGTTCAACGCCTGGGAGCAGCCGCTCGGGTTCACACTGCCAGCGCCACGATGGGGACGGGCGTGGACGGTGGTCCTCGACACTGCCGCCGACCGCCCGCTCCCCGCCCCCGGGCCTACCTACCGGGCCCGCCAGGTGCTGAAGCTCGCCGGCCACCATGTCCTACTCCTGCAGCGACGCGCCGAGTTCTGACGTTGCCGGCGGCCCAAACACGCAATCCGCGAAGCAGAGGTCCGGACCACGGCACCATTTCGACCACACTGCGCGTTCTTCTTGCCCGCCACGGCGCCCTTCCGCTACGCTGAGTGACCACACCGGAGCTGCTCTGCCAGAGCACTCGTGGAGGCAGGACGCCCTATGGAGGCACTTCATGGACGAGGAGGAAGTCTCCCCGGCCTACGCCCGGGAGGTCGGTAGCCGGCTGCGGGACATCCGCCGCCAGCAGGGCCTCTCGCTCCAGGCCGTCGAGGACGCGTCGGAGCGCGAGTTCAAGGCGTCCGTGCTCGGCGCCTACGAGCGCGGCGAGCGGGTGATATCGGTCCTGCGCCTCCAGCGCCTCGCCGGCCTCTACGCCGTCCCCGTGGACCAGCTGCTGCCCCGCGGGTCGGACTCCGGGCTGGCGGCGGTCGGCCTGCGTGGCGGTGCCGCCGGAGCCGGCGACACCGGTCCGGTGCGCATCGACCTTGGCCACCTCGACGGCTTGGAGGCGCCCGAGCGCGACGTGGTGCGGCGCTACATCGGCATGATCCAGATCCAGCGCGGCGACTTCAACGGGCGCGTCATCACCATACGGGACGAGGACGTGAGGGCCCTGGCTCGGGTCTTCGAGCGCGACGAGGCGGACATGCGCCGCCGCCTCCACGAGCTCGGCATCCGCGTCTAGAGCCGCTCCCCGGTAAAGCTTCGGTCAGGACCGGCGGCCTCACGGACGCCCACCGCTACCGTGGGATGGGTGCTCGCCCTGATCAACACGACCTCTCTGGTCGCGTCGTCCGGCTACCTGGCGATCTTCCTCCTCTCGGTGATGCAGTCCTGCTGCGTGCCGACGTCCTCGGAGCTGACCTTGGGCTTCGCCGGCTACCTGGCGTTCACGGGCAAGCTGAGCCTCCCCGGCGTGATCCTGGTTGGCGCCTCCGGCGAGATCGTGGGCGCCTACGCCGCGTGGCTCATCGGTCGTTACGCCGGCCGCGCGTTCGTCGACCGGTGGGGTCGCTACATCCTCCTCACCCACCACGACCTGGACCGGGCGGAGAACTGGTACCAGCGTCATCCCCGCTGGGGGGTGTTCGGGAGCCGGCTCCTGCCCGTGATCCGCAACTTCGTGGCCGTGCCGGCGGGCGTCGCCGAGGTGCCCGCCGTGCGGTTCGGCATCCTGACTGCCCTTGGCTCCTTGGTCTGGGACGGCGCCATGGCCCTCATCGGCTACGGGCTCGGAAGCCAGTGGCACGCTGTTATGCACGGCGTCAGCGACGCCGGCTACTTGATCGGGGCACTCGCCGCCCTCGCCATCGTCGCCGTCATCGCCCACCGCTGGCGCTCCTACAGGCGTTTCAGCGCTGCCGAGCGTGCCGGCAGGCCTGCCCGCCTCGCCGGGAGCGCGGCGCCATCCCCGCAGCGTCCTCGGGGCCCCGTTGCCGATGTCCTGCCCGGCCGGTTGCCACCGGCCGGCTCGGCGGTGCGGGTGGTGCACCCCGGGGCGCCGGACGAGCCGCCCCGATAACGCGCCTTCAGCCGCCGTCAGCGGCTTTCAGGGCCTCCGCCACCGGGCGGGCGACCGTCCATCTCTGCGGCGCCAGGTGGTGCTCCGCCGCCCACGTCGCCGTGAGCTCATCGGCTCCGGCGTGGCGCAGGAGGCGCTCGCCGATCCGGTCGTGGGTGAGGTAGGCGGCAGCCCGCCGCCGCCATGATCTCATTGGGGCCCCGCTCCCGGCGGAGACCACCCGCTCACGGCCGACCACCATTGCCGCCAGCGTGACCGCCACCCGGGCGAGGGTGCCGAGGCCGGCTTCGACCTTGCCCACGTCGTGCAGCAGGGCGGCGGCCGCCACGGGGCGGGTCGCGGGGACACCGTCGCCGGATAGGCGGGCGATCGTGTCCCGGGCGACGCCGACGGCGTGGCGGCGGTCAGGCCCGGACATGCGCTGCCACAGCGGCAGCTCGCCGGGGAGCAGCAGGGAACGAGCCCAGGCCTCGTCGGCGGGCACGGGGCCCGCCGGCGACAGCGCGCCGAGGAAACGAAGCGCCAGGTGCCGCATCGAGCCGAGCTCTCCGGTACGCACTCCCCCGGATCGTAGCGACGTCTCCACGGGGGGAGACCTGCAGGTCGGCGATGCGCACATCGTGATCGCGCATGCTGGCCGCGATGCGCTCCAGGCCGAGCGGCTCGAGGCGCAGGAAGGTCTCCGAGCACATGAGGGTATGGGGATGGACGGGCAGGACGCCCATTGACCGCTGGCCACCCCGTAAACCGCGCTTCCACCGTGTCCGGCATCCCGCGGCGACGCCTGCGCCGTACACTCGCGGGACCACCGGCGACCGGTCAGCCACCGGCCCGGGGGTCCCACCCCGACACCGGGAGGCAGCCCATGGCGAGCAGTCCACGCCGAGCGCCGTCGCCGCCGGGTTCCCGCCTGCGCCTGTCGCTGTCCGAGCTGGTCGGCCTCACCGGCGTGCCGGCGAGCACGGTTCACCACTACCTGCGCCTCGGGCTCCTCCCGGCAGCCGACCGCCGCTCCTCCAACCGCTTCGCGTACGACGAGCGCCACGTCACCGCCCTCCGGTACATCCGGGCCTGCCGCGGCCGGGGGCAGCGTTTCGGGGCCATCGCCGGGGAGCTCCCCCGGCTGCTGGCGGGCAGGGCCGCCCGCCGCCCGCCGCCCGCCGACGCCGACGGCGACGTCCGCGACCGGCTCCTCGACGCCGCTACCGAGGCGTTCCGCAGCCGGAGCTACGGCGAGGTGACCGTCGGGCAGATCGCCAAGGCCGCGGACGTCGGCAAGGGCAGCGTTTACTTGCACTTCGCTTCCAAGGAGGAGATCTTCACGACGACGATCGAGCGCCTGCTCGACCGGGCGGCAGCCGACCTCGCCGAGACGATCGACCACCTCGGCGGCCCAGATGGGGTGGCCAGCGCCCCGGAGAAGACAGCGGCGGAGCTCGCTCGCCTCGTCGCGGTGACGATGCCCTTGCTGCTCGAGCTCGGCGCCCGTGCCGCCAAGGGCCACGAGCCGAGCCAGGAGCTCGCTCGCCGGGTGCTGGCGACGATGGCCGAGGCGGCCGGGCGGCCCTTCACCCCCGGCTCGGCCGGCGGCGCCGACCGCCCGACCGGCGCCGGCGTGGACCGAGGGGCTGGCGCCGGCGGGGATCCTTTTGACCCGCTGCCCGCCGGCATCGCGGTCATCAAGGACGCGTTCGCCACGGTCCTCAGGTGGGCGACGGGCCCGGACTGGCCCGAGGGCGTGTGGCCCGGCGACGACATCGACGAACCCGATGACGAGGAGTGGCCCACCCTCTAGCCGGTGCCGGCGAGCGGTCAGCGCCGGCGAGCGGCCAGCGCCGGCGAGCGGTCAGCGCCGGCGACCATCTCCATTGGCCGGTCCCCGGTGCCGACCGCCGCTGCTTCGGTACCGCAGTCAGCGGGCGAAGGTAGCCAGCCACGCCTCCTCCGTCGCCGGCTTGTAGACGACGTTCAGCTCCCGGACGGCGGCCATGGTCGCCGCGGCGGAGCTCGAGTACCGGTGGCCCGGGAGGACCGCCGTGGTGTCGGGCAGGGACGCCAGCGTTCGGAGGCTGGCGTACATGGCGCGTGAGTCGGAGTCGTCGAGGTCCATGCGGCCGCAACCCTCCAGGAACAGGGTGTCCCCGGAGATCAGCAGGTCGTCGACGAGGAAGCACTGGCTGCCCCGCGTGTGCCCCGGGGTGTGCAGGAGACGCACCTCCCGCGCCCCGACGGCAACCGTGTCTCCCCCTTCGTGGGAGACGATGTCGCCGGCGGACAGCTCCGTCGCCGCGAGGATCCGCCCCACCTCCGCCCGGTGGGCGTGCACGGGAACCGGCAGCCGGCAGAGCAGCTCGGCGACGCCTTGGACATGCTGGCCGGCGACCTCGCCACCGACATGGTCGAAGTGATGGTGGGTGACGAGCACCCCGACCACGCGCATCCCGTCCCCCTCCACGATCCCGAGGAGGTCGTCGACAGCGTACGCCGGGTCGACGAGGAGCGCCTCACCGGACTCCCGATCGCCGACGGCGTAGGCGTAGTTGACCATCTGGGTCGCCAGGGGGTCGCCGATGGCGAAGTCACGGCCGGATAGGAGCTGCCGGAAGTACAGCGACATGGCCTGACGCTAGCCAGCTGGAAGACTCGGGAGCTTCGACACGCTCTACGGTCCTGAACACACCGAGGTACGGCGGATGCACCGAGGTACGGCGGATGCACCGAGGTACGGCGGATGCACCGAGGTACGGCGGATGCACCGAGGTACGGCGGACGCACCGAGGTACGGCGGATGCACCCCCACCCGACCGCCACCCCCACCCGACCGCCACCCCCACCCGACCGCCACCCCTCGGCGCGCGCCGGGCGCCCTCCGGGGCAGACTGTCGGTGTGACGACGCAGCCGGCCGACGGCACCGGGGTCCTGTGACGGCGCCCCCGCACACCGCCGGCGGCGGGCCGGGCCCGGCGATGTCCCTCTCGGAGCTCGTCGCCCGCACCGGCGTCCCGGCCAGCACCGTGCACCACTACCTGCGCAGCGGGCTCGTCCCGCCGCCGGCGCGCACGGCGACCAACCGGTTCCGCTACGACGACCGCCACGTCACCGCCGTCCGTGCCGTCCGGATGCTCCGGGACAAGCGCGGCCTCGGACTGGACGAGATCGCCGCCGTCCTGCCCGATGTCCTCGCCGAGCCTGGGCTTGACGCCGTGTTGGGCGAGGCGGACCCCGACGGGGAGCCCGATGTGGCACTGCGGATCCTCGCCGCAGCCATCGAAGCGTTCAGCGAGCGCGACTTCGCCGAGGTGACCATGGGGGAGGTGGCCGCCGCCGCCGGCGTTGCGAAGGGAAGCGTGTACCGGTACTTCTCCTCCAAGGAGGACCTCTTCGCCGCCGCCGTGGATCGGCTGCTGGCCGAGACCGCGGCAGCCTTCGCCGCCGTCGTCGCCGACCTGGGGGGTCCTGCCCGGGTGACCGAGAGCCCCGAGCGCGCCGCCGCCGATCTCGCCCTGCCGGTGGCGCTCGCCCTGCCCCTGCTGATGGAGGTCGGCGCCCGCGCCGCCAAGGGATATCCCGGTGGCCGGCGCATCGCCCGCCGCGTGCTGCGGACCCTGGCGTGCGCCGCCGGCCAACCCGTGCCGGGGGACCCGCCCGGCGATCCCTTCCGCGACGGCCTGGCGGTCATCAACGCCGCGTTCGCGGTCGTCCTGGGGTGGGCGCTCGACCCCAGCTCCGAGCCAGCGTTGCCGACCCGCTCCCCCGTCCGCGCCGCCCAGGGTGATTGACACCGCCGGGCCGGGCGCGTACAACAGATGACTGTACGGTCAGGTGTTGGATGCGGGAGGTCGGAGGTGGTCGTCACGGTGCCCGGCACCGCCTTCTCGTCGCCGCCGGGCCCACCGGCGAGGACCAGTGGGGACGCGCCCGCGAGGACCAGCGGGGACGCGCCCGCAGGGATCCCCCTGGAGGCCGACGTGATGGCGCGGGCCGGCGGCGAGAACTTCCCTGTCGCCCTCCGGGTGCTGTCCCGTCGCAGGCGGGACCGGCTCCTGGCCATCTACGGCTACGCCCGGCTCGTCGACCAGCTCGGCGACGCCTACGCCGGCGACCGCCTTGCCGCTCTCGACTGGCTGGAAGCCCAGCTCGACGCCGCTCTCGGCCAGGCTCCGAGCACCACCGTTCACCCCGTCGTCGCGCGGATCGCCGACCTCGTCCGCTCGTGGGGTGCCGGGGAGCGCCAGCTGCGCGACCTGATCGCCGCCAACCGGATGGACCAGACCGTCCACCGCTACGCCACCTTCGAGGACCTCGTGGGCTACTGCCGCCTGTCCGCCGACCCGGTCGGGCGCCTCGTGCTGCTCGCCTTCGACGCCTCCGACGAGCGGCGGGTGGCGTGGTCCGACCAGATCTGCACCGCCCTGCAGCTGGCCGAACACTGGCAGGACCTCGCCGAGGACCTTCGCGCCGGTCGCTGCTATCTGCCCGCCGACGACCTCGAGCGCTTCGGTGTCGGCGACGACCACCTGGCCGCCGCCCGGGCCGGCGGCCAGGCCGGAACGGCTCTGCGGGGACTGGTGGCCTTCGAGGTGGCCCGTGCCCGCAGGATCCTCGCCGAGGGTGCGCCGCTCGTCGCTGACCTGCGCGGCGGGGCGAGGTTGGCGGTCGCCGGGTTTGCCGGCGGCGGCCAGGCTGCCCTCGACGCCGTCGCCGACTGCGGCTTCGACCCCTTCGCCGGGACACCCCGACCGTCGCGAGCCCGCACCCTCCGACACGCCACAGCGCTGCTGGCAGTGAGGCCCGGGAGGAGATCGTGAACCTCGACGAGGCCTACGATCGCTGCGAGGAGATCACCCGGCGGGAAGCCCGCAACTTCTCCTACGGCATCCGCCTCCTCCCCGTCCCCAAGCGCCGGGCCATGTCCGCCCTGTACGCCATGGCCAGGCGCATCGACGACGTGGGCGACGGCGACGACCCGCCCGCCCTCAAGCGCAAGGCGCTCGACGCTCTCCACAAGGACCTGTACGCCATCGAGCGGGATCCCAACGCCGGTGCGGGGGATGCGGTCCTCGTGGCTCTTGCCGACGCCTCCCGCCGCTGGGCGCTGCCGATGAGCGCCCTCCACGAGCTGGTGGACGGCTGCGGCATGGACGTGGACGGCGCACGCTACGACACCTTCGAGGACCTGCTCGGGTACTGCCGGGCGGTGGCTGGCACCGTCGGCCGTCTCTCCCTGGCGATCTACGGGTCCACCGACGGGGACCGTGCGGTCCCCTTGGCAGACACGTTGGGTGTCGCCCTTCAGCTGACCAACGTCCTGCGCGACATAGTCGAGGACCGGGACACCATGGGGCGGGTCTACCTCCCCGCCGAGGACCTGGCCCGCTTCGGCTGCGCCCCGGACGTCACCGGGCCCCCCGACGCCGTCCTCGGGCTCGTGTCGTTCGAGGCGGCCCGCGCCGCCGAGTGGTACGACCGGGGCCTCCACCTGCTGCCCCTGCTCGACCGGCGGAGCCGGGCCTGCACGGCCGCCATGGCGGGCATCTACCGCCGCCTGCTGGGGCGCATCCAGCGGGATCCCGCTGCGGTGCTGAGCGGCCGGCTGTCGCTGCCGACCCGGGAGAAGGCCGCCGTGGCGGCGCGGGCCCTGACCAGGGGTACGGCGTGACGGCGGCAGAGCGCCCGGCGCCACCCCGCCGTGCCGACGCCGTCGTGGTCGGGGGAGGCCTGGCGGGAGTCACCGCCGCCTTGGATCTCGCCGACGCCGGTGCCAGCGTCGTGCTCGTCGAGCGCCGGCGACGCCTCGGCGGGTTGACTTGGTCGTTCGAGCACGCCGGCCGGTGGATCGACAACGGCCAGCACGTCTTCCTCCGGTGCTGCGAGGCCTATCTCGGGTTCCTGGAGCGGATCGGATCGGCCGGCGACGTCGAGCTGCAGGGGCGCCTCGAGGTGACCGCCGTCCGCCCCGCCGGTGCGCCCGGGGGGCGCCCCCGGGTCGGCACCCTCCGCCGCAGTGACCTGCCGGCGCCGTTGCAGCTCGGCCCGGCACTGCTGCGCTACCCCCACCTCGGCGTCGCAGACCGCATCGGCGCCGGCCGCGCTGCCCTCGCCCTGCGCCGGGTCGACCTCTCTGACCCCGCCTTGGACACCGAGACCTTCGCGGCGTGGCTGGCCCGCCACGGCCAGGGCCCCGCCGCCGTCGCCGCCCTCTGGGACCTCATCACCGTGGCGACCGTCAACCTCCCGGCGCGGGAGGCGTCCCTGGCCGTGGCCGCCATGGTCCTAAAGACGGGGTTGCTGACCGACCCGGCCGCCGCCGACATCGGGTGGGCCCGCGTGCCGCTCGGCCAGCTCCACGGCGCCCGCGCCGCCGACGCCCTCGGTCGAGCCGGTGTCGAGGTGGCGCTCGGCCGTCGGGCCGGGCGCGTCCAGCTGCTCGAGCCGCCGCTCGCCGGACGGGGCAGGTTCTTGGTGCCGACGCGACCGGACGGGGCAGGCGGGGCCGGCGACGCCGTCGAGGCGGACGCGGTCGTCATCGCCGTTCCCCACGGTGCCGCCGGCGACGTCCTGCCTGCGGGGGCGATCAGGGCTCAGGAGTCCCTCGGGCAGCTCGGCACCTCCGCCATCGTCAACGTGCACGTGGTCTTCGACCGCCGCGTCACGGATCGACCACTGCTCGCCGGCGTCGGCAGCGCGGTGCAGTGGGTGTTCGACCGCACCGTCTCGAGCGGCCTCGCCCCGCCGGCAGGCACCGGCCCGCAGTACCTGGCCGTGTCCCTGTCTGCCGCCGACCGCCTCCTCCGCCGCCACCCCGACGCCATCGCCGGCGAGGTCCTCGCCGAGCTCCCCCGCCTGCTGCCCGCAGCCGGCGGCGCCACCGTCCTCGACACGCTGGTGACCAAGGAGCGCACCGCCACGTTCCGGGCGGTGCCGGGGACCGCACACCTCCGGCCCACCGCAGAGACCGCCTTCGGCGGGCTCGCCGTGGCCGGGGCGTGGACCGCCACCGGGTGGCCCGCCACGATGGAGGGCGCCGTCCGCAGCGGCCACGCCGCCTCCGCCGTCGCCCTCCACCGGCTCACCGATCGAAGCTTCAGCGAGGAGGTCGCATGACCCCGACGACGGGCGTGCCCGAGGTGCTCGCCCGATCCCGCGACACCGTGGCCCCGGCCATGCGCGCGGCCATCGAGCGGCTTGCCCCGGACATCCGGCGGCTGGCCACCTACCACTTCGGTTGGACCGACCGGGACGGGCGCCCCTCCGGTGCGCCCGGCGGCAAGGGCATCCGCCCGGCGCTGGCGCTGCTGTCGACCGAGGCGGTGTGGGCCGAGGCCGGCGTAGGCGTGCCGGGTGCCGTCGCCGTCGAGCTGGTCCACAACTTCTCGCTGATACACGACGACATCATCGACCAGGACCTGGAGCGTCACCACCGGCCGACGGTCTGGTCCGTGTTCGGCATCGGGCCGGCGATCATCGCCGGCGATGCTCTCGAGACGCTGGCCCACCAGGTGCTCCTCGCCGCCGCCCCCGTGGCCGGCGCCGCCGCCTCCGCCACCCTCGCGGAGGCGACGGCGGCGATGATCTCCGGCCAGGCCGACGACATCGCCTTCGAGAAGCGCCGGGACGTCGGCGTCGACGAGTGCACCGCCATGTCGGCCGCCAAGACCGGTGCGCTGCTCGGCTGCGCCTCCTCGATCGGTGCCGTCCTGGCCGGGGCACCGGCGGCGACGGTCGGAGCGCTCCGGGACTTCGGACGCCACCTGGGCCTGTCGTTCCAGGCGGTCGACGACCTGCTCGGCATCTGGGGCGACCCCGCCCGGACGGGCAAGCCGGCAGGCAACGACCTGCGCCAGCGCAAGAAGTCCATGCCGGTTGTCTCCGCCCTGGCGGCCGGCGGGGACGAGGCGGAGGAGCTGCGGGAGCTGCTGCTCGGTCCCGCCGGCGGCGACCAGCCCCTCCCTCCCCTCGAGCCGGAGGTCGTCGGGCGGGCCGCCTACCTCGTCGACGCCTGCGGCGGGAGGGAGTGGACGACGGTGCAGGCCAAGGCCCATCTCGACGCCGCCCTCGGCGCGCTCGAGCGGGTGCGGATCTCCGCCGTGCCCCACCGCCAGCTGGCGGACCTGGCCGTCTACGTCGTCGAGAGGGAGTCGTGAGCGCCCTCCCCAGCGAGGAGCCGTCGTGGGAACCGCTGCTCGCAGCGGCCGGTGAAGCGCGCGATCGAGGCTGCGATCACCTCCTCGCCCGGCAGCACCCCGACGGCTGGTGGAAGGGCGAGCTCGAGACCAACGTGACGATGGACGCCGAGGACCTCCTCCTGCGCCATTTCCTCGGCATCCTCCGCCCCGGCCTGGCGGCGCGCGCCGCCCGGTGGATCCGCAGCCAGCAGCGCCAGGACGGCACGTGGGGGACGTTCCACGGCGCCCCGCCCGACCTGTCGGCGACCGTGGAGGCCTACGTCGCCCTCCGGCTGGCCGGCGACGGACCCGACGAAACCCACATGCAGGCGGCGGCCGCTTGGGTCCGGCTTCACGGCGGCCCGGCGGCCGCACGGGTGTTCACCCGGATCTGGCTGGCCATGGTCGGGGCGTGGTCGTGGGACGAGCTGCCCGTCATGCCGCCCGAGCTGATCTTCCTCCCGCCCAACGCGCCGCTCAGCATCTACCGGTTCGGGTGTTGGGCCCGCCAGACCATCGTCGCTTTGGGCGTCGTCATGGCCCACCGGCCATCGCGCCCGCTGCCGTTCGGCCTCGACGAGCTCCTGGGGCCGCCCGGCAACTCACCGGCCGACCGGGCTGCCCTCCTGGCAGAGGCCCCCCAGCGCAAGCCCCGCCGGCGGGACCCGCTCGCCGGGCCCGCGTTCCGCTCCCTGGACCGGGCGCTGCACGCCTGGGAGCGGCTCCCCGGTTGGTTCCTCCCACGCACCCTCCTGCGCCGGGCGGCCCTCAGCACCGCCGAGCGCTGGATAGTGCGCCGCCAGGAGGCCGACGGCTGCTGGGGCGGGATCCAACCACCGATCGTGTACTCGGTCATCGCCCTGCACCTGCAGGGCTACGCCCTGGACCACCCCGTCCTCGCCGCTGCCCTCGACGGCATCGACGGCTTCGTGCTCGAGGACGAGGCCGGCCGGCGCATCGAGGCCTGCCAGTCACCGGTGTGGGACACGGCGCTGTCGGTCATCGCCCTCGTGGACGCCGGCGTCGACCCGGCCCACCCGGCGATCCGGCGAGCCCGGGACTGGCTGCTGCGGGAGGAGATCCGGGTCCGGGGCGACTGGGCGATCCGGCGCCCGCACCTGGCCCCCGGGGGGTGGGCCTTCGAGTTCGCCAACGATCTGTACCCCGACATCGACGACACCGCTCTGGTGGTCCTGGCGCTCCGACGGGCGGGCATCGCTCCCGGCGACGCCGGCGACGACGCCTGCCGGCGGGGTGTGGTCTGGACGGCTGGCATGCGCAGCCGGGGCGGCGGGTGGGGCGCCTTCGACGTCGACAACGACAGCGAGTTGGTGAAGGCCATCCCCTTCTGCGACTTCGGCGAGGTGACCGACCCGCCGTCCGCCGACGTGACCGGCCACGTGCTCGAGATGCTCGCCGCCGAGCCGGGCGCCGGCGACGACGTGATCGCCGGGGCGCTGCGCTGGCTGACCGACGAGCAGGAGGACGACGGTTCCTGGTTCGGCCGGTGGGGTGTCAACTACGTCTACGGCGTGGGTGCCGTCGTGCCCGCCCTCGTCACCGCCGGCATCCCGCCGGCGGACCACCGGATCCGCCGGGCGGTCGACTGGCTCGTCGAGCACCGCAACGACGACGGTGGGTGGGGCGAGGACCTCCGGTCCTACATCGATCCGGCCTGGAGGGGGCGGGGCGCCTCCACGGCGTCGCAGACCGCCTGGGCGCTGCTCGCCCTCCTCGCCGCCGGGGAGGTGGGCGACGGCCCGGCAGGGGACGCAACCCGGGACGGCATACGCTGGCTCACCCGCCACCAGACCGAGGATGGCACCTGGGACGAGCCGTGGTTCACGGGTACGGGCTTCCCGTGGGACTTCAGCATCAACTACCACCTCTACCGGCACGTGTTCCCACTCACAGCGCTGGGCCGGTACGTGGCGGCCATCGGGGCCAGGGAATGAGCGGCTCTCTCCTGGCGCTGGCGCCGATGCGCCTGGAGGCCCGCGCCGTCGGGCGGGGTGCCCCCGGCGCCCTGGTGGCCCGGACCGGGACCGGCGCCGGCCGGGCCGCGGCCGGCGCCGCCACGCACCGGGCGGTGGCGCTCACCGGGAGCGTGCGTGCCGTGGCGGTGACCGGCGTGGCCGGGGGGCTCTCCGCCTCGCTCGGCTGCGGCGACGTCGTCGTCGCCGACCGGGTCCTGCGCCCGGACGCCTCGCTCGTGGCGGAGATCCCCGCCGCTCCGCTGGTGGCGCGGGCGCTGCGGCGCGACGGGCTCACCGTCGCCGTCGGCGCTGTGGTCAGCACCGCCCGGCTGGTGCACGACGACCGCCAGCGCCAGGCGCTGGCGGAAGCGACCGGCGCCCTGGCGGTGGACCTCGAATCGGTCGCCCTGCTCGCCGACGACTGGGGCCGCCCGACGGCGGTGGTCCGGGTCGTGGCCGACGCCCCCGGGCGCCGCCTCGTCTCGCCGGGCACGGCGTCCGACCTCGCCCGGGCGCTGCGCGTGCTCCAGCGGACGGCGCCCGCCGTCGAGCGCTGGGCCGCCGCCGTCAGGCCTCGCACGGTGCTGCTGGCCGGGCCCCGCTCCTTCTGCGCCGGCGTCGAGCGGGCGATCGAAACCGTCCGGCGGGGGCTCGCCCGCTACGGGGCGCCGCTGTACGTCCGCCGCCAGATCGTGCACAACGAGCACGTCGTCGCGGAGCTGGAAGCCATCGGCGCCGTCTTCGTCCGCGAGCTGGGGGAGGTGCCCGACGGCGCCACGGTGGTGTTCTCCGCGCACGGCGTCGCTCCCGCCGTGCGGGAGGAGGCCCGCCGGCGGGGGCTCACCGCGGTGGACGCCACCTGTCCCCTCGTCGGCAAGGTGCACACCGAGGTCCGCCGGTTCCGGGACCGCGGCTACCAGCTCGTGCTCATCGGCCACCCGGGTCACGACGAGACGGAGGGCACGCTCGGCGAGGCGGACGGCATCCGGCTGGTCGAGACGGCCGCCGACGTCGAACGGCTCGACCTCGACCCGCAGCGACCGGTGGCGTACATCACCCAGACGACACTCGCCCCGGACGAGACAGCCGAGACTGTCGCCGCCCTCAGAGCGCGCTATCCGCAACTCGTCGGTCCGCCGGCGTCGGACATCTGCTACGCCACCCACAACCGCCAAGAGGCGGTGCGGGCGATCGCGGGGGCGTGCGACGTCGTGGTGGTGGTCGGGTCGGCTACCAGCTCCAACAGCCGTAGGCTGGTCGAGGTGGCGGAGCGCGCCGGCGCCCCCGCCCACCTCGTCGACGACGAGGACGATCTCGACCTGGACTGGCTGGCGACCGCCGCCACAGTGGGCGTGACGGCCGGCGCGTCCGCCCCCGAGGCCATCGTCACCCGGGTGCTGCGTGCCCTCGGTGGCGCCGGCCCCCTCGACATCCGCACCGAGGCCGTCCGCAACGAGACCGTCGCCTTCTCCCTCCCCCAGGAGGTCCGCTGATGGGAGTACCGCTACGCCAGAGCATCAAGGTCGGCACCTACATGGCCAGGCAGAAGCTGGCCGGGCGCGACAAGTTCCCGCTGATCGTGGAGGTGGAGCCGCTGTTCGCGTGCAACCTTGCGTGCAACGGGTGCGGCAAGATCCAGCACCCCACCGAGATCCTTCGCCAGCGCCTCAGCGTGGAGCAGGTGGTGGCGGCCGTCGAGGAGTGCCGGGCGCCGATGGTGTCCATCGCCGGTGGGGAACCGCTGTTGCACCCCCACATCGCCGAGATGGTCCAGGCCCTGCTCGACCGTGGCCGCTACGTGTACCTCTGCACCAACGCCTTGCTGGCCGAGCGGAAGATGGACCGCTTCAGCCCCCATCCCCGGTTCAGCTGGGTGGTGCACGTCGACGGCCTGCGCGACCGCCACGACGAGTCGGTCAGCCGGGCGGGCACCTTCGACAAGGCCGTCGCTGCCATCAAAGCGGCCAAGGAGAAGGGCTTCCGGGTGACGACTAACACAACCTTCTTCAACACCGACTCCCCGACGACGGTGCGGGAGATCCTCGACTTCCTGAACGAAGACCTCGGTGTCGACCAGATGATGATCTCCCCCGGGTACGCCTACGAGAAGGCCCCGGACCAGGTGAACTTCCTCTCCACCAGGTCCAGCACGCAGCTGTTCGAGCAGGCGTTCGCCGACGGCAGGCGCAAGCGGTGGCGCCTCAACCACAGCCCCTTGTTCCTCGACTTCCTGGAGGGCAAGGTCGACTACGAGTGCACACCGTGGGGGATCCCCTCCTACTCGGTGTTCGGCTGGCAGCGGCCGTGCTACCTGATGGCCGACGGGTACGCCGAGACGTACAAGGAGCTGATCGAGACGACGGACTGGGACCGGTACGGGCGGGGCCGCGACCCCCGCTGCGCCAACTGCATGGCGCACTGCGGCTACGAGCCGACGGCGGTGCTGGCGACCACCAAGTCGCTGAGGCAGTCGATCCGCGCCGCCCTCGCCGGCTAGAGCGCCCGTTCCCGGCCCGCAGCGACCGATGTCAGCGCACGGCCCCGCAGGTGGGTAGAGAGCTCACCGTGGCACCCGCCGCCGCCCCATCGACCGCCGCCGCCCCATCGACCGCCGCCGCCCCACCGACCGCCGCAGCCCCACCGACCGCCGCGGCCGCCCGCCCCCGCTCGGCTCGCCCGGCGGTCGGCGCGTGCTCCACCGACCTGCCGCCGCCCGAGCCGGCTGCACCGACGGGCACCCTCGCCGGGGCACGGGTGCTGGTCACCGGGGCATCGAGTGGGATCGGCGCGGCGACCGTCCGGCTCCTGGCGGCGGAGGGGGCGTACGTCGTGGCCGGCGGGCGTGACCGTGCTGCCCTCGCTTGCCTGGCCGCCGAGACCGGTGCACGGCCCGCACCGGGAGACCTGCTCCAGCCTGCCACCGCCCGCCACACGGTGGAGGCAGCCCTCGCCGAACTGGGTGGCCTCGACGTGGTGGTGAGCAACGCCGGCGTCGGCTGGGCGGGTCGCTTCGAGGACATGGCATCCGGGGAAATCGACCGCCTGCTCGACGTCAACCTGCGGTCGGCGGCGCACCTGGTGCATGCCGCGCTCCCCCACCTCGCCCGCCCGGGTGGTCGCCTCGTGCTGGTGGGTTCGATAGCGGGGGTCCTCGGCGTGCCCGGGGAGGCGTGGTACTCGGCGACCAAGGCCGGCTTGCACGGCTTCGCCGAGGCCCTCCGAGCCGAGGTGGCGCCCTCCGGCATGGGCGTCACCCTGGTCACGCCAGGGGTCGTCGCGACCCGCTTCTTCGACCGCCGCAACCGCGGGTACGACCGCGCCCGCCCCCGCCCCCTGCCCCCCGAACGCCTCGCCACCGCCATCCTCACCTGCCTCCTCGACGGCCGTGACGAGGTGATGGTGCCAGGATGGCTGTCCCTGCCCGCCCGCCTCCACGGCGGGCTCCCGGGCCTGTACCGCACCCTGGCCCGGCGGTTGACCTCCACGCCGGCCGCCCTTCACTCTGCGTAGCATGCGCGGCGTGCCCCGCGTCCTCGCCATCGTCCTCGCCGGGGGGGAGGGGAAGCGGCTCATGCCCCTCACCCTCGACCGCGCCAAGCCGGCGGTGCCCTTCGGCGGGCAGTACCGCCTGATCGACTTCGCCCTCTCCAACTTGGCGAACGGCGGGATCCTGCGGATCGTCGTCCTCACGCAGTACAAGAGCCACAGCCTGGACCTCCACCTCACCCGGACGTGGCGGATGTCCACGCTCCTCGGCAACTACGTGACGCCGGTGCCGGCCCAGATGCGCCGCGGCCGGCAGTGGTTCTCCGGGTCGGCCGACGCCGTCTTCCAGAACCTGAACATCATCGGCGACGAGAAGCCCGAGTACGTGTGCGTCTTCGGTGCCGACCACATCTACCGGATGGACCCCCGCCAGGTGCTCGACCAGCACGTCGCCACCGGCGCCGGCCTCACGGTGGCAGCCATACGCGTGCCGCGGTGGGAGGCGCACCACTTCGGCGTGGTCACCGTCGGGGAGGGCACGAGGATCGCCCGCTTCGACGAGAAGCCCTCCGACCCGCCGGGCCTACCCGACGCTGCCGACCAGGTGTTCGCGTCGATGGGCAACTACGTCTTCACGACGGAGGCGCTCCTCGACGCGCTGCACACCGACGCCGCCAACGACCTGTCGCGCCACGACTTCGGGGGTGACATCGTCCCCGCCCTCGCCGCCGCCGGCGACGCCCACGTGTACGACTTCTCGCGCAACGACGTGCCCGGTGCAACCGAGCGGGACCGGGGCTACTGGCGCGACGTCGGGACGCTCGACAGCTACTACGAGGCGAGCATGGACCTCGTGTCGGTCCACCCGGTGTTCAACCTCTACAACCAGCAGTGGCCGATCTACACAGCAGGGGTGCAGCTGCCGCCGGCGAAGTTCGTCTTCGAGGACCACGACCGGCGGGGGCAGGCGTTCGACTCCCTGGTGAGCGCCGGCGTGATCATCGCCGGGGGGACCGTCCGGCGCTCGGTGCTGTCGCCGGGGGTGCGCGTCGAGTCGGGGGCCCTCGTGGAGGACGCGGTGCTGATGGACGGGGTGACGGTCCACCCGGGAGGGGTGGTGCGCCGGGCGATCGTGGACAAGAACGTGGAGGTCGCCGCCGGCTGCGGCCTGGGCGTCGACGCCGACTTCGACCGGGGGCGCTTCGCCGTCTCCGAGCGCGGGGTGGTCGTGGTCGGCAAGGGGGACAAGGTCACCGGGGCGTGAGCGGCTCCGGAGAAAGTCCACGCCGCCGCCGCGTCACGATCCTCACCAGGGAGTACCCCCCCGACGTCTACGGCGGCGCCGGGGTCCATGTCGCAGAGCTGTCCATGGCACTCACGGCCCACGTCGACGTCGGCGTCGCCTGCTTCGGCCCACCGCGCGACGACCCGCTCGTCGTGGCGACCGCAGAGCCGTGGGAGGCCATCGCCGCCACCCCCGAGGGCTCGGCCCTGCGGGCGCTGTCCGCCGACCTCGTGCTCGCCGCAGCCGCCGGCGGGAGCGACGTCGTGCACAGCCACACGTGGTACGCCAACATCGCCGGGGTCCTCGCCAAGCGACTGTGGGACGTGCCCCACGTCGCGACCTGCCACAGCCTCGAGCCGCTGCGGCCGTGGAAGGCCGAGCAGCTCGGCGGCGGCTACGGGGTGTCCTGCTGGGCCGAACGGGCGGGCCTGCTCGACGCCGACGCCGTGATCGCCGTGTCGGCGGGGATGCGCGACGACGTCCTGACCGTCTACCCGGAGGTGGACCCGGACCGGATCCACGTCGTGCACAACGGCATCGACCCCACCCGGTGGGCCCCTGACGGGCACGCCGGCGCGCTGGAGCGCCTGGGGATCGAGGCGGACCGGCCTTACGTGATGTGGATCGGGCGGGTGACACGGCAGAAGGGGATAGCCCACCTCCTCGAGGCAGCCCACGCGGTCGACCCTGGTGCCGGCTTCGTGCTCTGCGCCGGAGCGGCCGACACGCCCGAGCTCGCCGCCGAGATCGCAGCCGCCGTCGAGCGCCTCCGGCGGGAGCGCTCTGGGGTGCACTGGATCGACGGCATGCTGGCGCAGCCCGACGTCGCCCAGCTGATGAGCCACGCCGCCGTGTTCGTCTGCCCCTCTACGTACGAGCCCTTCGGGTTGATCAACCTCGAGGCGATGGCCTGCGAGACGCCGGTGGTCGCCACCTCCGTGGGCGGGATCCCCGAGATCGTCGTCGACGGCGAGACCGGGATCCTCGTCCCCTTCGAGGCCGCCGGCGACGGCTCCGGCACCCCGCTGGACCCCGGCGGTCTCGCCGCCGGGCTGGCGGCGGCGATCGAGGAGGTGCTCGCCGACCCGGCGCGCGCCAGCGCCATGGGACGGGCGGGACGGGCTCGCGTCCTCCGGCACTTCACCTGGGCGGGCGTGGCGGCCCGGACCGCCGCGATCTACGACCTGGTGGCCGGCTGAGCCACCCGCACCGGTCCCGCCAGCGCTACGTCGTCGACGTAGCGCTGGCCCCGGAACCAGCTGGCGGTCGCCGCCACCAGGCAGGCCGCCGCCGCGAAGGCGAACGCCTCGACCAGACCGGAGTGGAACGGCGCCGCGATCAGCCGGGAGAAGAACGAGTGGCCGGTGAGCACGGAACGGTTGTGGGCCGACAGCCCCCTGAGCACGCTGCCGCCGACGAGCGAGCGCACGGGGTTGTAGCCGAGGAAGGCGGCGAAGAGCACCGACACCGGCGGCAGGTGCCCGACTCGGGCCGCTGCGCCGGCCGGCACCCCGTGGGCGGCAAGGCCCCTCGTCAGCTGGCCGGACAGCGCCGACGACAGCCCGAGGATCATGAGCGTGAAGAAGATGCCGATCGACAGGACCTGCGCCGAGGACTGGAACGTCGCGTTCATCCCGCCCCCGGCTCCGCGCTGGTCGGCCGGCAGGCTGTTCATCACCCCCGCCCGGTTGGGGGACGCGAACGCTCCCATGGCGAGGCCGTTGAGCGCCAGCAGGAGGGCGAACTGCCAGTAGCTGAAGTCGACGGGGAGGAGGAGCATGAGGAGGAACGTCAGGCTGGCCACGGCCATGCCGCCGGTCGCGAACGGCCGGGACCCGTACCGGTCGGACAGGACACCCGACACCGGCCCGGCCAGCAGGAACCCAAAGGTGAGCGGCAGCATGTAGATCCCGGCCCACAACGGTGTCTGCGTGAAGCTGTAGCCGTGCTCGGGGAGCCAGATCCCCTGCAGCCAGATGATCAGCATGAACATGAGGCCACCCCGCCCGATCGCGGACAGGAACGTCGACAGCGTCCCGAAAGTGAAGGCGCGTATCCGGAACAGCTTCAGGCGGAACATCGGGTTGGCGACGCGGGTCTCGATGACCAGGAACGCCGCCAGCAGGGCGGCGCCCGCCACCAGCTCGGCGAGCACCGGCCCGCTCGACCAGCCCATCTCCCGCCCGCCGGCGGGCTCGATGCCGTAGGTGATGCCGACCATGACAAGGATTAGGCCGGCGGCGAAGGTGACGTTGCCGGCCCAGTCGATCGGGGCCCGCTGTCGGACGCCGCGATCCTCGAGCCGGGTGTAGGCCCATACGGTGCCGAACAGCCCGAAGGGGACCGAGACGAGGAACACCAAGCGCCAGTCGATCGGAGCCAGGATCCCGCCGAGGATGAGCCCGATGAAAGACCCGCTGATGCCGGCGACGTTGTTGATGCCGAGGGCCAGGCCCCGCTGGTTGGTCGGGAAGGCGTCGGTGAGGATGGCAGCGGAGTTGGCGACGAGGAACGCCGCCCCGACCCCCTGGGCGATGCGCCCGACGATGAGCCACATGGCACCGGCCCGCCCGACGAGCGGGTCGACGGTGAGCACGAACGACGACGCCGTATAGACCACGAACCCGAGGTTGTACATCTTGACGCGGCCGAACATGTCCCCGAGCCGGCCCAGGCTCACCACGAGCACGCTCGAGACGATGAGGAAGCCGAGGATCATCCACAGCAGGTAGAAGCTGTTGCCCGGCGTCAGAGGGTCGAGCTTGACCCCGTCGAAGATGTCCGGCATGGCGATGAGCATGATCGAGGAGTCGATGGTCGCCAGGAGGACACCCATCGTCGTGTTGGTCAGCGCCACCCACTTGTAACCCTCGCCGCGCGGGTCCGCCCCTCCCGCGCCGGCCCGCTCCACCACTCGCATCCACGCTCCCGGCCAGAGATACTTCGTTTTCCTAAGCATACCGGCGAGACCCGCTCCGAGGCAGGCGTCGTTTACGCTGGTGAGCGGCGCGGCGCCCCGCGCCCACCCCCGACGAAAGGAACGGCCCTGCCCAACAACAAGGAAGACGCGATCGTGCTCGAGGGCACGGTGAGCGAGGCGTTGAAGAACGCCACGTTCAAGGTGTCGCTGGCCAACGGCCACGAGGTGCTCGCCCACAACTCCGGGAAGATGCGCATGAACCGCATCCGGGTGCTCCCTGGCGACAAGGTCCAGGTCGAGATCAGCCCGTACGACCTGACGCGGGGTCGCATCACCTACCGCTACAAGTAGCGCGTCACGGCCCCCCGGCGGCAACGGCCGCCGCTTTGGCGCGCCGCGGCGACGTCAACCGTCGTCGCCGCCGGCCTGGAGCATGCCGTTGGCGGCGGCGAGAGCGGTCGCAGCCCGGACCGCCTCCTCGTAGACCGCCGTCAGGTGCCTCTCGGCCACGGCGGCGTCCACGGCCAGTGGCGGGACGCCGAGAGAGCGCACCAGCGCGCCCGGCTCCGGGGTGGGCCGGACCACCGCCGCGGCCGCCGCCACCGGCGCGTCCTCCCCCTCTGGGACGGTGGAGGTGATGCCCCAGAACTTCGCCTCGGCGGCCTTGCGGCCCCCCAACGTGCGCCGTCGCTTGCTCATGCTGCCGCCTCCTCCCGGTCGGTGTCGTCGCCCCCGCCGGGTTCGTCCTCGATGACCTGGTCGGCGTCGAGACCGAGGGCGATGCGCAGCTGCTCAGCGTCGAGGTCGCCGAGGCTGCTGCGCGCCGGGAGCACCAGCCCGGCGACCCGGCGCTTGCCGGCGACGATCTCCTCGACCCGTTCGTCGACGGTGCCCGGGCAGACGAGCCGGTGGGCGACGACGGTGTTGCGCTGGCCGAGCCGCCACGCCCGGTCCCGGGCCTGGTCCTCCACTGCCGGGTTCCACCACCGGTCGTAGAGGATCACGTGGTTGGCGGCCGTCAGGTTCAGGCCGGAGCCTCCCGCCTTGATCGACAGCACGAGGGCCCCGGGCCCCTTGCCCCGCTGGAACTCCTCGACCATCAAGTCCCGCGCCCCCCGGGCCAGACCACCGTGGTAGCAGCGGATCGGGCGCCCGGTGCGGGCCGTGAGGTACCTGGACATGCGCTCGCCCCACTGGGCGAAGTGGGTGAAGATGAGCGCCCGCTCGCCGGCGGCGAACACGTCGCCGAGGATGTCCTCCAGCCGGGACAGCTTCCCGCTGCGCCCCGTGAGGGGCCGGTCCGCGTCCTCGTCCAGGTAGGCGGCGGGGTGGTCGCAGATCTGCTTGAGGGCCGTGATGGCAGCCAGGACCTGCCCCTTGCGGCGGTTGACGTCGCTGTCGAGCCCGCCGTCGAGCAGCCGGTTGATCACTGCCTGGTACAGCCCGACCTGCTCGGGTGTCATCCCGCAGTGGTCGATCTTGTCGACCTTGTCGGGCAGCTCGGCGGCGATCTCCGGCTCGCTCTTGGTCCGGCGGAAGACGAGCAGCCCGTTGAGCGCCTGCAGCGCGCCCTCCTGGCCCTGCGCCGGCCCGCCGCCGTCGGCCACGCGGGACAGCTGCTCGACGAAGGACGGGCGGGTACCGACCAGGCCCGGGTTGACGAAGTCGAGGATGGCCCACAGGTCGCCGAGCCCGTTCTCGATCGGCGTGCCGGTGAGGGCGAGCCGGGACCAGCTCTTCAGGCGCCGGAGGACCTGGGCGGTCTCGTTCTGGGGGTTCTTGATCGCCTGCGCCTCGTCGACGACGACCCGGCGCCACTCGACGCCGGCCAGGGTGTCCATGTCACGCACCGCTGTGGCGTAGGTGGACAGCACCACGTCACTCCGACCGGCGAGGGCCACCAGGTCCGACCCGGAGACCCGGCGCGGCCCGTGGTGCAGCGCGACGCGCAGGGAGGGCGTGAAGCGGCGGGCTTCGGTCGCCCAGTTGGAGAGGACCGCCGGCGGGCAGACGACGAGCGCGGGGCCGTGACCGGCGTCGAGGCGGAGGTGCGCCAGGACCGTCGGCGTCTTGCCGAGCCCCATGTCCATCGCCAGGCAGCCGCCGAGCCCGGCGCGGTCGAGGAAGGCGAGCCAGCCGAGCGCGTCGGCCTGGTAGTGGCGCAGCTCCCCCACGAAGCCCTCCGGGTTGGCGATGGGCGCCGGCGGTGACGTGCGGGCGCCACGCAACAGCTCCACGGCCCAGCCGTTGCCGTCGACGCGGAGCGCCCCGCCGAGCGACGAGCCCTCGAGGCCGACGGCGTGGCGGAGGAGGGCGGCGCCGGACAGCTCCGTGATGCCGGCCCGCTCGGCCAGGGCGTCGGCTGCGGCGACCAGGTTGGCGCGGTCGATGTGCACCCACCGGCCCCGCACCTGCACCAGCGGCGCCGCTTGCGACGCCAGCCTGGCGACGGCAGCGGCATCGAGCTCGAGGTCGTCGAACAGCACGGACCACCGCACCGACGCGAGCTGGTTGATCCCCACCTGCGACGGGCCGCTCATCGCCTCGGCGAACAGGCGTAGCTGGGGGCTCGGGCGCCGCCGGGACACCTTCGGGAAGTACACGTCGAAGCCGGCGGAGGCGAGGGCAGGGCCCGCACGGAACATCAGGTCGGTGGCCTCCTCGACGTCGAGGACCACCTGGCCCCGTCGGGTCGACGGCCTTCGGAGGGCAGGTAGCAGCCGCTCGAGGCGTCGCATCTGCGCTTCGACCTGCTGCGCCTTCGCGCCCGAGGCGACGACGAGGGCGAGCTCGACCGGCAACGGCTGCTTGTCGACGCCGGTCACCTGCACGCTGAGCAGCCACCCGCCGTCGTCGGCAGGCGGGTCGAGCGCTACTGACAGGCCGATCCGCGTCGCCGCTGTGACCGGCGCCGCCCACCGCTTCAGGTCCTCGGCAAGCCGCCCCGCCACGTCCGTGGAGGCGACGAAAGGCCGGCCGTCGAGGCCCGAGAGCACCGCTTCGGACACCTCCGCCCGGGTGGTCGCCAAAGGAGCCGCGGCGGGAGCCACCAGGCGGGCCGCCCCGGCCCGGGACACGGCGTCGACGACCGCCGCCAGCACCGCCCGCAGCAACCCGTCGGGCTGCGGGGTCGCCTGGAGGGCGCCGACGCAGCCGGGCATGGCCGCAGTGAGGTTCACCAGGTGCTCCCGGTCGACCAGGGCCGGCACCCAACGCACCCGGTGCCTGCCCGTGGCGTGTCGCCCGCCGCCCGAGGGGGTGGCCGAGCCGCGCAGCACGGGCACCATCCGCCCCTCGGCGACCAGCTGCGTGGCCCACACCGCCGCCTCTCCGAGCCAGTGCAGGCTGGGGCCGGCGCCCTCGGCGGGGAGTTGGCCCGAGCCGATCCCCACCAGCCATCCGAGCGTCTGTGCTATCGGCGCCGACCGCGCCTCGGCCGCCTGGCCACTCGGGAGCGGCACCGCACCGTGGCGCTCCCAGCCGATGCCGCCGGCATCGGCTTGGCCGAGGAGGCGCTCGACCACGTCGTGGCTGCCGGCCGGCGCCCCCGGACCCCCCGCCCACACCACGACCCTGCCGTCCGCCCAGGACGCCTGCAGCAGCGGCCGGTCTGCAGCCGCGGCACCGGCGTCCGCCCGTTCCGGCTGCGCTGCCGGGACCACCGGCGGCTCGCCGACTCCGTCGATCCGGTCCCCGGTGCGCTCGAGGAGGACCTCGGCCAGCCGCGCCCGCTCCTGGCGCAGATCGGCGAGGACCTGCCCGCGCTCGTCTCCTGCCATGCGCTGCGCCGATCGCAAGGCGTCGTCGGTCTCGTGCACGAGCTGCCGCAGCACCCTGGTCCAGTCGTCCGGGTGGGCCGCGAGCAACTCCAGCTCGCTCGCCGAGGCGACCCCCGCCGCGTGGGCGGCGACGGCAGCCTCGAACGTGTTGGGGTCCAGTTGTCTCTCCAGTTCCGCTACGTGCCGCCCGATCGACCCCAGGCGGCACTCCACCGCCGTCGGGCCGTGCGGCCCATGTCACTCCGGTCCCGAGGGCCGAACTCTCCTCCGGGCTCCCGCCCGGCTTGCTCTCCGCCGTCCGGCGCCCCCCTGGCCGGAAACCGGCCGGGCGACACCTCGGCGCCACCTCCACGATAGCCTCCGCGTGGCCCTTAGGGTGCCACACCCCGCCGACTCGTCGGTGGCGCACCACCCCGCCTCGGGGTTCACGCCCGGAAGGACCCGAACCCGCCCCGGTAGAACACGAGCGGCTGGCCGTCGCCGAGCTCCATGGCGAGGATGCGGCCGATGACGAGGTGGTGGTCACCCCCGTCGTAGACCCGCTCGACACGGCAATCGACCCACGCCAAGGCGTCGTGGATCCGGGGGGCGCCGTTGGTGCCAGGCGTCCAGCCGACGCCGCGGAACTTGTCCCGGCCCCTCACCGAGAAGGCCCTGGCCAAGGCCTCCTGCCTGTCGGTCAGGACGCTGGCCGTGAACGCCGCCCGGGTGTGCATGTGCGGCCAGCTCACCGACAGGCGCGACGGCGCCAGTGCCACGAGGGGAGGGACGAGGGACAGGGAGAAGAACGACTGGCAGGTGAAGCCGACCGGCCCCTCCGTGCCGATCCCGCTCACCACCGTCACCCCGCTGGCGAAGCGCCCGAGCACCGCCCGAATCGCCGCCTCACCGAGGCCCGTCCCTCCCGAGACCTCGCTGTCCGAACCATCGGAGCCGACCCCGCTCACGCCCGCACGTCGATGACAACCCGTCCCCGGGTGCGGCCGTCGAGGATGTCGTCGGCCAACTCCGGCACCGCGCCGAGCGGCTCGACCGTCGTCATGCCATCGAGCAGGTTCGGGTCGAGGTCCGTGGCGAGGCGGCCCCAGGCCTGCTCCCGTCGGGGTGTCGGGCACATGACCGAATCGACCCCGAGCAGCCGCACCCCGCGGAGGACGAACGGGTGCACCGTGGTCGGGAGGTTGGTACCGCCGGCGAGGCCGCACGCGGCGACGGCAGCTCCGTAGCGGGCCTGGCGCAGCACCGACGCCAGCGTCGTGGCGCCGACGGCGTCCACCGCCGCCGCCCACCGGGACGACTCGAGGGGGCGGCCGGAGTCCCCTGCCAGCTCCTCTCGAGCCACGATCTCCGCCGCGCCCAGCTCGCTCAGGTAGTCGTGCAGCTCCGGGCGCCCGGTCGAAGCCGCCACGCGGTAGCCCAGCCGGCTGAGGACGGCGATGGCGACGCTGCCCACGCCGCCCGCTGCTCCGGTGACGAGGACGGGGCCGTCCACGCCAGGCTGGAGGCCGGCGTCCTCCAAGGCGAGGACGCACAGCATGGCGGTGAGACCCGCCGTGCCGACCGCCATCGTCTGGGCAAGGGTCAGGCCGGGAGGGCGGGCCACCAGCCACTCGCTGCGGACCCGCTGGCGCCCCGTGTAGCCCCCCGGATAGGTCTCAGACAACCCCCACCCGGTGACGACGACCTCGTCTCCCGGCGACCAGCGCGCTGAGGAGGAGTCCGTGACCGTGCCGGCGAGATCGATGCCGCAGACCAGCGGGGGCCGCCGGACGATCGGGGCCCGTCCGGTCACCGCCAGGCCGTCCTTGTAGTTGAGCGACGAGTAGGCGACATCGACGGTCACGTCACCCTCGGGCAGGTCCCCTTCCTCGAGCTCGGTCAGCCGTGCCCGACCCTCTGCTGGTGCCACCACTGCCCTTATGCCCATGTCCGCACCTCCCGTTCGGTGGCGGGGACCCTACCCGGGCGCGACGGTCAGGCGCTGGGGCGGGCCGGCGATCTGCTAGCGTCCAAGCCGACTGCGGACGTGGCTCAGTTGGTAGAGCACAACCTTGCCAAGGTTGGGGTCGCGGGTTCGAGTCCCGTCGTCCGCTCCAGCCCCGACAGATGAACCTCCACCACCTCATCAGCCAGTACGGGTACCTGGCGGTGTTCGTCCTGGTCGGAGCCGAGAGCCTCGGCGTGCCGCTCCCCGGGGAGACCATCCTCATCACGGCGGCCCTCTACGCCGGCAGCCGGCACGCCCTGTCGGTCTGGCTGATCTTCGCCGTGGCGGCAGCGGCGGCGATCACCGGCGACAACATCGGCTTCCTGATCGGCGACAAGGGTGGCTACCGCCTGCTGCACCGCTACGGCCGGTACATCCACGTGCGGGAGAAGGAGATCAAGGTCGGGCGGCTGCTGTTCGACCGCCACGGCGGGAAGGTGGTGTTCCTCGGCCGGTTCGTCTCAGTGCTGCGCACCTACGCGGCGTTCCTCGCCGGCACCCTCAAGATGCACTGGCGGCGGTTCCTCCCCTCCAACGCCGCCGGCGGGATCCTCTGGGCGGCGATCTACAGCTTCGTGCCCTACGAGGTCGGCGGAGCCGTGACCAAGGCGTCGCGCACCGTCTCGATCGGCCTCGGCGTCGCCGCTTCGGTGGCCGTCGCCGGCGGGATCCTGCTCGTCCGCCGCAAGGCCAGGCAGCTCGAGGATGCCGCCGAGGCTGCCTTCCCCGGGCCCCTACCCGACCGCTGAGCTCCAGAGCGGCGGGGACGTGGTGATCCGGGACGTGAGCCGGGTCATCCCTCCATGCTGATCGCCTGCTCGGGGCAGTTGGCGGCAGCGAGCCGCGCCCGCCCCTCGCCGGACGGCTGGATGGGGTCCACCAGGACCGTGCCGAACCCGTCGTCGTCCGCCCCGAAGAGCTCGGGGGCGAGCGAATAGCAGCGCCCGTGGCCCTGGCAGGCTTCGGGATCGATCCGCACCCTCATGGCGCCGTGACTGTACCTCGCCCCGGGCTCCCGTCCTCGCTCACCGCAGGCGCCGTCACGGGTGAGCAGGGACGGCACACTCGATGTCGACCGTCCGGGCCCCGGCGTAGGCCAACTGCAGCACCTTGTCGCCCGCCGGGCACTGCGCCCCGGTCCGCCGGGCAGCGTGCACGGACACCACCCGGACGGCGGCACTGCTCGACGAGCATGGCACCGGGGTCGTCGCGTATGCCACCGGCGCACCGGGAACGGAGGTTCGGACCAGGCACCTGCCGACCAGGGCGTGGGCCTGGCGCGCCGCCATCCGGGCGGCGGCCGCACCGCTGTAGCGCGTCGCCTGCCAGGCGCCGACCGAGATCGCCCCGAGGATGAGGGCGACCGGAACGAGCCGGTACGGGCTGCTCCACGGGGCGCGCCGGACCCGTGGCGGCACGGGGATGCGGGCGGCGACCTCCTCCCAGCGCGGCGGCAGGGGCGGGGCGTCCGCCCCCGGGCGCCACCGGAGCCATCCCCCGGCGTCCTCGTTGAACCAGCCGATGGTGCCGTCAGGGTCCTTCCGCCAGCGGACGCCGCGGTAGGTGGCCACCTCCCGCACGCCGCTCGGCGGCGCCGGCGTAGAAGCGGCGGCGGGCCGGCGGGCGCCGGTTCGGCCACTCACTTGAGCAGGCGCGACAGGCGCCGGTCGGCAAGTGGCCTGCCCCCTGTCTGGCAGGTGGGGCAGTACTGGAGCGACTTGGTGGCGAACGACACCTCCCGCACGACGTCCCCGCACGCCGGGCAGGGCTGTCCCGTCCGGCCGTGAACGGCGAGACCCCCCTTCTTCTCCCCCTTCAGGCCTTTGGCGGGCAGGCCGAGCGACCGCTGCACGGCGTCGCCGAGGACGCCGACCACGGCGGCGTGGAGCCGGGCGACCTCCTGCGGGGTCAGGTTGCCGGCCGGTTTGAACGGCGAGAGCTTCGCGGCGTGCAATACCTCGTCGGAATAGGCGTTGCCAACCCCGGCGATCACCGACTGGTCGGTCAACACAGTCTTCACGTTGGCGGTGCGGCCGCCCAACGCAGCGGTGAGGGCGTCGACCCCGAACCCCGGCGAGAGCGGGTCCGGGCCCAGGCGGGCGATCCCCTCGACCCGGTCCGGATCGTTGACGACCCACACAGCGAGGCGCTTCTCTGTGCCCGCCTCGGTGAGATCGAACCCCCCCTGGGAAAGCCCGACCCGCAGAGCCAGGAGGCCTTTCCCTGGACGAGCGCGCGCCGCAGGGGCCTCGTCCCGCCACTGGACCCATCCGCCGCGCGCCAGGTGCACGACCACCCACAGCGGCCCCCGCGCCCGCAGGCACAGGTACTTGCCCCGCCGCTCGCAGGCCTCGATGATCCGACCGACGAGGGCCTCCGCCGGCGGGTCGAACGTCTTCAGGGCGGACAGCGCCCCGACCTCCACCCTCTCGATCGCGCGACCACCGGTCCGATCCGTGAGGAACCGGGCGAGAGCCTCCACTTCCGGCAGTTCGGGCACCTACGACCCCGTGTGACCGAAACGCCCGTACATCCGCTCCGACGGCTCCAGCTCTGCGACGACCTCCCACTCCACCTCGGCGACGGGGATCACCACCAGCTGGGCGACGCGATCGCCGCGGCGGATCTCATAGGCCTTCTCCGGGTCGGTGTTGATGACCACGGCGCACAGCTCGTCCCGGTAGCCGGAGTCGATCAGCCCCGGGCTGTTGGCGAGCGTCAAGCCGTGCCGAAGGGCGAGGCCGCTGCGGGGCAGCACGAGCCCGGCGTATCCCTCCGGGATGGCGACCCGCACGCCGGTCGGCACCAGGGCCCGACCGCCCCCCGGCGCCACCAGCACCCCCGCTCTCGCGACGAGGTCGACCCCGGCGTCCCCGGGGAGGGCGTAGCGCGGCAGGGCCAGGTCGGGATCGACGCTCACCAGTGGCACGCGCAGCACCACTTCACGCTACCGACCCCGCTACCGTGCTGGCGGTGCTGGCGTGGATGGACCTGGAGATGACCGGGCTCGACCCGTCCCGTGACCGCATCATCGAGATCGCCACGCTGGTGACAGACGACCGTCTCGAGATCGTGGCCGAAGGCCCCGACCTGGTGGTCGCCGCCCCGCAGGAGCGGCTGGCAGGGATGGACGAGGTGGTGCGGGGGATGCACACACGTTCGGGGCTGCTCGCGGAGGTCACCTCCGCCACCACCACGCTGGAGCAGGCCTGCGCCGCCACGCTCGCCTTCCTGCGCGAGCACGTGCCCCAGCCGGGCACCGTGCCGCTGTGCGGGAACTCGATCGGCACCGACCGCCGGTTCCTCGCCGCGTGGCTCCCGGAGCTCGACACCTTCTTCCACTACCGCAGCGTCGACGTCTCGACCGTCAAGGAGCTGGTACGCCGGTGGTACCCCGAAGCGCTGGCAGGCGCCCCCCAAAAGGGTGGGAACCACCGGGCCCTCGACGACGTCAAGGAGAGCGTCGCCGAGCTCCGCTACTACCGGGACACGGTCTTTCGGCCCCCGACGACCACCGCTTGAGGACCCTTCCGGCTCCCACCGGTCGCGAGAATCCCCACGCGTAACCCCGTGTGCGTGGCACAGTGGATTGAAGGAACCGGCCTCAGGCCGGTGGTCTCGAGGAGGCAATTCATGCGTCCAGCCGACACCTTCCTCCCCGGCGCCCAGGACCACCGCAGGCGGACCCGGCGCCAGGTACGGCACGAGGCGAGAGCCCGGCTGCGGACAGCGGGCACCGACGAGGAGCTGCTCGAGGACGCCGACGCCCGCTGCCCCAAGGAGGTGCACGACCTCGGGCGCCGGGCTTCGCCGCGCCCGCCACAGCCACCCAAAGACGGCCGCCGCGGGGGCTTCAAGGTCTGGAAGACCCCTTACTGGAAGCGGCGCAAAGCGCAGCGCGCCGCTCGCAACGCCGCCCTCCGGGACCTGACCCGCAAGACGTAGGCCGCCGAGCCGGCGGTCCGTGCCCGGGTTGCCCGCCCCGGCCTACGACCGTCCCGGGTCACCGCCCAGGTCCCAGATCGCCTCGAGGTCGTGGCGGCTGAACGCTTGGAAGGCGATCAGCGTCCTCGTATCGGTGATCCCCTCGAGGGCATGGATGCGCCGCGTCACGACGTCGGCGAGGTCCTCGTGGCGGCGCACCCGGACAACGGCAACGAGGTCGGCATGGCCGGCCACCGAGTACACCTCCGCTACGCCTTCCACGTCGGCCAGCTCGGCAGCCAGCGACGCCACCCGGGAGGGGACGGCGTCGATGAGCACGAAAGCATGGACCATGGGCGGGACGCTACCGGACGGCGGCGCCGCCCCGCCCGGTCCCCCGCCGGCCTCGGTCCCGCCCATCCCATCCAAACTGTGAGTGGAAAGTACACAGGGTGTGATGTTTTCACTCACAGTTCGGTGTGGGGGTCAGGCCGGCGCCGGCCTACCCGCCCGGCGCCACGACGCTGGCGACAGCCGAGAGCGCCACCTCGCCGGCGTCGTCGGAGACCCACACGCATACGACGTCTCCGCAACGGGCGCTGCAGACCGCAACCTGACCGGGGGAGCCAGGCTCGCCGCCGGCACCGATCGCCCTGCGGTACTCGACCTCGGCGGTCCCGACGCATGCGCCGGGGGCGTGGCGTGCCAGTTCGTCCTCGAGCATGGCCCAGCCGGCGGCGTTGTTGACGTGGCCGAGGACGTCGAAGTCGGCAACCCGGAGCGGCCACCCCCGCCCCGGGGTGTCCGCTGGGGCTGGGCCGTGGAGGAGCCGCGCGGCCACCGACCGCCCCGCCGCCGCCGGTCCGTAGATCCCCCTGAAGCGTTCCCCGAGAGGCGCCGGGCGCATCGTGACCGGGTCCAGGCTCACCCACAGGGAGACCGCCTCCGCCGCCACTCCGGCCGATCCGACGATGGAGGTCCGCCGTTCTGCCCAGGCGGCGCCGATCCCCGAGCACCAGGTCACGAGCTCCACCGGCTCCTCGTACCGGGGGCGTCGTCGAAGCTCGAGGCGGGTGCGGCGGACCACCCACCGCTGGTCTCCGGCAACTTCGGTTTCGCCGATGTCGTCGGCGGCGACATCCTGGAGGTAGCGCGCCAAGGCGTCGAGGCGAGCGCCGTCGCCGGGCAAGACGTCGCCCAGCCGGACCCTGCGAGCGGCACGGAAGACCCGTGCTCCCGCACCGGGCGCAACCGGGAGGGGCGGCGCAGCACCATCGGGCCGGCGCACACTCGGCTGGGTCACCGCTGCTCGAGGAGCCCGCCGAGCAGCCGGGCCAGCTCGAGCGGCCGGTCCCCTTGCACGCTGTGGCCCGCCTCGTGCACCACCATGACCTGCGCGTCGGGCCGGCGTTGGAGCAGCGCGGCGATGTCGGCATCGTCGACGACGGGGGACCGGCCGCCCTGCACCAGCGTGACGGGCATGGCCGTCGCCGCCAGGTCGTCCCACAGCCACCGTTGGTCACGCCCCGCGTCCTCGGACCGTACGGCCATCCCCTCCGGGTCCCACCGCCACGTCCATGACCCGTCCTCGAGCTCCCGGGCGTTGTGGATCACCCCGCGTCGCAGGGAAGCCTCGCTCCGACCTGGGTTGTGGCGGATGGTGTGATCCAGGATCTCGTCGAAGGAAGCGAAGCGCGTCGGTCCCGACACGAAGGCGGTGATGGCCCGCGCCTTGGCGGCGTCGACGCCGGGGGTGATGTCCACGAGGGCGAGGGAGCGGACCAGCTCGGGGCGTCGGGCAGCGAGGGCGATGCCGGCGAGTCCCCCGAGGGACATGCCGACGAGCAGGCGGGCGTCCGGTGCCAGCGCCTCGATGCCGCCGGCGAGCGCGCTGGCGAGCGTGGCCGGCGAGTAGTCGTGGTCCGGCCGCCAGGCGGAGCGTCCGTGGCCCGGAAGGTCGACGGCGACGACCGGGCGTCCCAGGGCGATGGCAACCGTGTCCCAGGTGTGGGCATTCTGCGCGCTGCCGTGCACCAGGACCACCTGCGGAGGAGCCTCCCCCCAGACGATCGCGCTGAGAACCCCGCCGGTCAGCGGCACCTCCACCCTCCGCACCGCCGGCGCCGTCCAGGCGACGCCGGCCTCGGCGGCGTTCTCCTGCAGTAGGGAGAACTCGTCGGTCGCGTATGCCATCGCCGGCACCCTACGCGCCGCCGCCGGTACCGCAGCCCATCGCTGAGACCAAAGCGATGATCTCCGCGCCGTAGCGCTCGAGCTTTGCGGGGCCGATGCCATCCACCCGCCGGAGCGCGACAAGGTTCGCCGGTCGGCGAGCAGCAATGGCCAGCAGGGTCCGATCGGCGAAGACCATGTAAGCGGGCACACCGTCCGCTGACGCCCGCTGCTTGCGCCACGAGCGCAGCGCCGCCTCGAGCGCTGGGTCGCTGCGGCCAGCACCTGAGACAGGCAGGGGGACGCGAGTGGCGGGCGAGGAAACCCGGGGTCCCGCCCCCCCGCCTCCACGCGCTGCGGCACCCGCCGGCACCGCCTTCGGATCCGATCCGACGATCCCCCGGAGCTCGTCCAGCATGGGTGACGGCCGGCTCCGATCGGCGAGCAGGGTGACGGTCTCGCGGCCGCGGGTGAGCGCCACGTGGAGGACCCGCCGCTCCTCCTCCACGTCCTCCGCCAAGCGGTGAGGGACGATGCCGGCGTTGACCGCTGCGACGACGACGTGATCCCACTCCATGCCCTTCACCCGGTGCACGGTCGCCACCGTCACCCCGCACGGCTGCGGCGGCCGGGCGAGCCCGGTGCGCAGCCAGGCGTCGAAGCCGTCTGGTGTGGGATGCAAGGCGGCCACTGCCTCGAGGGCCTCCAGGTCGTCGACGTGGCTGGAGCCTTCGCCGCCGCGGCTGGCGTCGAGCAGGTTCATCGCTCCACCGAGGCCGACGTCATCCTGGACGAATCGGAGCAGCCCGGCGGTGTCGAGCTGGGTGGCCGCAGCGCGCAGGGCGACGATGTCGTCCACGAAGCGCTCGATCCTCGCGCTGTCCTTGTGAGGGATCGTGGCCCCGATGCCCTCGAGCGCCGGGATCGACCAAGCCTTCCTGCGGCGGAGCCGATCCGTGAACCACGGGGGCAGGCCCCGGCTCGGGCGTCGCAGGACTTCGACCAGGTCACCGGAAGAGATGGCCCCATCGGCAACAGCGATGCGCAGGTAAGCCAGGGCGGCGCGCATGCCGGTGCGCTCGAGGACGTCCGGGCTGACGGCCGACTGCACCGCGACTCCTGCCTCGCCGAGGGCGATGACCGGCCCGAGCAACAGGGCGTTCACTCGCGCGAGCACGGCGATGTCGCCCGCTGCCGCCCCGAGCGCGAGCCGGGCGCGGACGACCTCGACCAGGGAGGTGATGCCCTCACCACGGCCGTGCAGGTGGATGTCCAGCGCCGGCGGCGATCCCGCAGGCGCTGGCGGGCGGGAGGCCCTGATGGTCTTGTCCACCCGCTGCCGGTTGTGCCCCAGCAGGGCTACCGCGGCGGTGACGACCGCTGGACGGCACCGGTAGTTGACCTCCAAGCGGTGGTCGGCGGCGCCGGGGAACAGCCGGTCGTACTCGAGCAGGAACCGCGGGTCGGCGCCGGCGTGCCCGTAGATGACCTGGTCGTCGTCGCCGACGCCGAAGCAGTCGAGGGCCGGGCCGGCCAGGAGGCGTAGGAGCAAGACGTGCGCCGGCGTGAGGTCCTGGAACTCGTCCACGAGTAGGTGACGGCACCCGAGGCGCATCTCCGCCCTCAGGCTCCCGTCACGCAGCAGCGCCTCGACGGCGCCGTAGACCTGCTCGTCGAAGTCCACCGCTCCGGCCTCGGCCAACGCAGCGCGGAACCGGGGCCACATCACCGCCAACCCGGGCACGTCGTCGCGTGAGGCTTCCACGTCGCCGGGGTCCCGCAGGCCGAGCCTGACAGCGGACAGCCCCTCGAGGTACGGAGCGATGGGGTCGGTGTTGCTCCGCCGGCGCGCCGGCGGAGCCAGGCGCTCGACCACCCGCCGGACGTCCCGCTCGGCGAGGACCGCAGGCGCAGCCCCCCGGGCGCGGGTGAGGACGGCCAGGCCGAGCGAGTTGAGCGTTCGGGTCCGGGCGCCGGTTCCGGCCGTGCGCTGGTCGAGCTCCTCCTGCGCCTTCTTGTTGTATGCGACGGCCAGCACGCAGTCCGGCTCCCATCCGCGGTCGACGAGAAGGTGCCGGAGGCGCTCGGTCAGGACCCTGGTCTTGCCTGATCCGGCCGGCGCGATCACCCGGGCGGCACCGGCGTCGCTCGTGACCGCAGCCAGCTGGTCCGGCGCCAGGTCACCGGCCGCCACCCCCTGCGGTCCTACGAGAGAAGGGGCGACGGTGAGCCGGTCGCGCTCGACGGATTCGGCGTGGACCACCACGGCGCCGTCGATCGAGCCGGCAGGCCAGGTGCGGCGCGGGCCGGCGTCGATCCAAGCCTGCCGCCCATCGGGGAGGACCACATCTCCGGCACTGCCGGCCCCGACCGGTAGGGCACCGAGGCGCCCCGCCTTGCGGGCCCACCACCACACCGGCTCCCCCCCGCCGGCCCCCGCCACCCCGCGAGCGTCGTAGGTGTTGGCCCAGACCAGGAACTGGAGGCGGTCAGCCAACGGCTCGAAGTCGGCGGTGAGCGTCCATGGCTCCGCTGTCACCGGGACCGGCACCCGAAAGCGCGCCGGGTCGACGAAGAGCCGCACAGTGACCGGGCGCCGCCTGGCCCAGGCCTCGTGCAACTGGCCCACCACCGCTCCCGGGGAGTCGAGCGTCGCCTCGTCCACCACAACGGCCGGCGCCGACGACCACGGCGCGGGAGGCGCAGCGTCGCCGGTCACGACGACGCCGCGCCCGAAGGCATCCGGCGGCGGCAACACCGGATCGAACCTTACCGGTGCGCTGTGGCACCGGCGGCCAGGCGTCCTCGGCCCCGCTTGCTAGCCGAGGGTGAAAGGCTCGAAGTCGAGCGACAGCGAGTTCATGCAGTACCGCAAGCCGGTCGGCGCCGGCCCGTCGGCGAACACGTGGCCGAGGTGGCCGCCGCACCGCCGACAGCGCACCTCGGTGCGGGTGATGCCGTGGCTGCGGTCCTCCAGCAAGACGACGGCGTCAACGACGGCTGGCTCCGTGAAGCTCGGCCACCCGCTGCCGGAGTCGAACTTCGTCTCCGAGCGGAACAAGACGTTGCCGCAAGCGCCGCAACGGTACGTCCCGTCATCGTGGTTGTGGACGTACTTCCCCGACCAGGGCGGCTCGGTCCCGCCTCGCCGGAGCACGTCATAGCGCTCCTCGCCGAGATGGGACCGCCACTCCTCGTCGCTCTTCACCACCTCGGGCGGGACATCGGCGTGGCTACTCATGTTCGTCAGGCTACCCATGGCAGCCGCTGCCACGAGCGCTGATCGAGCCGAGGCGGTCCGGTCTCCCCCTTGCTGCGACCAGCGGCCGGCCCCGGCCCGTACCCACGAAGGCTAGGAGTGACTCCTGCCACGCGCAAGGACTTCGTGCCACTGGTGGCAACCCGTGCTGACGGCAATCGAAGCGGGACTCGACTCACACGTTGAAGCGGAACTCCACGACGTCGCCGTCGCGCATCACATAGTCCTTGCCCTCCAGACGAGCCCTGCCAGCGGCCCGCACGGCAGGCACGGACCCGAGCTCCAAGAGGTCGTCGTAGCTCACCACCTCTGCCTTCACGAAGCCCCTCTGGAAGTCGGTGTGGATGACGCCGGCCGCCTGAGGAGCGGTAGCACCGAGCCGGATCGTCCAGGCCCGGGACTCCTTGGGCCCGGCGGTGAGGAACGTCTGCAGCCCGAGGGCCCCGAAGCCGACGTGCACGAGCTGCTCGAGGCCCGATGTCGACTGCCCGTACCCCGCGAGGAGCTCGGCGGCCTCCTCGGCACCCAAGCCGACGAGCTCCGCTTCGATCCCGGCGCATACGACGACGGCAGGCGCCGGCGCGACCGGGGTCACCAGCTCCTTGGCCCGGGCGTCGTCGCCGATCTCGGCCTCATCGATGTTGAAGGCATAGATGAAAGGCTTCGCTGTCAGAAGGTGCAGATCGGCCAGCAGCGCCGCGTCGACCCGGTCGCCGGCGGCGGACACCGGCACGCCGGCATCCAGGACGGCACGGGCACGCTCAACGGCGTCCAGGGTGCCACGCAGCTCCGGCCTGCCCTTGACTTCCCGCTGGAGCCTCGCACGGCGGTTGTCGATGGTCTGGATGTCTGCCAGCACGAGCTCGGTGTTGACGGTCTCGATGTCGGCGCGGGGGTCGACGGCACCCTCGACGTGGACGACGTCCGGATCGGAGAACACCCGCACCACCTGGCATATGGCGTCGGTCTCGCGGATGGCGGCGAGGAACTGGTTGCCGAGCCCCTCGCCCGCCGACGCTCCCCGGACCAGCCCGGCGATGTCGACGAAGGTGACCGTGGCGGGGACGACGCGCTCGCTGGCGTAGAGCTCGGCAAGGCGGTCGAGCCTCGGGTCGGGCACGTTGACGACGCCGACGTTGGGGTCGATGGTGGCGAAGGGGTAGTTGGCGGCGAGGGCGGCGTTGCCCGTCAGGGCATTGAAGAGGGTGGACTTGCCGACGTTGGGCAGCCCTACGATCCCGATCGACAGTCCCACAGAAAGGGTCCTCCAGGCGTGGTGGTCGATCCAGTCTACGGATGCGCTCCGTGGGCTCAGGCGCCGGAGCGCAGCCGCGACGGCATCCCGGAGCGGCCGCGATCGGGTTTGACGCCGAGCACCTGGCCGACGTCGATGCGGTCGCCTAGCACGTCGCCGAGGAGCCCATCGAGGGTCCGCGTGGCGTGGGACGCTACCCGCCGAGGCGGTACCGAGCCGCTGGCTCGTACACGGCGCCGGCGGCGTCGAGGCGGCTCCGGGCAAGGACCATCTCGGTCGCCGTCCACACCGCTTCGAGCGGGGTACCCCCGAGGCCGTGCGGGACCCGCGCCTTCCGGCGGGCCCGGGCCAGGGTCATGTGCCCGACAAAAGGGCGGTCGCCGGCCCCGGTCACGGCATGCACGGCAGCCGCCAAGCGGTCGAGACCGCCGACCGGCACGACCAGCAGCGCCTGGCCGAGCGTCCTCGTCGCCGGCCCGACCGTCACAGTCGCCGGACCGGCCGAGGCGGCTACGGCGGCCAGGGCGGTGTCGAGGTCGCTCCGCTCGAGGTCGGCGACGTCGCCGAGGAAGCGGAGGGTCACGTGCCAGTGCTGGCGCGTCGTCCAGCGGATGCCCGGCATCTCCGGCCGGTCGAGCGACGCGATCCGGTCGAGGACGGCCGGAGGGGGCCAGACAGCCACGAACAGACGGCTGGTGGTCAGGGCAGGAGCAGCAGCTTGCCCGAGGTCCGGCGGCGGGCGAGGTCCTCCTGGGCGGAAGCGGCGGCGTCGAGGGGATAGCGGCCGCCGACGCTCACCGTCAAGGAGCCGTCGGCGACCCAGCCAAAAAGGTCTCCTGCCCGCCAGTCGAGGTCCTCCCGGGTGGCGATGTAGTCGCCCATGGTCGGCCGGGTGATGTACAGCGAACCGCCTGTCATCAGGCGGGTCAGCTCCAACGGCGGGACCGGCCCGCTCGCGGCCCCGTACAGCACGAGGACGCCTCGGCGGCGGAGCGCCGCGAGGCTGGCATCGAAGGTGGCTGCACCGACCCCGTCGTAGACGGCCGCCGCGCCCGCCCCGCCGGTCACCTGGCGCACGACCTCGCCGACGTCGTCGTAGGCAATGCTGTGGTCGGCCCCGGCGCGCCTCGCCGCCTCCTCCTTGTCGCCCCCAGAGGTGGTGGCAACCACCACGCCGCCGAGTCGCTTCACCATCTGGGTCAGCAACAGGCCGACGCCGCCGCCGGCGGCGTGGACCACGACCACGTCGCCAGTCGCGACCGGGTACGTGCTGTGGCAGAGGTAGTGCGCTGTGATCCCCTGCAACATCACCGCTGCGGCCCGCTCGGCGCCCACCCCGGGCGGGACGTGGACGGCACGCCCCGCGTCGACGACCACCCGTTGGGCGTAGCTGCCGGGAGCCGACGCCCAGGCCACCAGGTCGCCGACCGAGAACCCGCTCACGCCCTCGCCGACGGCAGAGACGGTGCCGGCACCCTCGGCGCCGGGCACCCACGGGGGCGTCCCGGCGTAGGGTCGGCGCCCCTCCCGGCCGTAGATGTCCATGAAGTTGACCCCGGCGGCGGCGACGTCCACCAGCAGCTGCCCGGTAGCGGGGGAAGGGTCGTCCCGGTCCTGTACCTCCAGGACCTCAGGGCCCCCCGCCGCTGTGGCCACGACGGCTCGCACGGTGGCCACGGTAGCGTGCGAGCCGACCGGCCGCCCCGGGGTGGTTACAGTACGGGCGTCGTACAACCGGGGGAAAGCCGATGCTCGTCGACGAGATGCTGGACACCGCTCCGGCGCAACCGGTCGCAGTGCTGCGGTGGGGCGAGCGGCACCCGATGTCGAACCCACCCTGCTGGTCTGCGACGAGGTCACCTCCGCCCTCGACGTCTCCGTCCAAGCCGTCATCGTCGAGCCTCGCCTGGCGCGAGGCGACCCCCGCCCAACAGTGGGGCCCTTGACCCGGGACCTGCGGCCGCTCTTCGACCCGAGGTCGCTCGCCGTGCTCGGGGCCTCCGACGATCAGCGGAAGTGGGGCCATTGGCTGGCCCGCAACGCGCTGCGGGGCGAGCACCGCCGCGACGTCTACCTCGTCAACCGCCGGGCGGCGACCGTGCTCGGTCGCCGGGCGTACCCGTCGCTGCGCGAGCTGCCGGCAAAGCCCGAGCTCGTGGTCCTATGCGTCCCGGCGACGTCGTTCGAACAGGCCGTGGACGACGCCTTGGAGGCGGGCGCCACGGCGCTGCTCGGCATCACCGCCGGCCTGGCCGAGACCGGTCCGCAGGGAGCGGCGCGCGAGCGGGCCGCCGTCGAACGCATCCGGGCCGCCGGCGCCGTGCTGCTCGGGCCCAACTGCCTTGGCCTGGCCGACACCGCCGCCGATCTCCACCTGGCATCCAACGATCTACCAGAAGGGAGCATCGGCCTCATCTCCCAGAGCGGCAACCTCGCCCTGGAGCTCGGCATGCTCGCCGGCGCCGCCGGCCTGGGCTTCTCCCGCTTCGCGTCCATCGGCAACCAGGCCGACCTCGAGGTCGCCGATCTCGTCGAGGACTTCGGCCGCTCCCCCACGGTCGAGGCCGTCACCGTCTACTGCGAGGACGTCCGCGACGGGCGCCGCTTCCTACGAGCCGCTGAGGCGATCGCCCGGTCAGGCAAGCCGGTCGTCATGATCTCCGTCGGTGGCGGAGGAGCAGCGGAGCGCGCCGCCCGGTCCCACACCGGCGCGATGGTGTCAGGGGAGCGATCCATCGACGCCGCCTGCCGCGCCGCCGGCATCCAACGCGTCACCACTCCGAAGGAGCTGATCAACCTCGTCCAGGGGCTCCTCGTGCCGGCCCCACGGGGACCGAAGGTGGGGATCCTGGCCGACGGCGGCGGTCACGGTGCCATCGCCGCCGACGTGGCCGAGCGCAGCGGCCTGGTCGTGCCCGCCTTCGATGCCGACCTGGCGGCGCGGCTCGCAGATGCCACCGGCACGGCCGGGGGCACCGCCAATCCCGTCGACCTGGCCGGCGCGGGCGAGAAGGACCTGTGGTCGTTCTCCCGCGTGCTCGGAACCCTGCTCGACGCCGACGACGTCGATGCTGTCCTCATGACCGGATATTTCGGGGGCTACGGGGACTACGGGCCGGAGATCGCCGCGGTCGAGCTCGAGGTCGCCTCCACGATGGTCGAGCAAGCAGCCAAGTCGGGCAAGCCCGTCCTCACGCACACCATGTACGCCAACACCATGCCCGCCGGAAACAGCCGAACGGACCCCGACTCACCAGTCGGCCGGCTACGAGCCGGCGGCATCCCGGTGTTCCTGGACGTCGCCGACGCCGCCTGGGTGGCCGCACGGCTGTGGCGGCGCGCGACCCAACCGCCGCTCGGCGTGCCGGACCTGCCGGCGCCGTGCCCCGGTCCGGCGTTGGGCGGCTACTTCGCGGCGCGGGCGCTGCTCGAGTCCCACGGGTTCCCTCTCGTCGCCGCCCACCGCGTCTCCGACATCAGCGAGGCGACCGTGGCGGCCGATCTCCTCGGCTGGCCGGTCGTGGTCAAGGCGGTGGCGCTCGAGCACAAGTCCGACCAGGGCGGGGTGGTCCTCGACGTCGGCGACGAGGACCAACTCGCCCGTGCTGCCGCCGACCTGTGGTCACGCCTCGGGCCGGCGCCCCTGTCGGTCGAGACCATGGTGCCCCTCGACGGGGCGGTCGAGCTGCTCGTCGGCTGCGTGCGCGATCCCCGCTTCGGCCCGGTCGCCGTCGTCGGGTTGGGGGGCGTCCACACCGAGGTCCTTGGCGACGTGGCCGCCGCCCTCGCCCCGCTCACCGCCGTCCAGGGGGAGGCGCTGGTCAGGTCCCTACGGGGTGCACCGCTGCTGACAGGGGCCCGGGGCCGGCCGGCCCTCGACGTGGCCGCGGCCGGCGCCGCCGCCGCAGCCCTCTCCCAGGCGGCCGCCGCCCACCCCGCCGTCGCGGAGCTCGAGGTCAACCCTCTCGTCGTCGGGCACGCCGGCGCCTACGGTGTAGACGCCCGGCTGGTCGTGTCCACCGTCGGGTCGCTGTGACGCGCGGGCGGCGGTCCGCCCTGTCCCCAGGCGTCGGCGCCCCCGTCGACGAGCACGGTCGAACCGGTGACGTACGCCGCCCCGACCGACGCGAGGAAGGCGATCACCGTCGCGACCTCGTCAGCGGTCCCGAGCCGCCCGAGCGGCACCGACCGCCCCCATGCGGCAACGGCCTGCTCCCCGTAGCCGTCGAGCGCCTCGGTGGCGATGTTGCCCGGGCTTACGCACACCGAGCGGATCCCGTAGCGGCTCCAAGCGCAGGCCAGGCCCCCGGCGAGGTTCTCCACCGCTGCCCGGGCGGCGGCCGCATGCACCATGTCGGGCAGGCCACGGCGCGGGCTGAACCCGATGAACACGACCACCCCACGTCGTCTCGGGATCATCGAGCGGGTCGCAACCTCGTGGGTGAGGTCCCAAACCGCCTCCACCGACAAGCGGTGCACCGCCCTCCACCCGTTGGCGCTGATCTCCTCCGGTGCGGCGGCGAACTGACCCCCCGCGTTGTTGACGAGCACGTCCACGCAACCGAAGCGATCGACGGCGGCGTCCACGACAGCCACCACCGCGTCGTGCTCACGCAGGTCAGAGGGGACCGCCAGCGCCGTGCCGCCGGCCTCCTCGACGGCAGCCACGGTCTCCTCGAGCAAACCGGCACGCCGCCCGCACACGACCACGTCCGCCCCGGTACGGGCCAGTTCCAGCGCGGTGGCGCGCCCGATGCCCGTGCCGCCGCCCGAGACGAGCGCTACGGCGCCGGCGTTGGCGTCAGGGGCGAGGACCGACCGGGGCGTCGCCCGATCCTAACGGGAGTGGGCTGAAGGTGCCGAAGATCGTCGATCGACAAGCCCGGCGCGAGCAGGTCGTGGAGGCGACCTGGCGACTCGTCGCCCGCGTCGGGCTGGACCGGGTGAGCATCAGGGACATCGCGGTCGAGGCGGGCTACTCGACCGGCGTCATCAGCCACTACTTCCGCGACAAGGACGAGATCCTCCGCACCGCCCTGCGGCAGGTCTGGGACCGGGAGCGCCACCGGATCACCGCCCGGACGGCGGGCATGTCAGGCCTGGCGGCCCTCGAGGCGGTTGTCGGGTCCGTGCTCCCCGTCGGCGAGGAACAGACCCTCGAGATGACCGTCTGGCTCAACTTCTGGAGCCGGGCGTTCGGCGACGGGGACCTCGCCGCTGAGCAACGGCGCTACTACGGCGAGTGGCGGGCGCTGCTCCGCCGCCACTTCGAGGAAGCCGTGCACGCCGGCGAGGTCCCCGCCGACCTCCGTCCCGCCAACGAGGCCCGCCGGCTCGCCGCGCTCGTCGACGGCCTGAGCATCCAGGCGGTCTTCGAGCCCGAGCGGCTCTCGCGCCGGCGGCTGGTGCAGCTCACCACCGACTACCTCGCCGCACTGCGCTCCCCGGCCTCCCGCTCTTTGTAGTACGTCTGTCATGTTATGATCGGTCGAGTTGACAGAGGAGGCCGGCCGTGGATCTCACCTACACCCCTGCCCAGAACGAGCTGAAGGCGCGAGCTGCCGAGCTGACGAAGCTGATCGCACCGTTCGAGCAGGCGTGCGAGGAGGGCGACGGCCTGCCGGCCGAGACCCTCACGGAGCTCAGGGCGCACGTCCTCGAGCTTCGCCTCAACGCCGTCAACGTTCCCGAGGAGTGGGGCGGCCAGGGCCTGTCGGTGCTCGATCAGGTCCTGGTGCAAGAGGAGCTGGGCCAGCTCACCAACGCCTTGTGGGACGTTGTGTGGCGGCCGGCGAACGCCCTCACGGCGTGTGACGCCGTTCAGCGCGAGCGCTACCTCCTGCCGGCCGCCCGGGGCGACCGGCGGGACAGCTACGCCGTGACCGAGGAATCGGCCGGCTCCGACTTCACGGCCATCACGACAACGGCGACGCCCGACGGCGACGGCTACCGCCTCGACGGCGAGAAGTGGTTCGTGACCGTTGGGGACGTGGCCGACTTCCTCATCGTCATGGCGATCGTGGAGCCCGACCACCTGCCCACGTTGTTCCTGGTGGACCGGGACACGCCCGGCGTGAGCATCAAGCGCACCCCCCGCTACATGCACACCTTCGTCTACAAGCACCCCATCTTCACCCTCGAGGGGGTGCGGGTCGCTGGGGCCTCGGTGCTCGGAGGCGTGGGGGCGGGTGCCGAGCTGACGCGGGAGTGGTTCGTCGAGGAGCGCCTCATGATCGCGGCGCGCTGCGCCGGCGCGGCGGAGCGCGCCCTGCGGGAGGCGACCGAGTGGGCCCGGGCCCGCCGCCAGTTCGGCCGGGTGCTCATGGACAACCAGATGATCGAGGGCATGCTCGCCGACAGCGCGATGGACATCGCGACCATGCGGGCCCTCACCTACCAGGTGGCGTCCGAGTGCGACGCAGGCATGCCCCGCAAGCTGGTGCACGCCAAGGCCGCCATGGCGAAGACGGTCGCGTCGGAGGCGGCCGGCCGGGTGATCGACCGGGCCGTGCAGATCTTCGGCGGCCGGGGCTATATGCGGGAGTACGCGGTGGAGCGGCTCTACCGGGACATCCGCGTCGATCGCATCTGGGAGGGCACCAGCGAGATCCAGCGGTTGATCGTGAGCAACGAGATCGCCAAGCGCGGCCTGGACCAGCTCCTGCACCCCTGGCCCGCCCGCTGATCGGCCCCGCAGCGGGGACAGCGGGGGTCCTCCGGCGAGCAGTCCCTCTTTCGGCGTCACTTCCACCGGAAGTGCACGAAGACCCGCCCGAAGTTGTCGCTGTCCTTCTCCACCCGGTGGTACAGCGCCTTCATCTCCCGCTGGTCGAGGAAGCGCAGCACGTGCTTCTTCAGCTGCCCGCTCCCCTTCCCCGGGATGATCTCGATCACGCTGGCCCGCTTGCGCACCGCCTCCTCCATCACCGCCCGCAGCGCCCGGTCGATCTCGTCGCCGTTGTTGTAGATGTCGTGGAGGTCCAGCTTCAGGCGTGCCGGCACGACCGTGCCCTACCCCGTGGCAGCGACCAACGCCCGACGCCCGTGCCACAGCTGAGCAGGCCGCTCGACCAACCGGCACCGTGCGTCGAGGTCGGTGCGCTGGCGACCGATCCGGCCGTGAAATCTCCCGAGGTCACCGCTGTGCACCGAGCTACCCGCTCGGCGCCTGTCGAGGGCCGGCGACGGCGCTGCCGCCGGCACTCACTCACTCACTCACTCACTCACGAGCAGCCGCTGGTCGTCCCGCAGCTCGGGCAGGCGTGGCAGCTGCCCGCCCGCTGCATCTGCACGCCGCATTGGAAGCAGTACGGGGCGTCGGATTCGACAGGGACCGGCTTGGCCACCTCCCGAGGCAGGGGCGCGAGCCGCAGCTGCGGGCCATCGTCGTCGCCGGCGTCGTAGTCGCGGTCGGTGACCAGGGACAGGTTTGGGGTGGTGGACTCCTCCACGCCGGGCAGGGTCTGCTGCGTCCGCTCCCCCGTCGTCAGGACACCGAGCTCCAAGCGCTCGTCGTACGGCAGGTAGTCGACGGCCAGCCGCCGGAAGATGTAGTCGACGAGGGACTGGGCGATCCGCAGGTCGGGGTCGTCGGTCATGCCCGCCGGCTCGAAGCGCATGTTGGTGTACTTGCGCACGTACGTCGCCAGCGGCACACCGTGCTGCAGCCCCAGGCTGACCGAGACGGCAAAGGCGTCCATGATCCCGGCGAGGGTCGAGCCCTGCTTGGCCACCTTCACGAACACCTCTCCCGGCCGCCCGTCGTCGTACTCGCCAACGGTGACGTAACCCTCGCAATCCGCCACACGGAACGCGAAGGTGTTGGACCGGCGCCGGCGGGGCATGCGCTGCCGGATGGGCTGCTTGACGACAACCGTCGTCTGGTTGGCGAGCGCCTTCTCGAGGTCGGCCACCTTGCGCGCCAGCTCCGCATCGTGGGCTGCTGCGTCCGACACCTTCTCGGCGTCCTTCTTGGCGGTGGCGAGTGGCTGCGCAACCTTGCAGTTGTCCCTGTAGATGGCAACCGCCTTCAGCCCGAGCTGCCAGGCCTCGATGTTGAGCTGCTCGACGTCTTCGATGGTCACTTCCTCTGGGACATTGACCGTCTTGGAGATAGCGCCCGAGATGAACGGTTGCACCGCTCCCATCATGCGGATGTGGCCCCGGTAGTGGATGGTGTTGTCGCCCATGGAACAGGCGAACACCGGAAGGTCCTCGGATCGCAGGTGGGGCGCGCCGACGATCGACTTGTGCTCGTCGATGTACGCCGTGATGGCGGCAGTCTGCGAGCCGGTGTAGCCGAGTCGCGTGAGTGCCCGAGGCACCGTCTGGTTGACGATCGACATCGTGCCGCCGCCGACCAGCTTCTTGAGCTTCACCAAGCCCAGATCGGGCTCGATGCCTGTCGTGTCACAGTCCATCAGGAGACCGATGGTGTTGTGGCTGACGAAACCGTTGGCCACGTACGTGACGGTGTCCGGGACGGACAGGTCGTAGGTGAGCTCTTCGTCGCCGAGCGTCGCCGCCTCGATCCGGTCGAAGAAGAACCCGAGGAGGCGCCCGAGCTCGACGTCGCCGGTGCGATCGAAGAGCTCTCGCGCCGTTGGCCGGGTGACCCGACCCCGGGAGTGCTCGCGAAGAAGGACGCTGCGCAGCCGGTCGTCGTACGGCGCCAGCCGGTCGATCAACTCCCGGCTCAGGGGGATCCAGTCCCCCGGAGCGCCCTGCGCAGCGTCGCCCGACAGGACAGCGGCGCTCTTCCGCCGGCCGATGAAGCCGATCTCCCCGAGCCACCGGGTGTTCGCAGCTTGGCTCAGGAGGCGGAGCTCCGCCAGTGGTGCCGTCCCCCGCTCCCAGCGGTCGGTCCGTCCCCGCACCGCGAGGGTCGTCGGGTAGCCGAGCGCCAGCGACATCGATTGAACGTCCCGCACCATCTGCACAGACGTGCTCTCGAGCGTCGGGCACCCGGCGCTGGTGGCGCCGCAGGCCTCGAACAGCCCCCGAACGAAAGCGGCGTAGGTTTCGGGGTCGTTGGCGTGCAGGACGGCGTCGGGAATGTGGGCTTCGCCACCCTCGCCCGGACGGCCTCCGGCCGCCTGCTTGGCGAAGCCACAGGCCTCCCACCACATGGTCAGCCGCACGGAGTCGAACCGGACCTCCTCGTAGCCCTGCCGGGGGATCACCACGGCCTCCAGCCCCAATGCCGCCTTTCCGAGATCACGCAGGCGGGCCACGACGTCGAGGTCGCCCGAAGCGACGCAGAACCGCAGCCCGCTGCTGTTGAGGGAACCGTCACCCATGAAGTAGCCGACGAGCTCGGCGAGCTCCGGGGTCATCACCCGCGTCACGCCCTGTTGGTGCTCCCCTGTCCAATGGGCCTCGGGCAGCGGCGGGAGGGGGACCACCCGCGGGTCGCCGACGAGCTGGCGCATGGCAAGGGGCACGAGGTCACCCTCGCGGAGGTCGGCGAACCGCCTCCACTCCCACGCCCCGGTACGCTCGTCGACCACCTTCACCCGATGCTGCGGCGTGCCCTGGATCCGGTAGCCGCTGCCCGTGGTGACCGTGACGACAGGCTCCAGGCCGTTGACATAGAACTTCGTCGCCGCCCGAGGGCCATCGTCGGTCTGCACGGCGATGCCGAGGTCCTGCCACTCGGCGCCTTCAGGGTCCCCGAGTGATCGGAGCCGCACGAGCCCCCTCTCCGTGGCGACCAGCGATCCGCCCACCAAGCATCCCGTGGGAGCCAGAACGCTCGCCTGGGCGTTGCGGACGCCGAACTCCTGAGCGACCTCCACGGCGGTGTCCCACGACTCCTGGGCGGCGGAGAGCAGTTCCGGCGGCACCAGGTCCTCGTCGATGTGCGCCGCCGCGTCGCGGTGCATGCGCAGCACGTCGAGCATCGCCTCACGATTCTCCGTGTACCCGGCGAACGGTCCCATCCTGGCGGCCGTGCGGGCGGACGTCGCGTAGGCGTGGCCGGTGAGCAGTGCGGTGAGGGACGCGGCCCATGCCCGGCCGGCGTCCGAGTCGTACGGCAGACCCTGAGCCATCAGCAGTGCGCCGAGATTGGCGTAGCCGATGCCGAGCTGGCGGAACCGCCGGGAGTTGTCGGCGATCTTCTCGGTGGGGTAGTCGGCGTTGCCGACGATGATCTCCTGGGCGGTGAACGCCACCTCCACCGTTGACCGGAACCCCTCGACGTCGAAGGTCCCGTCAGGCTCGAGGAATGCCAGGAGATTCAAGCTGGCCAGATTGCATGCTGAATTGTCGACATGCATGTACTCCGAGCATGGGTTGCTTCCATTTATGCGCCCGGAGCGCGGGGCGGTGTGCCACTTGTTGATGGTGGTGTCGAACTGCAGGCCCGGGTCGGCGCACTGCCAGGCGGCCTCAGCGATCTCCCGGAAGAGGTCGCGGGCCTTCACCGTCTGCAGGATCCGCCCGTCGGTGACGGCGCGCAGGTGCCAGTCGGCGTCGTCGAGGACCGCCTGCATGAACTCGTCGGTGACCCGGACCGAGTTGTTGGCGTTCTGGTACTGGATCGAATGGCTGTCCTTGCCGTCGAGGTCCATGTCGAAGCCGGCATCGCGGAGGGCGCGGGCCTTGCGCTCCTCGATCGCCTTGCACCAGACGAAGTCCTGGACGTCAGGGTGGTCGACGTTGAGGATCACCATCTTTGCCGCACGCCTCGTCTTGCCTCCGGACTTGATGGTCCCCGCCGACGCGTCGGCACCGCGCATGAAGCTGACCGGCCCGGATGCGGTCCCACCACCGCGGAGGCCCTCCTTGGAGGAGCGGATCCTGGACAGGTTGACCCCGGCGCCTGAGCCCCCCTTGAAGATGATCCCCTCCTCCGTGTACCAGTTGAGGATCGAGTCCATCGAGTCGTCGACCGAGAGGATGAAGCAGTTGTGGACCCGGACGTTGCCGCTCAGGTACTCGCCGCTCTCGGTCTGGATGTCATAGACGGGCCGCTCGCCGAGGGGCTCGATCCTCTCGATCTCGAGCCGCTCGACGTCGCGCAGGCAGCGGCCGGGCATGGCGAGCGACTGCTCGAGCTCGAGTGCCTTGTGGCGGTCGACGAAGCCGATCTCCTCGCAGAACCGCGAGCGGTCACCCAGGTCTCGCACGGCCACCGACCAGCCGTCGTCGTCGTCGCCCACGGCGGCGAGGATCCCGAACCGACCTAGGAGGAGCTGGGTTGCGCGCGCCACGTCCTCGCTGTCGAGGTCCAGGCCGATCACCGGCCCGTCCCGGCGGTCGGCGACGTAGCCGCGAGCCTGGAACAGGCTCCGCAGGTAGGCCCGGACGATCGGAAGGGGCGCGCCCCACAGGGATGCGGGAACGGCACCCGCCGCGTCGGTGCTCAACTGCCAACGACGGAGGAAGTCCCGCAGGCCGTCGTCCCCCGAGACCCGGATCCGGCGACGGTCCGCCTCCTCGTCGACGAGGAGCCTCCCAGCCGGGAAGGCCCGCTGGAGCGCCGCAGACACCCACGCCAGCTCGTCCCGGGTGACCGTGCGTGCCTCGAGCGAGGCGGCACCCACCTCCCCGTCGCTCTGGATCCAACCGGCCAGGGCGGCCTCCGACAGGCGCCGGTGGGTGATCTCACCGGTGCCGTAGCTCTCCGTGCGGCACCAGCTGACGGCATCGCCGGGCCGCAGCTCGCCGGCGGGGACGAAGGCACTGCCACCGGGTCCCCCGGACCGCCACACGAGATGGTCGGCGGTCACGTCGAGGGTGACACCGACGCGGGTGTGGACGCGGAGCACCGGCTTGACGCCGTTGCTCTTGACGGCGACGACCCGCGTCACCCCGTGGGCGTCGTACACCTTGGTGCCAACGGCTCCCTCTTCGACCAGCCGACCGATCGGCACGAGGCCCTCCGGGGTGCTCACCGGGGCGTCGTACGGCTGGCAGGCGGAGCCCTGCTGCGGCACACCGGCCACGCCGATGTTGAACCACACCGGGGAGTTGAAGGCGGCCCGCTGGTGGATGATGGCGTACCGGAGCTCGTCGCTGAAAGTCCGCGCCTCGGTGTCGTCGACGAAGTAGCCGTCCTTCCGGCCCCAGGCGGTGATCGCATCCACCACCCGGTCCACGACCTGCCGCAGGGACCACTCCCGCTCGGGCGTGCCGAGCGTCCCCCGGAAGTACTTCTGCGCGAGGATGTTGGTGGCGTTCACGCTCCAGGTGGAGGGCACCTCGACGCCCAGCTGCTCGAAGGCGACCGCCCCGGTGGACCAGTGGATGATCCGGGCGTCCCGGCGCTCCCAGGTGACGGTGTCGTAGGGGTCCTGGCCGGGGGTCGTGAACACCCGACGGATGCCGATGCCGACCCGCTCCGGTGCGATAGCCATACGTGATCTCCCTCGTCCTGGGTGCCGCGGGCCCGGCCCGAGCCGCCCGATTGCTGATCCGCTGCTCCCCCTGCGTCACCACCCAAGCCACACAAGCTGTGGTGGTTTGCAGCGGCCCCGCAGCACCGGGACCACAAGATGCAGCCCCGTAATTACATCACTGTGGTTCCTCGTTGTCAACGGGCAGGATACCGGTCGGCACCTGCCTGCCGGCACGCTACGGGGGGCCCCTTGTGGACCGGTAGGGGGCATCCCTGTGGATTCCCCGGGGACCCGCCCACCTGGCGCAACGGAGCCCGACGAACGGGAGGGGCACCTGCAGGCCTTGTGGAAAATTTGTCACCGATCGCGGTGTTTGATCCAGCGGTGCCAGGTAGGATCCTTGTCGCCGCCGAAGCTGCCCCTTCGGCGGTCTGCCCCGGCGCCGGCCTCTCCAGTCCCCGCCCCTTCGACGGGGAGGCTGCGCCGGGGCCTTTCGCGCCCCGCCGCCGGCCAGCGGTCGTACGATCTGGCCATGGCCCGCTACGCCCGAGCCGAACGTGCAGATCTCGCTCGGCTACTCCTCGAGGTGGGTGCTGACGCGCCGACGCTCTGCGAGGGTTGGCGGACCCGGGACCTGGCCGCTCACCTGCTGCTGCGAGAGACCCGGCCAGACGCAGCAGCCGGCATGCTCTTCCCGCCACTCGCCGCCCATGCGGACCGGGTGCGGCGGGGACTCGCCGCCTCGGAGTGGACCCAACTGGTCCACCGCGTCCGCTCCGGTCCCCCACCCTGGCTCCGCCCCCTCGACGAGCCGGTGAACGCGTTGGAGTACTTCGTCCACCACGAGGACGTACGAAGAGCCGGCGAGGGATGGCAACCCCGGATGCTCGAACCCGCCCAAGAAGCGGGGCTGTGGCGCCGGCTGCGCCCCATGGCGATGCTCACCTTCCGCGGCGCCGGCGTAGCGGTCGAGCTCGAGTCGCCTGGGCACGGCATGATCCGTGCCGGGCGGGGCCCCGGCACGGTCAGGCTGGTAGGCCAGCCCTCCGAGCTCGTGTTGGTGGCCTCCGGCCGCGGCGGGCACGCTCGGGTGCAGCGGGAGGGCAGCGAAGAGGCGATGGCCCGCCTCGACGCCGCCAAGATCGGGTTCTGAGATCCCATCCAGCGCGCCGGCGGCGAGGCGGCCCATGTCTACGTCGCCGCGCTCGGATGCAGCCGTCGAGCGCCCCGCAGCCCGAGCTCGCTCCAGCGGTGGTCGACTATGCGGGCCAGGGCGGCGAGCTGGCGCCGCTCTCGAGCGCGGAGGGGCCGGCCCCGCCGGCCGAGGAGCACGACGTGGGCGGCAGCGTCGAGATCGGCCCATGCCACGTCGTCGGGACCGGCCTCCGCCGTCACCGGCCGCGCAGGGGCGTGGCTGCCGGCCACGAAGGCAGCCAGCCACGGGGCCGGCGGCACGGGCCCGACGGCGGCCACGGCCACGGCCCGGTCCAGCTCCAGCACCGCCGCCCAATCCGCCGAGAAATCCCGGGCTGCGTGATGGGCCAGCGAGTCGAGCAACTCTGGCACAGTCGTCTGTCCGACGAGCACGGTGGCTGTCTCGAGGGCGTCGAGACGGGCATCGACAGGTGTCTCCGGTGCGGGGCTGATGTCCTCGACGTCGACGCCGTCCACCTGCCCGATCTCGGAGACCAGGAGGGACACGAGCGCGTGTTGGGGGAGGTCGACCACCAGTTCGTCTATGGCACGCCCGGCGCCGCGCTCAAGGATGTCGATGCCGACGAGGTCGCCGCGCACCGCACCGATCCGGCTGGCGACCGCCCCGAGGGCGCCGGGCCGGTCTGGCATCCAGACGCGCACGACGTAGGTGGGCACGGCCAAACCCTAAGCCCCCGTCGTGTCGGGAGTGTTTCGACCGGGAGAACGCGCCATTACCTCCACCTGTCATCTGGTGCGACGCCGCCGCTCACCGTGTCGCTGGTGCCGGTCGCCTCCGCATTCCAGGGCGCGGCCGGTGCCGCGAGCGCCACCGACGATGTCGGCGCCCTCGGCCACCCACTGCCGCCCGTCCCAGCGACGCTTCGCGTAGACATCTACCCTCGCCTGGCCCGAGAGGCCGGCGACGGCGTTCATGATCCGCTCGGTGGCCGCTCTCAGGGTGGCCGGATCGTCGGCGGCCGACGCCGGCTCGGCGAAGCGCAGCGCCACCCCGAACCGCACGAGCACACGCTTCCCCGGCCGTGGCCACCGCACGCCGATGGGCTGCACATCAGCCGTGCCGAAGCACGCCACTGGGACGACAGGAACCCCGCAGGTCAGCGCGACGCGGGCCACTCCGGTGTGGCCCCTGTACAGGCGGCCGTCGGGGGAGCGGGTTCCCTCGGGGTAGATCGCCAGGACGCCGCCGGCGTCGAGCACGGACTTCGCCGAGAGCAGCGCCCCCTCCGACACCGAGCCGCCCGTCCTCCGGATCGGTATCTGCCCCATCATGCGGAAGAACCACGCGGTCCGCGGGTTGTCGAAGTACTCGGCCTTGGCGAGGAAGGTGACACGCCGCGGCACGCAGAGGGGGATGAACAGGGAGTCAATGAACGATTGGTGGTTGGAGGCCAGCACCACTGCCCCTCGCCGGGGGACGTTGCGGTGGCCCTCCCGGCGCACGCGCCACACCAACAGCAGCGCGGGGCTGAGCACGACCCGTGCCGCCCAGTACGCCGTGCGAGTCGCGCTGCCCCCGTCCCTCGCCAAGGCGCTCCCCATCGGCAACCCTCCGCTCCGACCAGCCGGCAGGTTACGTCACGGCTAGCTGGCGGGAGACGAGAAGGGCAGCGCCCACGGCTCCTGCCCGGGAGCCCAGCTCCGCCGGCACGATGCGGATCCGGTCCCGCTGGTCGCCGGCCTGGACGAGGCGGGAGAAGGCCTCCCTGGTCGGTGCCACCAGCACCTCGCGGGCGTCGACCAGGCCGCCACCCAGGACGATCACCTCGGGGTCGAAGATGTTGGCCAAGTTGGCGAGCCCGAGCGCCAGCCACCAGGCCAGCTCCTGCATGACGGCCAGCGCACCAGCGTCACCGGCAGCGGCGGCGGCGGTGACGTGCTCGCCGCGCACCGCTTCGGGGTCCCCGCCGGCCAGGTCGAGACGCCCGGCGTACGCGGCCTCCCGGGCGAGGCGCCCGAGGCCGTCTCCCGACGCGAAACGCTCCCAGCAGCCGCGCTGACCGCAGGGGCAAGGCGGCCCGTGGGGGTCCACCACCATGTGCCCCCACTCCCCAGCGAACCGCCTGGCGCCCTCCTGGAGCCTCCCACCGCTCACGATCCCCCCGCCGATGCCCGTGCCGAGCGTCACCGTCAGGACGTCGCCGGCGCCCCGACCGGCACCGGCGGTGGCCTCCGCCCAGGCGGCGGCGGTGGCGTCGTTGCCCACCCACACGGCCGCGTGCGGCCAGGCATCCCGGATGAGAGCCGCCATCGGCGTGCCGGCTAGGCCGGGCAGGTGCGGGGAGAAGACCAGGACCCCATCGGTGTCGACGAGGCCTGGCACACCCACCCCGATCGCCACCGGCTCCGAGCCGCAGACGGCATCCCGGACGGCTGCGATGACATCCTCCGGCCGCCGCGGGCTCGCCACCCGCCTGGCGCCGCCATCGCCGAGTCGCACGGCGAGGAGCTTGGTGCCCCCGATGTCGATCCCGTAGGTGACCGCGTCAGAGCCGGTCACGGAGCCTGCGCATCCCGGCCAGCCAGCGGTCGCGGTCGGCGACCTTGCGGGCCTCGTACGCCCGCGCCTCGATGTGCGGGGTGATGAGGAGCTCGGCCGACGTCATGGCGGCGACGACCGCGTCGGCCACCGCCTCCGGCTCGAGGAGGGCGCCCCCCGTCACCACCGCCACGCCCTCAGTCATCGACCAACCCTAGGTGGTACAGCGCGATGGCGGCCGCAGTCGCCACGTTGAGGGAGTCCACGCCGGGCGCCATCGGGATGCGCGCGACGACATCGGCAGCGGCGAGGGCGGCACCCGAGAGCCCCGGCCCCTCTGCCCCGACGAGCACCGCCGTCCGGGTGACCCTCGCCACCGTCCGCAGGGGGCGGGCCGACGCAGCAGGCGTCAGGGCGAGCAGGTGCCAGCCGGCGGCCCGCAGGTGGTGGAGGTCCGCCGGCCACTCGGTGCTGCGCGCCCACGGCACCCCGAGCACATGGCCGAGGCTCACCCGGACGCTCCGGCGGTAGAGCGGGTCGGCGCCGCGGCGGTCGAGGACCACCCCACCGGCCCCCAGCGCTGCAGCGTTGCGGAAGAGAGCCCCGAGGTTCTCGTGGTCGTTGAGCCCCTCGGCGACCACCAGCGGGCCCGGGCTGCCGAGCACGTCCCGCACCTCCCGGGGCGGCAGCCGCCGGCCGAGCGCCACGACGCCACGGTGTAGGTCGAAGCCCACGGTCCGGCGCAGGACCTCACGGGAAGCGACGTACCCGGCTACGCCCCGCGCCGCCGTCGCCGCCAGGATGCCGGGGAGGGCGAGGGCTCTTTCCTCGGCGAGCAGCACCGACTGGACCGGGTAGGTGGATGCCAGCAGCCGCTCCACCGCCAGCCTGCCTTCGGCGACGAAGACATCGCCTCGCCGCAGGTCGGCGTCGCGCAGGTCGCGGTAACCCGCCAGGCGGGCGTCGTCGGCGTCGTCGATGCGGATCAGCCCGGCAGCACCTCCAGCCCCTCGTACTGCGGGGTGAGCCCGCAGTTGGACGCGACGTTCACGACGAGCACGGCGCTGCCCCGGAACTGCCCGAGCTCGAGCGGCGTTCCGTCCAGGGCGGCGATGGAGGCGCCGTGGAGGGACATGCCGGGACGCTACCGCTGCTACCGCTGCTACCGCTGCTACCGCTGCTACCGCTGCTACCGCGGCTGGCGGAGGGCCTCGTCCTGCTCGACCCGGGCCTTCAGCTCCCGGAGGGCGGTGCCCATGATCCGGCCCTCGGCCCGGCGCTTCACGAAGCCGGGCAGGGGCACCTTCAGCTCGACCACGAGGTCGTAGCGGATCTCGGTCGCTTCGTCACCCGCCGGTTCGAGGACGTAGGCGCCGTCGAGGCGGCGGGTCAGGTCGCCGGTGACCTGGACCCACGCCAGCTCGCCGGGGGCCCGGTCGTAGTCGTAGCGCAGCGTGTACGAGGTGCTGCGACCGAAGGCGGCCGCACGGAACGTCACCAACCGGGCCCGGCCCTCCTCATCGCGCTCGTCGACGGTAACCGCCTTTATGTCCGCTGCCCACTCCGGGTACGCCTCGAAGGCCGTCAGCACGGCGTAGCAGTGTTGGGGGCGGCCCCGGATCACCATGCGCTCTGTGACCTGCTCCTGCACGTGCGTCCCTCCTCGGGCTGCTTCGCCCGCATTTACGGTACCCAACCCACTCCCGGCTCCGGTCGTCCCCGGGCTCACCGGCGCGCCCCGAGGCTCGCCAGCGCCGCCGACAGCTGTCCGGCGAGGACGTCGTAGGAGAACGACTCCTCCACCCGTGAGCGCGCCGCCTGGCCTTCCTTGCGGGCCCGCTGCGGGTCGGCGAGGAGGTCGCTGATGGCGTCGGCCAGCGCCGCGGGGTCATCGGAGCGTTCGACCACCGTCCCCGTCTCGCCGTCGACGACCGCCTCGGCCGCACCGCCGCTGCGCCCGGCGACCGAGGGGACCCCTGCCGCCGCCGCCTCGAGGAATATGGTCCCGAAGCCCTCCTGTTCGAGGCCGCCCCACCGGTTGCGGCAGCACAGGACGAACACGTCGGCGCAGGCGTACAGGCCGGGCAGGTCGGCATCGGCCACCCAACCGAGCATGCGGACCGAGGCGCCAGTCCGGCCTACGAGGCGGGCGAGGCGCCCCTCGTCGCGCCCGGTGCCGCCGATGACGACCTGCAGGTCCGGGTACGTCGGCCGAAGGCGGGTGGCGGCGTGGATGAGCGTGTCCATCCCCTTGCGGGGCACGAGCCGGCTGACGCTGACGACGAGCGGGGCAGAAGGATCGAGGCCGAGGCGGGTCCGCATGGCGGCACGCTCGATGGCGGGCAGCGGCGTGAACCGCCCCACGTCGACGCCCGGGGGTATCCGCGCCACAGGCGGCAGGGGGGCGCCCCCCATGGCGCGACGCGCCTCGGCCTCGGGGTACCCGCCGGCGGCGATGACCAGTGAGGCGTGGGAGAGCACCCGCTCCAGCGCCTGGCGGGTGCCGGGCAGGCGACCGGGCACGGCCACCTCGGCGCCGTGCAGCACGACTGCGTATGGCATCCCGATACCCGGACCGAGGAGCCCGAGGGGCAGGGCGGGGTCGAGGACCACCGCCCCGGCACCGCTCTCCCGGGCGAGGCTGCGTATCCGCCGGGTGACGAGCGGGTTGGGGAGGAGGACGGGCTCATGGGTGCGGACGATTGGGAACGACTGTTCGGGGTCGAAGCGCGCCGCTCGCGGATGCGGCGTCGTGAGCACCACCACGTCGCCGGGCGGCAGCCGGCGCCACAGCTCCCAGAGGTAGGACTGGATGCCCCCGGTCTTGGGCGGGAAGTCGTTGGTGACGAGGAGGTGGCGCATGGGCGAGGGGCTCCGTCGAGGGGCTCCGGTGACGGTCAGCATGGCAGGTGCCGATCCGTTCGATCACTCGCCTTCCTCACTCGTCCACCAAGGGCAGCTCCTTAGCTCATCCGGAGCTCCGCCGTCAGCGGAGGCGCTGGGCCCGTCCAGGCGGCGGCTCGGTCCGTCGCCGGCGGGAGGGCCCGGCGCCAGTCGGCGGCAGAGCATCGGGCACGTCGGCAGGGACCTCTCCTCCTGCCCCCCTCGGCACCCCGGTCACCCGCGACCGGCCGCCGGGCGGCGCCTTCCCACCCGCTCCGGCCGCCTCGCCATCCACCCGTCGCTCCTCGGCGTGGTCGCCCGGCGTGTTGGGCGGCAGCGTGGCGCGAGCGCCCGCAGGCACCCGGGTCGTCGCCGCAACCCGCTCCCGGGGTGCCCTCGCCGAGCGCGGGGGCGAGCCCCGGTCGCCGGCGAGGCTCCCGTCGCTCTCTTCGTCAGAGGAGGACGCCGACGTCGAGCGCGGGGGCGAGCCCCGGTCGCCGGCGAGGCCGGCGGCGGTAAAGGGGGCAGGGCGCCCGGAGCGGGCCGGGCGGCCGGCGGCGGGTCGCGCCGGGCGGGCTGGCCGCTGGTCAGCTGGAAGGAGCACGGACGCTGTCGAAGCGTCGTCGGCGAAGGCAAGCTGGGCCCCCAGGGGGCTGATGGCCGACAGCGTCCGGGAATGGAGGTCGACGAGCCAGTCGGCCCGGTAGGCGCGCTGGCGGTGCTCGTACTCGAAGCGGACGATCCACTGGCCGGCGTCCTGGTGGAATGCCGACCACCGGGCGGCGATCTCAGCCGGGGACAGCCGGACACCACGCCGCAGCAGGTTCCGGCGGACCGCCTCGGCGAGCGGCAGGGCGGATTCGCCCTTGTGGGGGGCGGCGAAGCGCAGGGCGCCTGCCCGCTCGACGGCCGCATGCTGCTCGGCGAGGATCGGCGCCGCGAACCGCTCGATCCAGTCGACCCCGACGCCTGCCTCCTTCGCCACCTCGGCGACGGTCCGACCCTGCCGGAGGCGGGCCTGGATCTCCCGAGGGCTGAGCGCGCTGACCGGACCGGGAAGCGGCCGGGCCGCCGGATGCGACGATGGAACAGCCCGCGCCGGCCACGACGGTGCCGCAGGCGAGGGTGGCGCCGCAGGCGAGGGTGGCGCAGCAGACGGGGGCGGCGCCGCAGGCGAGGGTGGCGCAGCAGACGGGGGCGGCGCAGCAGACGGGGGCGGCGGGGCCTTGCCCCGTGGCGGCTGGCCCGGTGTGGCTTGGGGAGACTGGTCACCGAGTGGCGCCGGGGACGCCGGCGGGTAGGCCGGGGCTGCCCGCGCCGGACGGCGGGAGCTCCCCGGTTGCCGAGCTGTCTCGACGATCGCCTGGTCGACGGTGACCACGAAGTGGTCATCCACCCGCACCCAGAACCGCCCACCACGCCCATCGGTGCGGTCCGACAGCAGGAGGGCACGGGCCTCGGCGTCCACTCCGACGACATGGAGCTCGAGCAAGGGCACTCCCGCGGCGACGGGTAAGGCCCGCTCCCCGGGCCGGTCGCCGGAACGCTAGCAGTTGCCTCTCCCACCGCCGGGGAGGCCCCAGGGGAGCGACAGGCGATCAAGCGGCTTCACGCGCAGCCGGCTCTGGCTTCGTGGCGGAGGCGGGGCACGAGACCGGCCCGCGAGAGCAACCGGACGGCTCGCTCCTCGGCGGCGTGGATCACCAGCGCGTCGCCAGCGTCGTGCCCGCAGATGAAGGTCACCACGCAGTCCTCGCACACCGGGGTGTGCTGCATCCGGCAGTCGGCGCAATCAATCGTGAGCGTCATGCCCTCCATACTGACGACAGGGTGTGACCGCCAAGTGCAGGACAGCGAACGCATGTGCGCCTACAGTGTGCGGTCAGGTTGCACGCGTCCAGCGTCCGACCACGTGTTGGTCCGGCCCGCAGCCCGGGTGCAGGGGACGTCGCGTTGGCGCACCGAGCCTCCTGAGCCACCCCTACCGGCGCCGGCGGGACGGGCCGTACGATCGGTGGCGTGCACGTTGTGCTCGAGGTGCTGGCAGGTGTGCTCGCCGCGAGCGCCGTCGCGGTCTCGCTCACCGTTGGTGTCGCGTTGCGGGGCCTGCGGCGAGCCAACCGCCTCGTGCCGGACCACCGGACGGACGCACCGCTCGCCTGGCGGTGGAGCCCCCGGCGCCCGGCTCTGCTCCACCGTCGCCTTCAGCGGGCGTGCGCGTTGCTCCAGTCCGCCGCCACCTCCCTCATGGGCCCAGGGCGGCCAGGCCGTCGGCGCCGAGGGCGTGACCCTTCTCCCTCGGTGCTGGACGCCGCCGCCGAGGAGCTGCTCCAGCGGGCGCTGCAGACCGACGCCCGCCTTGCGGAGATGGACCGGCGCGGCGGGGCGTGGCGACGCGTGCACCTGCCGGCGCTCGCCTCCGAGGTCCGGGCCGTCGAGGCCGGGGCCAGGCGACTCGCCCGGCTCCGGGCCGAGCTGGACCGATCCCCTCCGCCGACGCCCGCCGCGCCGGCGGAGGAGCTGCTCGACGCCTACGAGGCCGCGCTGGCTGACCTGCGGGCCCGGCCCGGGCCGGCGTCACCACCCCTTCGCTGACCGGCCCATCCTGGCGTGCGGGGCACCGAGACCTTCATGGAGCTCAAGATGCACAAGATCTCCTACCGTTGCAGCGGTGCCGAGGCGCCGGCCAGCGCCGACGGTCACACCGGCTGACCCGCCGTGCGCGCCGCTCAGCTCTCCGCCTTCGGCTGGCCGCCCTCGGTCAGTGTCCGGGAGGTGCCTGACCCCGAGCCCGGACCGGGCGAGGTCGCCGTAGCGGTGATGGCAGCGGCCCTGAACCGTCGGGATCTCTGGGTCGTCCGCTACGACGGCTATTGCGAGCTCCCCGTCACGTTGGGTTCCGACGCCGCCGGTCGGGTCGTCGCCGTCGGCGCAGGAGTGTCCGCGCCGACCGTCGGGGAGGAGGTCGTGATCGACCCCACCCTCGGTTGGGGTGACCGGGAGGACTGCCCCGGGCCGGCGTTCGACATCCTCGGTGCCCCTACGCCGGGGACCCTCGCTGATCGCGTCGTCGTACCCGCCCCCAACGCCCACCCCAAGCCGCCCCACCTCGACTGGGCGGAAGCGGCAGCCCTCGGCCTCAGTGGCCTGACAGCGTGGCGTGCGGTCAACGTCTGCGCCCGAGCCGGCCCGGAGCAATCCCTCCTCGTGACCGGGGCTGGGGGAGGCGTCGCGACCTTCGCCCTCCAGATCGGCGTTGCCCTCGGCGCCCGGGTCTACGTCACCTCGGGGCAGGCGGCGAAGATCGACAGAGCCGTCGCCTTGGGCTGCGCCGGCGGTGTCTCCTACCGCGATCCGCTGTGGCCCCACCAACTCCTCGAGATGGCCGGCGGGCCGTTGGACGCCGTGGTCGACGGCTACGGCGCCCCGACATGGCCGTCGGCACTGCGCGTGCTCCGCCCTGGTGGCCGTCTGGTGTCATTCGGCGACACGGGCGGCTCCACGGCGACCCTGGCCGTCGACGAGGTCTACTGGCAGTGGCGCAGCCTGCTCGGCACGTCGATGGGCAGCCCCCGCGACTGCCAGCATCTCCTGCAGCACGTGAGGCGGGCGACCTGGCGGCCCGTCGTCGACCGCCGCTACCCGTTGGAGGCAGCAGCCCAAGCGCTCACCGCCATGGAGGAGCCGACGAGGTTCGGCAAGGTCATCGTCGACGTCGGAGCTGCGCCGTGACCATGGCCCCGGAGGGGACCCGCGGGCCCGCACCAGCCGCAGCTCCCGGGCGGAGCCGTCAGCTGGACCCTGACCCTGCGAGCGAGGCGCCCTCCCGGCGGGCCTCCTCCCTCGACAGGCGTACCAGGCGGTCGAGGGCACCCTGCGCCGCCCCCGAGTCGATGGCCTCCGCCGCCAGCGCCACCCCGGCGCCGAGGTCGTCGGCCGCCCCCCCGACCACCAGGCCGGCAGCGGCGTTGAGGACCACGATGTCCCTGTGCGGCCCTCGCTCCCCCGCCAGGACGCGGAGGGCGGCGGTCGCGTTGGCAGCAGCGTCGCCGCCACGTAGATCCTCGAGCCGGGCCGTGCCCAACCCCACCTCGGACGGGTGCACCTGCTGCTCACCACGAGTGGTGAGCAGCGTCGACACGCCCGTGGTGGACAGCTCGTCCAGACCGCCTGCCCCGTGGACGACGGCGACGTGGGTCGCGCCGTTGCCGGTCAGGACCCCGAGCATGGTGGGAGCCATCGCCGGGTCGCCGACGCCGACGACCTGGCGCACGATCCGTGCCGGGTTGGCAAGAGGACCGAGGAAGTTGAATGCCGTCGGGACGCCGAGCTCTCGCCGGACGGGGATCGCGTGGCGCATCGCCGCGTGGTAGCGGGGCGCGAAGCAAAACCCGATGCCCGCTTCCTCGACACACCGGGTGACGCCTACCGGGCCGAGCGCGACGGCGACCCCGAGCGACTCCAGCACGTCGGCTGATCCAGCGAGGGAGCTGGCTGCCCGGCCGCCGTGCTTGCAGACCGGGACGCCAGCGCCGGCGACGACGACAGCGGCGATGGTCGACACGTTGATCGTCCCGCTCCGGTCGCCCCCGGTGCCGCAGGTGTCCACCGCCCGTTCCCGCACCGCCGCGGGGAGCTGCACCGGCTCCGCGGCAGCGAGCATCGCCGCCACGAGCCCCCGCATCTCGTCGACGGTCTCGCCCTTGCACCGCAGCCCAAATGCGAAGGCCGCGATCTGCGCCGGGCTCGCCTCCCCGGCAAGGATCTCACCGAGGGCCACCGCCGCCTCCTCGGCGCTCAGGTTGGAACGCCTCGCCAGGCGCCCGAAGACGCCCGGCCACCCGCCGAGCTCCTCCAACGTCACGGGATCGGACACGGACCTGACCGTAGCGGGCGGGCGGTCGGGGCCGGCGACCGCCCGCCGGGCAGGTCGGCAAGGCCCGCCGGCACGCAGCGGCGTGGCGGAGTCGGCGGCGTGAGGCTGAGGCCCCCGAGGTCGCTAGGCGGACCGGCGGCGCTGGCGGATCATCCGTCGCCGCTCGCGTTCGGTGGCGCCGCCCCACACGCCGTCGCGCTCCCGGTTGCCGATCGCCCACTCGAGGCAGGCCTGGCGGACATGGCAGCCGTAGCAGATCGCCCGGGCTTCTTCCGCTTCGTCGTCGGTCAGCGGGTAGAAGATGTCCGGATCGACGCCCCGGCAGGCCGCCTTGTTGCGCCAACCGAGGGTCTTGGGCATGTCCACAGCGGTTCCTCGTGGGGTCGACGGTCTCCCGCCACCTGGTCCTGCCGGCAGCGGGACTGGTGGGGGCTCTGGGAAGAAGGCCATTCTTGCCGGAACCGTCCCCGGGTGTCCATACCCGACGCCCGGCTGTTGCAAGGGGATCGAAGCGCTGGCCTACCGTGCACGCATGGCCGCGCCTCGACCTCTGCCGCCGCCGGCCCGCTTCGACGCCACCGCCAGCCGGGCTCGTCTGGCCGCCGAGGAGTTCGACGTCGTAGTCGTCGGCGGGGGGATCACCGGGTGTGGGGTGGCCCTCGACGCCGTGACCCGGGGTTTGCGGACGGCGCTGGTCGAGGCGGCGGACCTGGCGTCCGGTACGTCGTCTCGATCGTCCAAGTTCGTCCACGGAGGGCTCCGGTACCTGCACCAACGGGAGCTCGGGCTGGTCCGCGAGGCGCTCGCCGAGCGCCAGACCCTGCTGCGCAACGCCCCGCACCTCGTTCGCCCGTTGCCCTTCTGCGTGCCGCTGTTCGGCCGTGAAGGCGTCGTCGCCGAAGGGATCGCCCGCGCCTACTCGACTGCCCTGTGGCTCTATGACCTGAGCGGCGGCGTCAGGATCGGCCACCGCCATCACCGCACCACCGCCGAGGACACCCTGCGGCACGTGCCGGGGCTGCGGGCGGACCGGCTCGTCGCCAGCTTCGTCTACTGGGACGCCCAAGCCGACGACGCTCGCCTGACCCTCGCCATCGCCCGCACCGCAGCCGTGCACGGCGCCGTCATCGCGACCCGATCGCCCGTCGTAGCGCTCCTCCGCCGTCCTGCCGGCCGTGTCGGCGGCGTCCGCCTCGCCGACGGCACGATCGTGCGCGCCCGAGCGGTAGTCAACGCCGCCGGGGTCTGGAGCGAGGAGGTGGCGAGCCTGCCGGGGTCACCGGCAGACCGCGAGGTCCCCCATCTCCGGCCAGCCAAGGGCGTCCACCTCGCCCTCCCGTCCCACCGCCTGCCGTGCTCGTGGGCCACCGTCCTGACCGTCCCCGGCGGGCGGCGGACGATCTTCGTCGCCCCTTGGGATGCCCAGGGCGTCGAGGCGCCCTCGGCGACGGGCCGGTACACGTATGTCGGCACCACCGACAGCGACTACGAAGGCGGGCTGCGATCTCCGGCCTGCGACGACGCCGACATCGACAACCTGCTCGCCACGGTCAACACATGGACGACTTCCCGTCTCACGCGGCAGGACGTCACCGGCTCCTGGGCCGGCCTGCGTCCGCTGCTGGCCGGCGACCACCACGTGCGGTCCGCCGACCTCTCCCGTCGCCATCGGGTGGTGACGTCCACAGAGGGCCTCGTCACCGTCACCGGCGGCAAGCTGACGACGTACCGCCGGATGGCGGAGGATACGGTCGACGCCCTCCTCCCGCTTCTCGGGGTGCGCCGCCAGGCACACCGGTGCCGCACGAAACGCTTGCCGCTCGTCGGCGCGCTCGGATCGGAGCGGGTGCCGAATGGCGGCCCGCTCCTCGAGCACCGAGACACCCACCATCACCTCGTCGGCCGGTACGGCGCCGAGGCGAGAGCGGTCGTCGGGATGTGCACCGTCGACCCGTCCCTCGCCCAGCCGCTGGTGCCGGGCCTGCCTTACCTGAGGGCCGAAGCGGTGTGGGCGGTCCGCCGGGAGATGGCTGTGACCCTCGAGGACGTGCTCGCCCGCCGGACGCGCGCTGCCCTGCTGGACCGGGCGGCGACGGTCGCCGCCGCGCCCGACGTCGCCCGGCTCCTCGCCACCGAGCTCGGGTGGGACGAGCGGCGCGTGGCGGAGGAGGTCGACGCCGTGCAGCGGAGCCTCGAGGTGGGCCCGGAGCCGCACCTGGTAAGCAAGGCGACGTGAACCGCCCGGTCCGGCAGCCTCGTCCCTCCCCACCGTCGCGGCTGCGCGGCGGACCGGTAGGCGCGGTGTTCGGTCCGGGCGTCGAGGTGCCCGACGGGGTTGTCGACCGGCTGCGGGATGCTTGTGCCGATGTGTCGGTGGAGCCAGCAGCCCTCGCTGCCACCGGGCGGGACTGGTGGCCGCTCTCCGTCTGGTGGGCACTGGCCGGGATGGTCCCAGCTCTACCTGCAGCGGTGACACGGCCCCGGACCAGAGAGGAGGTAGCCGCCATCCTGTCGCTCTGCGAGAGCGCTCAGGTACCGGTCACGCCGGCGGCCGGCCGCAGCGGCGTCTGCGGTGGTGCTGTTCCCGTCTTCGGCGGCGTCGTGGTCGACCTCACGGCAATCACGGGCATCACGGCCGTCGCCAGCCGAGACCTGCTCGTGGACGTGGCGCCCGGCACCTGGGGGGACGATCTCGAGGCGGCGCTACGCCGGGACCATCACTTGAGCGTCGGGCACTGGCCACAGTCGATGGCGATGTCAACGGTCGGGGGCTGGGTCGCGTGCCGCGGCGCCGGCCAGTACTCGACGCGCTACGGCAAGGTCGAGGACATGGTCGCCGGCCTCGAGGTCGTGCTGGCCGGCGGGAGGGTGATCCGTACGGGGGGACGCGCACCGAGGTCGGCGACGGGCCCCGATCTCACCCAGCTGTTCTGCGGCTCGGAAGGAACGCTCGGCGTGATCACGGAGATCCGGTTGCGGGCGCATCCCGCCCCCGAGCACGAACGGCGGGCGGCGTGGGCCTGGCCCAGCTTCACTGCGGGCCTCGATGGCTGCCGGCGCATCCTCCGAAGGGCAGCCACGCCGGCCGTGCTCCGCCTCTACGACCCGACGGAGTCTGCCCGCCACTTCGACGGGCTCGATCGCTGCGCGATGATCGTGGTCGACGAGGGCGACCCCGCGCTCGTCGACGCCACGGTGTCTGTGACCGCCGAGGAATGCCTGCGGGGTGGCGCTGACCGCCTCGACGACTCCCTTGCCGACGACTGGCTCGCCCGGCGCAACGAGGTTCCCTCCCTGGAGGGGCTGGCTGACGCCGGCATCATCGCCGACACCGTCGAGATCGCCGCCGCCTGGTCGGCGCTCCCAGGGATCTACGGGGCCGCCGTTGCCGCCGTCGGCGCCCTGCAGGGGACTCTCGCCGTCTCCGCCCACCAGTCCCACGCCTACCCGGACGGCGCATGCCTGTACTTCACTTTTGCAGGCCGCCCCCAGGCGGCGGCAGCGGGTCCGTCGGGCGGGCCGGAAGCCATCGCCGCCGCCGAGGCGTACTACCGGGCAGCATGGGACGCGGTGATGGACGCGACGACCGCGCGGGGCGGGGCCCTTTCCCATCACCACGGGATCGGGATCAACCGCGGCCGGTTCATGGCTGCCTCCCTCGACGGTGGCCTGTCGGTGCTCGCGGCCGTGAAGGCCGCCCTCGACCCCGCAGGGATCCTCAACCCGGGGAAGCTCGGACTGCCGTCGCCGTTGGGCGTGGCGCCCTGGCCTCGGGCCTAGGATCCGCCAGCGCACCACGGCCGGGAGGTCCCCATCAGCGTCCTCGTCATAGACGTCGGCACCAGCAGCGTCCGCGCCGCCATCGTGCGGCCCGACGGCACGGTCGAGCACACCCGCCGGCGCCCCACCCCGCCTGAGGTTCCCTTCCCCGGCCTCGTGGAGCTCGACGCCGACGGACTGGCCGCGGCCGCCCTGGATGTAGCCGCTGGCTCGCTCGCCGCGGGAGGGCCCGTGCAGGCGGTCGGCATCGCCAACCAGCGGGCCTCGGCCATCGCGTGGGACGCCCGCAGCGGGCGTGCGCTCGGCCCGGGGCTCGGATGGCAGGACCTCCGGACGGCCGGCACGTGCCTGGAGCTGCAGGGCGAGGGGCTCCGGCTCTCCCCCAACGAGTCCGCCACCAAGTACGCAAGGCTCCTGGACGACCACGACCCCCACCGCAGTGAGCACACGCGGCTCGGCACCGTGGACAGCTGGGTGGCGTGGCACCTCTCCCGGGGCGCGCTGCACGTGACCGACCGCAGCAACGCCGCTGTGACCGGGCTGCTCGGCGACCAGGCCACCGGGTGGCGCGGCCCGCTCCTCGACCGCCTGGGTATCCCGGTGGACCTCCTGCCTCGCGTCGTGGACTCCTGTGGCCACATCGGAACCGCTTCGGCCCTGGCCGGCTCCCCGCCCATCTGCGGGATGGCCGGCGACCAGCAGGCCTCCCTCATCGGTCAGGGATGCACCCGCCCCGGGCTGGCGAAGGCCACCTTCGGTACCGGGGCCATGCTCGACGCCTGCGTGGCCGAGCGCCCCGGCTTCGCGACACGAGGGCCGCGCGGCTGCTTTCCGATCGTTGCCTGGTCGCGCGACGAGGTGGTGACCTGGGGCGTCGAGGCCATCATGCTCGCTGCCGGGTCGGCGGTCGACTGGCTCGTCGAGGATCTCGGCCTCCTGGCGTCCGCCGCCGAATCGGAGGCCGCGGCAGCCGCCTGTGCCGACGCCGGGGGGGCGCTGATGGTGCCCGCCCTGCTCGGGCTGGGGACGCCGGTATGGGACTTCGGGGCGCGGGGCGCCTTCCTCGGGATCAGCCGCGGCGTGGGCCGCCCACAGCTGGTGCGCGCCGTGCTGGAGGGCATCGCCCATTCGGGCGCCGACCTCCTCGAGGCGGTGGAGGCGGACGCCGCCATCGCGCCGGCGACGCTCCGGATCGACGGCGGGATGAGCGCCAACCGCGTTTTCGTGCAGGCCCTCGCCGACGCCTGCGGGCGCCCGGTAGAAGTGTCCCGGGAGCGGGAGGCAACCGCGCTCGGCGCCGGCTACCTCGCCGGCCTGGCCGTCGGAATCTGGGCCGGCGAGGACGACGTGGCGCGCAGCTGGTCCCCGCAAGAAGTGGTCGAACCCGGGAGCAGCGCCGACCGCGACCGTTGGCGGGCGGCGGTGGACCGTGCACGGGCCTGGTACCCCGAACTGACGGCAGTCGAGTTCTAGTTCGACTCGCCCGCCGCCCGCATCAGCGGGCCGACCTCAACCGAGCCGGGGCACCTCCTGTCGCACCTCGAGCACGGGCGCCATCAGGTCACCTTTCGCCTTCACCCGCTCGAGGACGGCTTCGGGAGAAAACCGCAGCCGTCCGCTGTCCCCGTCCCGCAGAGCGTCGTCGACCTCGTCCCAGGTCACGGGGGTGGACACGCCCGGCTCGGGTCTCGCCCGAAGCGAGTACACGCTGACCGTCGTCTTGGTCTGGTGGTTCTGGCTCCAGTCGATGAGGACCTTGCCGGGCCGGACGCTGCGGTCCTGGGTGGTCACGACCAGGTCCGGGTGCGCCTTCTCGAGCAGGCGGGCGAGCCCCAGCGCGAACGAGCGCGTCTCCTCGTAGCCCACGGGACCGTTGAGCGGAACGTACAGCTGGAGCCCCTTGCTCCCCGAGGTCTTCACCCAGCCGGCCAGGTCCAGCCGGTCGAGGACCGCCCTGATGAGCAGCGCCACCCGGGCGCAGGTGACGACGTCCGCCGGCGCAGCCGGGTCGAGGTCGAACACGATGGCCTTGGGCCGGTCCAGGTCCGGCGCCGACGCCAGTGTCGGGTGCAGCTCGATCGCTGCCAGGTTGGCCGTCCAGACGACGTCGGCGGGCTCCTCCAGCAGGCAGTACGCCACGTTGCCCTGCGCCGCCGTCCGCATCCACGCCGGTCGGTGCGACGGGCAGTTCTTCTCGAAGAACGACGGCGCATCCACGCCGTTGGGCCACCGCCGCAGCGTGATGGGTCGGCCGGCGAGGTGCGGGAGCATGGCCGGTGCGACACGGGCGTAGTAGCCGATCATCTGGCCCTTGGTGAACCCCGTCGCAGGCCAGAGCACCTTGTCGAGGTTGGACAGCTGCAGGGTCCGGCCGCCCACCTCGACGGCAGGGCTCACGCGCTGGCCTTCCGCCTGCCCCTCGGGGCCTCCGCACCACCGGCGCGCTCCTTGGCGGCTGCGAGGCTGGCCTCCAGGGCCGCCATGAGGTCGACGACCTGAGCAGGGGGGGCCGGCTCCGCGGGCGCGACGAGCACCTGACCTTCGGCCTTGGCCTCGAGGAGGGCGAGGACCTTGTCCCGGTGCTCGTCGCGGTAGTGAGCCGGTTCGAACTCGTTGGACAGCGACTCGACGAGCTGCGCCGCCATCGACAGCTCGCGGTCGCTCGGCGCTGTCCGCTCCGTCGTCGCCACGTCGAGGTCGGCCACCTTCACGATCTCGTCGTCGTAGAGCATCGTGGCCAGCACGAGCACCCCTTCGCGAGCCCGCAACGTCACCCAGTACTGCTTGGTGCGCAGCACGAACCGGCCCAGCGCCACTTTCCCCGTCCGCTGCATGGCTTCTACGAGCAGGGCGTACGGCTTGGCGGCGCGCTCGTCGGGCACGAGGTAGTAGCTGCGCTCGAAGTACAGCGGGTCGATGTCGCCGAGGTCGACGAACTCCTCGATGTCGATCGAGCGCGTCCCTCCCGGGTCGAGGGCGGCCAGCTCCTCGGGCTCGACCATGACGTAGTTGCCGCCGCCCAGGTCGTAGCCCTTGGCTATCTCCGAGTAGTCGACCTCCTCCCCGTCGAGGGAGCACACCCGCTTCTGCTGGATGCGACCCATGTCGTTGGCGTGGAGCTGGTTGAAGCGAATGTCCTTCGGCGACGTCGCCGTCACGAGCTTCACCGGCACGTTGACGAGGCCGAAGCTCACAGAACCGCTCCAGATCGACCGGGGCATGGTCCCATTGTCCCCCAATCCACAGGGGCCGTCACGGCCGTGTGCGAGGCTGCCGGGATGGCCGACCTGGACGGGGCCGCCCGGCGTCTCGCGGAGCTGCTGACCGCCGGCGGCAATGGGCTGCTCGACCCGACGGGCAGCGACCTCGTGTTCGAGCCGACGCTGGAGCTCCGGCCGCTGCACCGGGCGGCTCCGCCTGTCGACGTGTGGGCGGTCGACGGCGGTCAGGCCCTCGTCGCTGACGCGCGATGCCTCCAGCTGTACGTGACCCGGGCAGCCACGGTCCGCTGGCGCGACGGGTCCTGCGTGCTCGAGGACGAGGGCGTGCTCGCCGCCCACCTGCTGGGGCTGGGCGAGGGGCGCGCCGCGCTGGCGGCCGCCGGGGCCCCCACCGCGCCCGACGCTGCCGTCGACGTCAACCTGCTCCGGGACTGGGGCGAGTGGCAGGCGACGGCGGCGGCCGTAGACGGCTGCGACCCGGGTGGCCTGGTGCTGGTGGACGGGGACCTGCAGCCTGATTGGCGGATACCTTCGGCGTGGGTGTCGGCGCTTGTCGTCCGGGCGGCGTCCCGAGGCGTGCTGCTCGCCGGGGTCACCAAGCACTCCTCCCTGGCGCGGGGCGGGGCGCCACTCGTGGGAGCGCTCGAGCTCCAGGCGGAGGCCAGCCTCGGCGAGCGCAGCCTGTGGTGGGTGAAGGTCGCCACCACGCGCCCCGACGTCGGCCCCGGCCTCGCCGTCTACGTGGCGCGCCTCGACGCCGACGCCCGCTTCGCCTTCCGCGTCGACCTGGCGGGCGACGCCGACCCGGCGGGGGCGCTCGGCGCCCTGTCGGCGCTCTGTGACGACGCCGCCTTCCCCGGCTACCCGTATCCGCTGAGCGTCGCCGATCGGCTGGCGGCCTGCCCCCGGTGGGTGCGCGACGAAGCGTGGCTGTACGTGGACGCCGCCCTGGCCGGCGCCGGCGTGCCTGCCGAGGTGCGCGACCGTGCCTTCACCGACCGCCACCGGCTGATGGAGCGAGCGTGAGCGAGCGACCCGACGGCACAGAGCGAGCGTGAGCGAGCGACCAGACGGCACAGGGCGAGCGACCCTCGCCGGTTCCCGCCGCTTGTCATAGCCACCTGCCAAGCTGACCGGGTGGCCGACGTCATCCCGCCCCGCTCACCCGGCCGGACCATCCGGGGTCGCCTCTACGGCAGGAACGTGCTCGAGGGTGTCTTCCGCGCCGCACCCGACGAGGACCTGTTCCTCGGCGAGCTGCTCGTGGCGGTGGACGAGGCCACCGACCGCCGGTACCTGTTCCGGGTCGTCGACGTCACCTACGGCACGGAGCACCGTGAGCCGGGCTGGGCGGAGCGGGTGGCGGGCACACTTCTCACCGACGACGCCCGGGACGACAGCGGCGCCCATCCCGTCCACGAGCAGGAGCGGCGCACCTACCGCATAGCCGAGTGCCGCTGCCTCGGCTACCTGGCTCCTCCCGAGCGGCCGGGCGCAGCGCGCTCGGCGTTCCGCAAGCCCAAGAGCCTGCCGACGCAGTTCTCCGCTGTGGTGGCGCCGGAGCGGGAGGATTTCGCCTTCCTCGCCGACCGCATGGGCGACCTGGCGGTCGGGAAGCTCCGCAGCGGGGAGACGGTCGTCGACCTGGCGGTGGGCATCCCGGGGTCCACGCTCGCCACCCACATCGGGATCTTCGCCACGACGGGCATGGGCAAGTCCAACCTCATGCAGGTCCTCGCCGCCGGCGTGATGCAGGCCAACGGTCGCTACGGGCTGTTGATCGTCGACCCGCACGGGGAGTACCGCAGCGCGCTGGCACGCCACCCCTGGTCGACCGAGTCGCTTCGCGTCTACGCCAACCGGGCGCTGCCCGGCGCCAGCGCCCTGCAGGTCGGGCTCGGTGAGCTCTCGGTCGACGACCTGCGCACCGCCTACGAGTGGAGCCGCCCGCAGGAGGAGGCCCTCTACGAGCTGGAGCGCCACTACGGCACCGAAGGCCTCGGGTGGATCACCGGTTTCGCCGCCATCGAAGACCTGGCCGGCTTCCGCGACGTCGAGATGTCCTCACGGGTCGCCCTTTCTACGCTGCAGGTGGTGCACCGCCGGGCCCGACGGATCGCCGGGCTGCGGTGCGTGGCGACCGATCCGGGGCTCTCCGTGGGCCGGCGCATCCTCGACGACCTCCTCGCCGGCAAGGTCGTCCTCGTCGACGTGAGCGGCCTGGGCTCCACCGAGGAGGTGCTGGTCGCCTCGTACCTCACCCGGCGGGTGCTCGACGAGTGGCAGGGCGCGTACCTCGAGGACCCCGGGCGCCACGAGCGGATGCCGGTCGTCGCCGTCGCCTTGGAGGAGGCGCAGCGGGTGCTGTCGGGGAGCAAGGACCGGGAGTCCAACGTGTTCCCGCGGTTGGCACGCGAGGGGCGGAAGTTCGGCGTCGGGTTGTGCGCCGTCACCCAGCAGCCCCGGCTGCTCGATGACGAGCTGCTCAGCCAGTTCAACACCTTCTTCATCCTCGGCCTGGCCGACGAGAAGGACCGCAACATCCTGCGGTCGTCGTCCAAGCAGGACATCTCGGCCCAGGGCGCCGAGATCCAGACGCTCATGCCTGGCGAGTGCCTCATCGCCAACCTGACGGCGCCGTTCGCCGTGCCCGCCGCCATCGACCTCTGGGTCGACGCTGTGCGTGCGGCGCCGCCGGCGCCCGCCGCCCGGCCCAGGGATCCTGCCAACATCGCCGCCCTGGTGGACTGAGCTGCAGCGCCGGGCCCGCGTAGCCGGAAAGATCCTCCCGGGAGGGCCGGAGGAGCCGGAGGGACGGAAGATCCAGAGGCATCGGCAGGGCCGGCAATGGGGCCACGGCCATCGCGTTGTTTGGGCAGTTGACCGCGATAATCGCAGACAACTGCCCAAACAACGTGCTGGAGCCCGCCTGCTTCCGGTTTGGACCTACACGAGAAGAGGCCTAGAAGTCGCCTGCGCCGGCCCGCAGCCGGGCCAGCACGTCGAAGAGGGTGCGCACGTCGGCATCATCCAGCCCCGGCTCGGCGAACACGGCATTGATCGCATCGGTGGCGCCAGACGCCGCCTTCCGCCCCTCGTCGAGGAGCTCGGCGAGCGTCGTCCGCCGGTCCGTCGGATGCGGGATACGCCGGATGAGACCCTGCGCTTCGAGGCGATCGACGGCGTTGGTCACGCTCGTCGGGTGCACCTGAAGGCGCGAGCCGAGGATGCTGAGCGGCAGCGTCCCCCGGCGGCTGAAGGTGAGGAGCATGAGCACCTCGTAGCGGGCGAAGGTCAGGCCGTAGGGTCTCAGCGCCCGGTCGATGCGGGCCAGGAATATCTGCTGCGCCCGGAACACCGAAGTCACCGCGGCCATGGCCTCCGCGGTGGGCGCCATGTCGTGGTCCACCCACTGGCGCCGGGCCTCGGCAATCGGGTCCGTCGCCAGGCGCCGGGTGCTGATGGGTGTACCACTACTCATGGGACCGACCCCCGGGGATCGCTAGCGGCGCTTGTCCTGTGAGGACTGATGTGAGACGGCGACCCTGGGGGG
>JAKAQB010000155.1 GCA_021811865.1 Actinomycetes bacterium | reverse complement strand
CACTACAACGGGCTGCGCCTGCACAGCTCGATCAACAACATGTCGCCGATCGAGTGGGAACTACAATTCGCCCAGCGTCAGCTCCAAGCCGCATAAACAATGTGTCCGGCTCTTGGGGGGAAGGCCACACACTGCGCGGGTCCCCATGCGGGGACCCCGATTAGCATTGGCGTCCCCCCGGTGGTGATGCCCCTATATGTCAAGTGACATCGTCAAGCGGCCAGTGACGCGGCGGTCTCCTGACAGTCCGCCAGGACGCGACGGTAGACCTCACGGGCGACGTATCTCTTCAGACACCGGATGATCTCCATCTTGGAGTAGCCCTCAGCGGTGCGCCGGGCGACGTAGTCGCGTGTTCGCTGGTCGTGGTGCATGCGCACGATGACGATGCGATAGAGCGCGGCGTTGGCCTGACGATTCCCGCCGCGCGAGAGGCGGTGTCGCACCGTCATGCCCGACGACGCGGGCTGGGGTGCGGCGCCACACAGCTTCGCGAAGGCCGCCTCGCTGGGGACCCGTGCGGGCGGGTCGCCCAGGGCCGCGAGAAGCTCGGCTGCCGAGTCCGCACCAATGCAGTAGCCCGCGCGAAGGGTCGGGGCACACTCTCGCGTCAGTCGGTCGAGCAGTTCGCCCTGGGCCTCCATCTCCTCACCCAGCGCGAGGCACCGTCGCGCGAGGCAGCGCAGGGCGAACTTGGTCGAGGCGATGGGCGAGTCGACCGACCCGATGCGAAAGCTCGCGCACCGGGCGACGAGGTCGCGGCCCGACAGGTCACGCAACTGCTCGCGCAGCGACGCCGGGGCACTCACCACGAGGCTCTGCAGGCTGGTCACGGCGGCCACGCGGGCTTTGCGGGCACTGTCGCGAGCAGTCTTGATCACCCGGATCATCTCCACTTCGCCCTCGGCACTCTTGGATCGTGCCCTCGCCGTGCCGGCCAGCACCGCCCGAGCGGCCGCCTCGGCGTCGAGGGGATCGCTCTTGCCGTTGGCCCGCCGCGAGCGACGGTCGGGACGCGAGACCTCGGTCACGCAGTGCCCGCGGGCCCTCAGGTGACTGGTCAGGCCCCGACCATAGGAGTTGGTGCCCTCGACTCCGAAGGTGTCGACGCGTCCCCACGACCGAGCCCACGCTTCGAGGGCGTCATACCCGCCAGGGTCCGTCGTGACCGTCACCTCCCCCAAACGAGCACCCAACTCGTCGAGGGCGACCGCGACGTGGACGTGCTTATGTGTGTCCACGCCGATGACGACCTTGCGAACGCGTGTGTCCGGTGCCATGCTCTCCATGACCGTTCTCCTTTGAACTGTTGGCTGGCACCGGGCAGTGGGACAGGACTGTGGTGGGTCATTGGACGGGCCCCTATTGGGTCACGACTGCTCGGTGCTGGTCTCACTTAGCCTTCCGAGCTCGGTCGACAGATCACCACCAAGGCACGCAGCCAGTAAATTCGCGAGTCAGGCCGAACTCGGACGGCGGGAGAAGTCAACCACAGTAAATGGCCGGGAGTACTTCTCGATGCCGGGCCATCTTCTCACCTGGCTTGGGCCAAGGCAACCGGCACCGACGCCAGCGCGTCACTCTTCAACTGATCCATGGACTCCTGGGAGAGGTAGTGGCGCTCGCAGACGCTCCACTCGTCGTGCTGCTCGACGACGACCGCGGTGATGAGTCGCAGGGCCGCGGCGTCGTTGGGGAAGATCCCCACCACGTTGGTTCGCCTCTTGATCTCGGCGTTGAGGCGCTCGATTAACCGGCCATGCCCGGCGGGTCAAACCGCATTCGTCCGAGGCGGTCGACTTTCGAATCTGGCAAGATGGCCTTCGATCGCGGCCGCGACGCGGCCATGTCGAACGGCTTCGGCCTCCCAGCCCCGCGATCGCGCGTCTGTGCGGAGAGCTTCGACGTCGGCGAGTTGCTCGCAAAGGGTTCCGATGGCATCAGCGTCGGGGATGAAGTTGTCGCACGTTTCACACATGTTGGCGTAGGGACACGGGCCGGCGGCAAGGTGCCGGGAGCACATTCCGGTGCCGAGTCGGGTCTTCAGGAACTCGCTCGCGAGCCAGTCGACACGCGATGACGGCGTAGCGCGGCTGTTGACGAGGAGTGGGAGAGCGGAGCGCAGCTTCCCGATGGCTTGGTCGTAGGCGGCGCGCAGTGTGGGTGAGGCCAAGGTGGCGTAGCGGAGCGTCATTTCCGGTGTCACGTGGCCGAGGAGCGACATGAGCGCCTGGAGGCTCATGCCCGCGTTCGCCAGTTCGGTGGCGTAGGTGTGCCGGAGCTGGTGGGGGGTGACGGTGAGGGCCCTCCCGTCCGGGCCGGTGAGCCCAGCCGCAGCGGCCGCCTCGCGCAGGCCCTGACGAACTCGCCAGGGGCCGAGGCGGCGTCCGTGTTCGGCAAAGAGGTAGTCGACCGCCTTGGAGGTCTTCGGATGGACGTGGGCACGCTGGATGCCCCGCTGGGCCGTCCACGCGTCGAGGGCGCCGACCGTCTCGGCGTCGAGCGGGACCGAGCGCTCGGTTCCGAGCTTGCCCAGCGGGACGCGCAGCCACGTGCCAGTCGGGCCGTAGTCGACGACGCAGGAGAGCTCGAGGTCGAGGCACTCGCCGATGCGAAGGCCCGCTCGGCGCATCAGCAGGATGGCGCACCGGGCGAAGTGGTCCTGTCGGGAGGCAACAGCTGCCATGAGGGCGGCGTCGGCGTCGGGGGCCAGGGCGCGTGGAAGCGGGCGGGGAAGACGCGGGATGTCGGCGCTGAACACCACGCGCGTTCGAGGGTGATCGGCCCATCCCCACAGCGTGATGTCCTCGAGGAAGCTGCGCAGCGTCAGCACGGTGCGGTGAACGACGCTCACGGACACCTGCTGGTCGCGTGCCACGCGTCCACGCCAGGTCCGGGAGCGGTTCCAGACGAGGAAGGCCTCGACGTGGGAGCGCTCGAGCTGGTGCAGCGACGTGACCTCCGGGAAGGTCTCGCCGAGGAAGCAGCCGAAGGGAATCAGGTCGTCGGCGAGGCCGTAAGTGCTCGAAGGCGCGAGGACAGCCGAACGCGCTTCCACGTAGCGCACGATCGAGCGGCGGATCTCGGGTGCCGGCACGACGCCAAGGCGCCCCGCGATCGAGGCGCCCCGCGGGCCGCGCCGCGGCGGGGCGTCGATTCGACCGTCCTCGAAGAGGAGCTGGCGAAGCCCAAAGAGCCGACCGCTCCACTGCCGGCGGGTCGTCGCCGAGGCGCTCTCCACGTCACGGAGCGCCCTCTCGAACGCATCGAGCAGTTCGCCAGAGAGCTCCCCGATCCGCGCCGTCGAGAAGGCCAGCACCGCCGGGAGAAACTGGTCAATGATGCTTCGTCCCCAGAAGTAACTCCAGCCGAGGCGCCGAGCACGCTCCCAGAGCCGGTCGACGCCCTCGGGATCGAGGTTGCGGGTCGTGGCGCTCATCGAGCCGATGTTCTTTGCGCAGAGCAGGTCGAGGTCGAGCTGGACTCGGCCAGCGAGCCCGGCCCAGGCGAGGAAGGGCCAGGCCTTGATGCGCGAGAGGTCCTCGAGCCGGGCGCGTGTCGGACGGCTCATCCAAGCCTCGAGGTCGGGGTAGCGCGCCAGGAACTCGCGAGCGAGACGCAGCCGGTCGCGACGCGCACGGTCGGTCACGTGCGGCCCATGGCAGAAGTGGGCATAGCCATCAAGGAGAGCGTGGTCGTCCTCGGTCGCGAAGCGAGGGGCGGCCGCGGTCACCGCCCGATCACCGCCCGAGCCGCGGCGTACTCGGCCGCGACATGCTCGCTGGACAGATGCACGTAGCCAGCTGTCGTTTCGGGCGAGACGTGGCCCATCAGCTCGCGCAAGACAAGCAGGTCGATGCCGGCGGCGGCGAGCTCGGTCCCGTAGGTGTGGCGAAGTCGGTGCGGTCTCACTCGCGACGCGCCGGAGGTCCGCCGGTGATGGCGGAAGACGCTGCGCAGCCCGGCCTCGCTGAGCGCCTGGCCGCTCGTTGGACCGTGGAGCACGACGAAGCACTCCGGCGTCGCCAAACCGGGCGGCCGCTCAACTCGGAGGTAGGCGGCGAGCTCGGTGAAGAACGGCTGGTCGATTGGGACGAGGCGCTCCCGCGCCCCCTTCCCGACGACGCGGACCTGTCGGCGGGCCTGGTCGACGTCGCAGAGCCGAAGTGAGCGCACCTCACCTGCGCGAAGCCCGCCGAGCACCATGGCGAGGACGATCGCCCGGTCGCGGTGGGTGCACAGGTCGATGAGGAAGGCGGACACGTCGGTCGCTTCGAGCGCCTCGGGGAGTCTGCGCTGCTCGCGCACGAGACGGCCGCTGCGCCTTGATCGACTCGGGGCGAGGTGACCGAGAGTCCCGCGCGCCTTCGGACGCAGACCCTGGCCCCGACGTGCCGTGGGAACCGGATTGTCCTCTCGCAGCCCAGCCATGACGAGGTACTCGAACAAGGCCCGCGCGGCGGCGACGCGTCGGTTGATCGACGCCGGCGCCGCGCCTCCTGCACGGTGGAGTGGCACCACTTTGTTGGTGCGCCGCACTGGCGCACTCTGCCATTCGATCCAGTCAAAGAAGTCAGTCGGGACCGCTCGGTCCAGACCGATCGCGCACTCTTGCAAGAACCGCGCCAGATTCAACAGATCGAACGCGTAGGCGCGGACCGACGCCGCCGAGAAGCGCCTTGTCGCGAGGTGGTCGAGGAAGCGGTTGGCCCACTCGGCCCCCTCCCACGAGCCGGAGATTGCGAAGCCCCCGTCGGTCCGCTCCACCTTCACCGTCATCGTGACCTCCTTTGCGGGCCGATCATGACCGGCGCCGTTGGACAATGGGTGGACCCTCACGCCGCAGTGGAGTCCGGGAACCTCGGCAGCCGGTTAACGGATAAGGGGTTGGTC
>JAKAQB010000061.1 GCA_021811865.1 Actinomycetes bacterium | reverse complement strand
GACGAAGGCTTGCGCAACTGACTGCACCTCCCGGTCGGTTGATAGGGAACACGTAGTGTCACGCCACCTTGGCGGTCAGGGACGCGTCCGGACTCGGACCCATCCTGCCGCGCGTCGGCGGGCCGCGTATGCGCCGGTGCGACAGCTGACGCCGCAGTACTTGCGCCGCTGTCCCTGCCCGACGCGCTCGGACATGGGCTTGCCGCATCGGGCGCAGGGGATCATGGTGCTCGGCTGCGGCGGTGCGTAGAGGCGCTGGCCCTTGTCGTTGTAGGCCACCGAGGGCAGCTGGCCCCGCGTGGCGCGGGCCTTCACCGTCTGGGGATCGACCCCGAGCGCTTCGGCCATCTCGTCCAGGGTCAGCATTCCTTGCCGACGGAGGCGGTCGAACCGGGACTCGAGGCCGTGGGCCCGACAGATCTTCCAGATCATCCAGATGGTGAAGCTCTCGCCGACCGGCGGCTGATGGCCGGCGGCGTTCAGCGCCTCGGCGATCTCGGAGTGGGTGTGGTCGTCGAGGAGTCGCTCGACCTCGGCGACGACGGCGGGGTCGAGCTTGCGGAGATCTGCTGCCGTCCTCGGACGCGCCAGGTGCAGGCTGCGAGTGTCGCCCCCGCGGAAGCGGACATGGACGACGAGATCGTCGGCCTTGAGCAGGGTCACGTCCTCGATCAGCAGCCGGGCCATGCGCTTGCGCTCGCGCGCGGGAGTATCGGGATCGCGCCACAGCCGAGGGAAGTCGGTGGCGAGCGCGAGCACGCGTCGACGCTTGTCCTCGTCGAGGAGGGCGTCGGCTTCCCGCTGGCGCTCGCAGTCCTCCCGGGCCGCGTCGAGGGCCCGCAGCTTGTTGTTCCACTCCGCCTCCAAGGTGGCCGCCACGAGGCGGTTGTCCGGGTCGACGCGCAGATAGCGCCGCTGGGCGAGCTCGGCTTCGTAACGGGCCCGCTCCACCTGCTGGTGGCGCAGCCGGTCGGCCTCCTCAGCGCGAGCCGCCAGCTCGTCTTGCACGGAGAGCGCGACCTCGAGGGCGAAGGGGGTCATCGACTCGACGAGCAGATCGCCGACGGCACGGTCGATCTCCCCACCCAAGATCAGCTGGCAGGGTGGCTCCGCCCGCTTGATGCCCTTGCTCTGGCAGGCGTACTGGGGAATGGTCTTGCCGTGCCGGGAGTAGTAGCGGATCGTCATGCGACCGCCGCAGCGTCCGCAGACGACAAGTCCTTGCAGGAGTGCGGGACCTTCTCGTGGCGGTCCGGCCCTGCGGTCTTGGCCATAGGCCGCCGAGTTCGCCCGCAGCCGGGCGAGGTTCTCCTCGTAGTCGGCCCAGGTGATGTAGCCGGGATGGGCGTCCATGATGAGGGTGTGCCACTGGTCGACGGGAAGGCGGTGGCGAGACTCGCCGCCTTGCAGCGTCTTTTTGGCCTGGGACCGGCCATAGGCGAACACCCCGGCATAACGGGGATTCTTCAACACGTTGAGAGCCCGGTAGTGCAGCAGCTCCCCCCAGAAGAGCTCCCCCTTGCGCGGTCCAGATCGGACGCGGCGCGGGAAGAGGAGGCTCTGTGCGCGAAAGGCCCGCACGGTCGCCGTCGCCGATCCGGTCCGCCGGAAGGTCTCGAAGAGCTGACGGACCGCCTCCTGCACGGCGCGGTCGGGGTCGAGGACCACCTTGCCCGTCGCGTCATAGACGAGACCGACGGGAAGCGGCACCTCGAGCTCGCCGCGTGCTGCCTTGGCCAGCTGCCCGCCGATGAGGCGAGCCTTGAGGACGTGCAGCTCGGCCTCGGACATCGTGCCCTTCATGCCGAGCAGCAGCCGGTCGTTGAAGTGCGACGGGTCATACAGCCCGTCCTCGTCGAGGATCAGCGTGTTGGCGAGCGCGCAGATCTCGAGCAGGCGGTGCCAGTCCGAGGAGCTCCGGGCAAGGCGGGAGACCTCGAGCCCGAGCACCACGCCGACCTCACCCATGCCGACGGCGGCGACGAGGCGCTGAAAGCCCGCCCGGTCGGCGTCGGCCCCGGACTGGCCGAGATCGGAGTCGATGACCACGACCTGCTCGGGCCGCCACCCGAGCGCGACAGCCCGTTCGCGCAGCACGTACTGGTGACGATCAGGTAATTCCCCCGGGGGTCGATCACCGAATTCCCCCACCCGGTCCGGGAGCATTTCTAGTCGACCACCCCCTCGTGTCGCTCGCGGCGAGCGGCATCGTGGCGGTGACGGCGGGGACCCCGGTGGGGGACGGCGTTCATCCTCGGGGCGAGTTTGACGCCGTCGTTGTTGGGGTCCCCGCCGTTGCCGGCGTCGGTCCGAAGCCGGGAAGCCGAAGCCGTCGCCGGAGGGAGTCAAGCCCACACGAGCAGCGGTAGCGCCCCCGGCCGCGGCGGCCAGGTGCGAGTACGCGGCTTGACGCCCGGGCCGGCTCTCCTCCGGCGAGGCTTTGCTCCACTGGATCAGCCCTTGGCCCTCGGCCGGCGCTCGGGCCGGTAGCTCTTGCCCTCCATGAGGATCTGGTGGCTCCCGTTGATCAGCCGGTCGAGGACCGACTCGCCGACGACGGCGTTCGGGAAGAGCGGATACCAGTCCGCCGGGGAGCGGTTCGAGGTGAGCACGAGGGCGCGCCCTGGCCGGCCGATGCGCTCGGAGACCAGCTCATAGACGTCATCGGCGGCCGTCGCGGTGAACTCACGCATCGCCCAGTCGTCGACGATCAGCACGCCGACCTTGGCCAGGCGTCGCAGGCGGGTCTCGAAGCTGCGATCCGCGTGTCCCCCGGCGAGCTCCGCGACGAGGCGGGAGCAGGTGGTGAAGGCCACGTCGTAGCCGCGCCGGGCCGCCAGATGCCCGAGCGCGATCGCGACATGGCTCTTTCCCACCCCGACCGGGCCATAGAGACAGACCCCCTCCCCGGCGTCGATGAACTCGAGTCGGGCGAGGTCGCGGATCACCGCGACGGGCAGCCCGGAGTTGAAGCCCCAGTCGAAGCTCTCGAGGGTCGCCTCGAAGGGGAAGCGGGCGGCCCGGATGCGCCGCGCCACCGCTGCTGCGTCCCGGCGGGAGACCTCGTCTTCCAAGAGCACCTGGAGGAACTCGGCGTGCCCGAGCTTGCCCGCCCGGGCCTCGGAAAGGCGTGCCTCCAAGGTCTCGAGCATCCCGGTGAGATGCAAGGAGCGGAGCACCGGGCCAAGCCGGGTGGCCGGCGCGGGGCCGGTCACCGGGGCTCTCCGGTGCCGAAGGCCTCCGGTCCCCGGAGCCAGGCCGGCGCTTCGACGCCGGGCAGGACCTGCTGGGTCGCGTCGTTCTCGGCTCCGACCGAAAGGATGCCCTTCACGGTCCTGTAGGAGGGGTCGCCCGCCTCAAGGGCGCGCCGGCAGGCGGCCTCCAACCGGGCGTCGCCGGAGCGGTCCCGGAGACGCAGCAGGCCCTGGGCCTGGCGGAGGCGATAGAGCACGTTGAGCGCGAGCAGCTCTTCGACGACGGCGTCGGTGGCCGGGCCGACGAGCAGCGCCTGGGCCCGGCACCACACCGGGGTGCGCATGAAGAACCCCATGCGCTCGGTGGGCAGGTCGGCCCAGTCGGTCCGGCGCCCCTTGGCCTGGTAGGGATGGGTCTTCACGAGCTCACCGTTGTCGTAAAGCTCGACCTTCTCCGGCGTGGCCCGAGCGTCCAGGCGCCGGCCGATGAGCCGGTAGGGGAGGCTGTAGAGGGTCCGGCCGACCTTGGCATGGGCGTCGGGGCCCACCTTGGGCCTCGACCAGCTGGCAAGCTCGAAGGGCGTCATGGGCAGGGGTCGGAGGACTCCAGCCTCCTCGGCACCGAAGACCTCGAGGGGAGTCCGCCCCTCGAGGACCCGGGGAGTCCTCCGCCCCGCCACCTCGGCCGACCACCGCGCTGCTGCGGCGACCATGGCGGCCATCGACGGCCAGTCCCGCCCGGTGAAGAAGCTCGAGCGGATGTAGCGCTGCACCGACTCGATCCGGGGCTTGTCCTTTGGTTAACCGGCCAATGGATAGTCAGCCTGTGGATTACCTTTCTGGTGACGAGGAGCTATCGCTGCGCGCGAGAGCGTCGCTCGAGTCGCCGGAGGCGTTCCTCGTGTCGGCGCACTTTGCCCGCCACGGCCTCGAGGCTGTGGCGGAGCTGATCGATCTGGACGGTGAGGCCGGTGAGCGCCGTCGCCTCGCATCCCTTCGCCCGGTGCTCTTCGACAAGCGCACGCAGGTCCGCGCGGCGATAGAGGGTCGTGCGGCTGATCCGGGCCTGCGCGGCGACCGCGTTGAAGGTGACCCGACGCCCGGCAGCGGCGAGCGCCGTGCACGCCTGCTCCACCATGGCGACGACGTCGTCAGCCGGCATTGGTCTTCGCGATGAGGGCGTCGATGCGCGCGATGAGCCGGCGGTGGCGAGCCGCCTCCTCCCCCCAGCCGCGCTCCTCAGCGTCGGCGGCGAGCGCCTCGGCGTCGACGCGTTGGAGGCGGAGCACCGGCAAGAAGGTCACATCGGAGCGAAAGTTCGGGCAATGCTCGCAGATGTTGGCGTAGGCACAAGGCCCTTGGGCCGCTGTGCGCAGGCAGTAGCCGCCGGCCAAGCGGGCCTTGATCAACGGAGCGGCGCGCCAGTCGGTCTCGAGGTGAATCGGCGTCGCCTCGGCCAGCACGGGTCCGAGGGAAGCCTTGGCCTGGGCGAGGGCGTGCTCGTAGCTCTCTCGCACCGTTTCGTCGAAGAGGCGTCCGTAGCGAAGGCTCATCTCTGCCGAGACGTGGCCGAGGAGCGCCATGAGCGCCTGGAGCGAGCAGCCCGCGTTCACCATGGCGGTCGCGAAGGTGTGGCGGAGCTGGTGGGGATGGGCGTGGCCGATGCCAGCTTCTGCAGCTGCTTCGGCCAGCTCCTTGCGCAGGCACTGGGGAGAGACGCGCTGGCCGTGGTGGGTGAAGAGGAACTCGACCATCTGCCCGCTGCGGCGATGGCGCAGCGGGCGGCCCGGTGAGCGAACGGCGACGATGCGGTCGATGAGCTCGACCGTCTCATCGTCGAGGGGGACCATCCGCTCGGTCTGCAGCTTCCCGAGCGGCACCTTGAGCCACGCCCCCTGACCGGGGATCTCATGAACGCAGTCGAGCTCGAGATCGAGCAGCTCCCCGATGCGCAGCCCGCATGACCGCTGCAACAGCAAGGCGTTGGCGAACAGCCGGTTGGGACGGGCCTGGAGGACCTCGACCAGCCGTCGGTCGGCGTCAGGGGGGAGGTAGCGAGGAAGGGGGCGGGGCAGGCGGGGAAGGTCGCGTGCAAAGACGAGCCGGCGCTGGGGTGCTTCGGCCCACCCCCACTCGGCAATGTCCTCCAGCATGCAGCGCACCGCGAAGATCCGCAGCCGCCGCTCGGAGATCGAGATGGGCTTGCCCGAGAATGAGTTCTTCGCGCTGGCGACGCAACTCAGGTAGGGCTCGATGTGCCGCTGGCGATCGAGGTCGGACAGGCGCTCGAGTGCCGGGTCGCAGCTCGCGAGGAAGCGCCCGAAGTGCCCGAGCCGACTCGCCCGGGACGTCACCGTCCCCTCAGCTTGGGTGGCGGAGATGCACTCGAGGTAGGCGACGAAGCTGCGCCGGAGGCCCTCGGGCACGCCTGCCATTCGCTCTTCCCAGGTCCGCCGACGCGAGCCGAGGAGGTTTGGAGCCTCGTGCAGGATCCCGAGGTGGTAGAGGACGGCTCGGGTCATGTAGGCACTGCCGGTGTAGTGCCGGAGCGGCCGGCCGCGCTGGCGCTGGGCCTCGGCGACCGCTGAGTCGAACGCCGAGAGGTCGGCATCCGCGAGCTCGTCGAGTCGCTTGCCGGTCTGCAGCAGCACCCTCCCCATCACCTGAGAGGCCGCCCCGGCTCGTGTTCGCACCCCGAACCCGAGCTCCTCCGCGGCCGCGGCGAATCGGTGGACGTCCTCTCCGAGTGCGGTCGCGAAGAGCTCGCCCCAGAGGCGGGAGAACTTGCGGGAGATCAGGTAGTCGTAGCCGGGGCGCAGATGCCCGTCGATCAGGAGGAAGGCGACGAAGCCCTGCATCTCTCTCGGCACCCCGAGGCGGACCTCGAGGGGCTCTGCGGCGAAGGCCCCGGGATCGGGCCAGCGCCGGAGAAAGCGTCTTGCCGGCCCGACCGAGTTCTTCCAGACCCGCCGCTTCGTCGCCCGCAGGTGGGCGAGATACGCGTCGAGGAGCTCGGTGGGATCAGGACTGCTGGGCGCGTTGACGAGCGCGGGCAGCGTCATATGCGGCTCGGATGTGGGTGGGGGCCAGGTGGATGTACGCAGCGGCCGAGTCGACGTGGTCGTGGCCCATAAGGGCCTGGATGACCGGGAGATCGGTGCCCACCTCGGCCAGCGCGGTGCCGAAGGAGTGCCGAAGCGCATGGGGGTGGCCGGCCGCCACGCCAGAGCGCTCCCGGTGATAGCGGAACACGCGGCGCAGCCCGGCCGAGGTGAGCGGCTGGCCCCGATGGGGTCCTTTGGCCACGACGAACAGCTTCTCCGAGGTCGTGTCGGGGCGCTCGGCCAACAGGTAGGACTGGATGAGGCTGGCGACATCGGGATCGAGGGGCACCCTGCGCTCCTTGTCGCCCTTCCCGACCACGCGCACCCAGCCCCGCCCGATGTCGACGTCTCGCACCTCCAGCCCGAGCACCTCCGCCGAGCGGAGGCCGGAGAAGAGCATGAGCCCAGCGATGGCACGGTCTCGCTCGCAGCGGAAGCTCGAGAACAGAGCGGCGATCTCGGCTCTGTCGAGCCCTCGTGGCAGTCGGCGAGGCTCTCGCACCCGTAGCGTCGAGCGCGGCCCTGGCCGGGCGAGATGGCCGAGCAGCCCGCTGCGTTGGCCGGTGCCGCCGCGGCGGGCAGCTGGACCTCTCGGCACCGGCATGGCGGCGTGTGGATCGCGCATCTGGCGGAAGCTGAACAGGCCGGAGATGGTCGCCAACCGGCGATTGACCGTAGTCGGCGCATAGCCCGTCGCCCGTCGACTTCGCATCGAGACGACGTTGTCGTGCTGGCCAGAGAGCCGCTGGGTCCGACAGGCCGTCAGGTAGCGCAGGAGTGTGGGGGTGTCGACGGCGCCCAGGGCGAGCGCCTCAACGGCCAGCCAGCGGGTGAAGTGCAACAGGTCGAACGCGTAAGCCCTGATCGTCGCAGGCGAATACCGCCGATCGGCCAGGTAGGCCAGATACTCGTTGCACACCTCGATGGTGGCGTCAGATCTGTCACCGGCGAGTCGCCAGCGGTCCTCGCTCCCCTCCACGCGCAACTCGGCACCCACGGAATGCAAGTAACGCTGATCGTCGCGGTGGATCACAAGAGGATCATGCTGTGGATTCCCCGAGAGATCGGTCGTCCACATATCCACAGCGATCCACAGCCGACTACCACTACACCTTCAATATTGGCCGGATAAACGGGGATGAAAAGCCCTCGCGGGGTCTATGAGCACGTGATAGAAGGCCGCGAGCTCGGCATAGGCCCGGTTGAACTTGGGGTCGTAGATGTCGGGCTTGATCACCCCGTTGCGCAGGTTGTCGATCACCACCCGTTGCACGCAGCCCGAGAAGAACTGGAAGGCGGCGACGTGCGCGGCCACCCAGGAGGTCGCGTCCATGCGCAGCGTCGGGTAGACGAACAGGTGCCTTGAGTACGACAGCACCATGGAAAAGGCCCACACCCGGCGGTTGGTGCCGGTGGTCGGGTCGAGCCAGGTGCCCATGTAGCCGTAGTCCACCTGGGCTTCGGCACCGGGTTCGACCTCCGGGCGCCAGAGAACGACGTCCCCGGAGCGCACCTCGGCGGGAAAGTGAGCCCGCACGTAGCGGCGCAGGCTCGCCACCGAGGCCTCGAGGCCCACCTCGTCGACCAGGCGCTGGTGGATGACCGAGACCGGGACGACGCCGACCACGCGGGCCACCGCCTCGTGGTGCCGGGCGATCTCGGGCCAGCTCGGCCGGTGAAGGCGGGTGTTGTACAGCTGCGGGAACCAGGTGCAGACCTTGGCCCGCCACTCCTCCTCCGAGACCGGCGGCCCGCCGGGGGACACGCCGGCTTCCTCTGCCGCTCTTATGTACTTGCGGATGGTCTTGCGGTCGATGCCGAGGCTGGCGGCGACCTCGTGCTGGGACCGCCCGGCATACCAGTGGGCCATGACTTCAACGATGTCCACCACGGTGAACGTCCTCCTCATCTCGTCTCCTCCGTCCGGACTGGACGTCGGAGAGCTTGCAGATCGGAGGACCGGGTGGGGGAAGCTGATCGAGCGGTGGGGGAATTACCTGCTCGTTCCGCCCCTACGGTGGGGGAATTTCTTGATCGTCAGCAGGATGTCCCCCTGCCGCGGCTGCTCGTGCCACTCGTAGAAGTCCTCGGCGCGCATCATCGGTAGCCCCGGCGACTCCTCCGCTCGGGCTCGGCGGGCATCAGCCGGTCAGCCTCGGCAAGGTCCTGCTCGTAGTCGGACTCTGGCCGCAGCACGGGCGCGCGGCCATGCTGACGCAGCTCGCCTCGGAGATACGCATCGAGCGCCTTCTGGTGGAGGGGTCGCTTCGCCGGCGGACGGTGCACGATCGTCACCGACGGCGCCGCCCCCTGGAACACCGGCCAGTCGCGGGCGTGGCGGAGATGGCCGGCCGCGATGTGGTCGAGAAGGTCCTGGCCGCCGGAGCGACGCAAGACCACCTCGGTCGAGCGGCCCGGCTCCGTGGCGTCGATGTCCCGGACGACGTCGGCGAGGATCTGGAGTCGCTCCAGCTTCTCCGTACTCGGCGTCGCCCCGCCTTTGACCCAGTCGCTCAACGACCGTCGATCCACTCCGACCGCCCGTGCGATCTGCTCGCGGGTCAGCCGGGTCCGGCGGGCGATCTCGTCCCGCAGCTTCTGCACCTCTTCCCGCACCGGACGGGGCGCGCCCGAGTAGGTGATGCCGCTGTCCGTCGAGCGGACGCTCCGCCACCGGAGCCCTCTTCCGCGCCGACCGCGGGCGGAGGAGAGCCAGCGACCGGATCGGTGACGAAGAGCCCCGAGCCGATCAATCCGGCACCAGCCGCGCCGACCAGCGCGGGAACCAGCCGCGGTCCGACGACGCGCCTGGGGGCGTGCCCCAAGCCGCGAGCCGCGACGCAGTAGAGGATCCCCGTGACGATGACGTTCGCGCGCTGTGGCCAACCCTCGCGGCCGCAGGCGAGCGAGCTCAGGGCGTGGCGTCGCCAGTCATGACCGGAGCGAGCTGCTCCGATCGCGGCGAAGGTCGCCACGAACAGCGGCCCAGCAACCACCCCGCATGCAGCCTCTCGTGAGATCGACCGAGTGGCCTCGCTGCCGTTGCTCATCAGCGCAAGCATGCCTCCCACCGCGGCCGAGCGGCAGTTGGATGCCGTCAAGAGGCGCTGCACGCGGGCTGTGCATCACGCAAGACCGCGTCGCCCGGTGCTGCCGATGGCACCGGTCCATCCAGCCCCGGCAAGCGCCGCAAGAGGCGATCTGCGACGGGCTCCCGCAGGTAGCGTTCGTCCCATGGCGCGACTTCGCGTTCACAACTTCACGCTCTCGCTCGACGGCTATGCAGCCGGCCCCAATCAGGGGGTGGAGCAGCCGCTCGGCGAGAATGGGCTCCAGCTGCACGATTGGATCTTCCAGACCGCCTCGATGCGGTCGATGCTCGGGCAGGACGGGGGCGACACCTGCACCTTGCCATCGCGCCGGTCCTCTTGGGCTCCGGCGAGCGGTTGTTCGATGATCCTCAGTCGTTCATGGCCCGGTACTCGTGCGCACGGCTGGACTGCCGGGGCGGAGTGGCGCACGCGTACCTCACGCGCAGGTGACGCTCCCGGAGCTTCACACGTGCCCTTATCCGTGGCGGCAGTCAGTTGGCAATGCGACACGGTCGGCGATGACGCGGCGGCATCCGGCATCGACGGGCGGGCCACGCAGACCGGGCCGTTCGGAGCGTCGCCAGGTCCTCCGGGCGAGGCGCTCAGGCCAGCGCATACTCGGCAGGGAGCACCATCTCGCAGGAATTCCTGCCGTGCCACCGTGCCAATCCGCACGGAGCGTGGCCGTCGCTGGTCTCGTTCAAGTGGCCGCCAACGGGCAGTATCTGCTGGCCGTCGACACCGTAGCCCGGGCCTCCGGACGGGTGCCTCGCCTGGGCCCGTCAGGAAGCGCCGATGACACGCGTACGTGGAATGGCCGCCGGCAGCCGACCCTGTGCCTCGCAGCTCTCGTTGTCGGTCACTGCCGGGACGTCGCTGCGACGGGGAGGTTCGAGGAATCGGGTGATGGCGGCGATGCGGGCGCCGGCGAGGGTGAGCACGACCATCCCGGCCGGCTGTGCCCTTGGGTGCTCGAGATCTCCGAGGTAGCAGGCGAACGCCGGTTGCGTGTTGGCTCGGGTGGGCACCAGCTGGAAGCGGCGGCCTGCTCGTCCGGTGGCGCTCGCATGGAGGAAGGCGGCGATGGCGGTCGGGCCGCGGTACTCGTGGGGAGCGGGGAGCATGGTGAGCCAGGCCTCGTCGCTCAGCAGCGCGACCAGGGTGTCGATGTCGTCGGTGCTGTAGGCGTCGGCGAAGCGTCGGGCCAGATCGGCTTCGGCTGGTGAGCCCGGCTCGTGGACCGGGTCGTCGCCGCTGGCGTGTTGGTGCTCGAGGGAGGCCCGGGCGCGCTGCAGGAGCCCTTTGACCGCGGTAGGGCTGGTGTCGATCATGGCGGCGGCCTCGGCGAGGGAGAAGTCGAGCACGTCGCAGAGGACCACCGCAGCGGTCTGGCGGGGCGGGAGGCGCTGGAGGGCGGTGATGAAGCCGAGGCGGATGGCGTTTCGGGTCTGGTAGCGGGCCGAGGGTCCGGGGGTGGGGTCGAGCCAGGCGTCGGGGTATGGCTGGAGCCAGGTGACGTCGCTGTGCCCGGTGGGCTCGGGTGGCTCGAACGGGGGGAGTGGCGCTGGTGGCGGTCGCCGTCGGGTGGCGCGGATGGCGTTGAGGCAGCGGTTGGTGGCGATGCGGTAGAGCCAGGTCCGTAGCGACGACCGGCCGGCGAAGCCTGCGATGCCCTGCCAGGCGGCGAGCATCGTCTCTTGCAGGAGGTCGTCGGCGTCGGCGACCGATCCGAGCATCCGGTAGCAGTGCAGGTGCAGCTCCCGGCCGAAAGGCGCCGTCAGCTCCCCGAATGCCTCGGGGTCGCCGGACCGGGCCCTCTCGAGCAGCGACCCGCTCATGCCCCAATCCTGCCAGGCTGCGAGCCAGGCGGGACCGTTCCGTTCGGAGGCCGGGTGGTGTCGTAGCTGGCAGGAGCTACGAGAGGAGAATCACATGGACACCGGCACCGACATCCCTGGCGTCACGGAGGTCGTGACGGCCTACTACGAGCTGTTGGAGGGAGGCGCCTCGTCGTTCGACCCGGAGCGACTGCGTGCGATCCTGGCTGACGATCTCGCCTTCGAGGGCCCGATAGCCGGTTCGAGGATCGGGGCGGAGGGCTTCCTCCGCGGCGTTGCCGGCTTTGCGGGAGTCGTGCGGGGCATCCACATCCTCGAGCGCGTGACCGACGACGACGGCGCTGCGGTGCTCTACGGCGCCGAGCTGCCCGGCGGATCCGTTCGCTTCGCCGAGTTCTTCCGGATCGCCGACGGCAAGATCCGCTCGCTCAGGCTGCACTACGACGCCTCGGAGTACCGCGCCCGGGGCGGACGCTGACCTCGACTGGCGAGAAGGTCGGCGACGAGCCACGGCGACGCCCATCCTCGGGCCGCCAGCTTCGTCGCCAGAGGGTCAGGAGCCTGCGCCGATCGAGCGCCCGGGCGGACCGCCGGGCAAGGCCGCTCGAGGAGCCGCGAGGGTGGGCTCGGCCAAGCCGATGCCCGCGCCCTTGGCCAGCGACTCGCCGCCGGCGCCGAGGACGATCTCGGCGATCGCCAGGCAGTCGGCGGAGCCCAGGTCCGCCGTTCGCCGGCGGGAGGTCGGCGTGTTCGGCGCCGGGCTCGCCGTCCGGGCCGAGCGCGCAGAGGTCGGCGTCGCCGAGCCCTCCGTCGAGGTCACCGAACGCCGTCGCGCGCATCGCGGCGTGGCGACGGGTGCGCCGGGCGTTCGTCGGCGTCGTCCGACTCGGCCAGGTTCTCCGACGTGAGGGGGAGGTGGAGAGAGGAGGCGGAGATGAAGGCGAAGGTGTAGGACCGACAGGTCTTCGCTCAGCCTCGCCTCGTTGCGATGCGCCCCTCATGGTGGGGACGAAAGTCCCTGGTGGCGCGAGGTCCCTCGTGCTTACCCTCTGGTGTCTGTTACCGCTGGTGGACGAGCGACCAGGAGGGGGTTTCGATGCCAGAGGGAAGGGGCTGGGCGGCCAGGCTCTGGAAGGGCGGCTTGGACCTCTCGCGCCGTTACGCGCCAAGGTCCCGTGCCGTGGCGCTGGGCGTGATCGTCGGGTTGCTGGTCGCGGTCACGGTGCTGCGCTGGTTCGTCGACGGCGCCGGGCAGACGGCAGCGCTCCTGTATGTAGTACCGATCGCGCTCAGTGCGCTGCGCTTCGGGCGGCGAGGAGGCCTCGCTGCGGCAGGATTCGGCATCACTGCCTTCGCGGTGATGGAGACTGTCCGTGCCAGAGGGGACGTCGACGTGACGGGGTGGGTGGGACCGCTGCTGGCGATGGCGCTGGTAGGAGGCCTCGTCGGTCACCTGGGCGAGTCGGTAGCCGGCCGCGAGGCGGCCTACAGGCTCCAGGCGCGGCGTCTTGAGGAGTTGCGCGACTCCCGGGACGCGGTGATCGAGGCGAGCGACTCGATCGTGCAGCAAGTCGCGGCTGCCCGCTGGATGCTTGAAGCTGGAGAGAGCGAAGAGGCCCTCGCTGCGCTCAACGCCACCCTGGCCGAAGGACTTGCCCAGGTGAGCTCGACCCTGCCCCCGCGTTCTCGCGGGCCGACCGCGGAGCGTACCCCCTCTCCGAGCAGGATGGACCACGCCTGACGCGGCCCCTGCATGTCGCTCGCGGACCGCCCCGGCTGCGGGGCGATCGCGCCAGCGGCGCTGAGGAGTGGAGGCGGAACGGAGGGTGTCGGGACCCCGACGCCGGGACCCGCGCCGCGCCGAGGAAGCGGCCGCAACAGGGCCCCGTGAGGCCGGGACTCGGCGATGGCACCCAACAGCTCGATGAACCGGTTCTCAAACAGCGGACACTGCACGAGCGGCTGACGCTTCAGTCTTGGAGACACCCTGGAGAGGGAGGTTCGCGACCACAGTCGTTCCGCACGACGGCGAAGAGGTCACCGCGAACGTTCCTCCGAGCAGGCTTGCTCGCTCTCTCATGCCGAGAATCCCGAACTGCCGACCCCCATCCCGCTCGAAGTCATCCTTATGAAAGCCTCGGCCGTTGTCGCTGACGACGATCTCAACGGAGTCGTCGCCATAGCGAAGTTGGACGGACAGCACCGTCGCGTGCGCGTGGTGGACGACGTTTCGAACCGCCTCCTGAACGATGCGAAAAGCTCCGACTTCCGTTTGGGCCGGGCCCCGCTCGACGTTTCCCGTCACCGTCAACTCGGCTGCAAGCGGACCGTGTTCCTCGAGGTCCGCGAGCATTCCGCGCACTGCGGCGACGAGGCCGAGTTGCTCAAGGCCCGCTGGGCGGAGCGCATGTACGACTCCACGTAGCTGTGCCACCACCGCGAGCAGCTCGTTGCGTGCGCCCCGGACTCCGGTGCAGCGTGTCACCTCGGGCGAAGCTGGCTCGGGAGCCGGTGAGTCGAGCGGCTCGATGCGGCGCGCGAGTTGTATGAGGCGCTGCAAGGGGTCGTCGTGGATCTCGCGCGCAATCCTTCGTCGCTCTTCCTCCTGGGCGCGCAGGACCTCCCCTGCCCATGCGCGAGCCGCGCTCTCCGCTCGGTGCTCTTCGGTCACGTCGTCGAGGACTACTTGGTGAAGCGCCTGACCCTCGGTGCTGAGGAGCGGCGAGACGGACACGCGGTAGTCATGGCCGTTTCGCAGTGCGACCGTGGCAGCAGGACTGCTCCGTCCGAGGTCGTCGTTCGCGATCCCGATGAGGTTGACCGCGTTCGTGCCCACAGCCTCACGCCAGAGGGCGATCGCCGCCGGGTTCGCCTCGGTGACGATTCCGTCTTGGTCGGTGAGCAGTATCGGCGAAGCGTTCTGGTCGAACAGCATTTGGTAGTGCAACGCACTCAGGAGGCGCTCCTTCTCCGCGGCTTCAGCCCGTGCTCGCTCGATGTGGGCGCGCTCGATCTCGAGGCCCACGAAGAGCGCAACCGCGACGACGATCGCGAGCTGTACCAGGTCCTGCTGGGGATGTCCGCGGTCGTCAGAGAGCAGGAAGTCCGGCGTCCAGAGCATGAACGCCCATAGCGCTGTCGCGGCTGATCCAGAAAGTCCGTAGCGAAGCGCCGCGTAACCGATGGGTATGAGCAGGAGGTCGATGGGCGCGCCCTCCGGCAGGACCGTTCCGACGAGGAAGCCATGGAGGTCGCTCTCAAGGTGAACGAAGGCCCAGATCAGGACCATGACCTGGACGATCCAGAACGCCGGGTCGCGTACCGGCGGATGGAAGACGCGGGCGAACACGTCACGGACCGGTATTCGACTGTGTACCGGTTGGGAGTTGAGCTCCGTGATCACTTCAGTCCGTCGAGCCTCACGAGGTGGTGCGCGATCGCGTACAGGCTCGCTTCGGTACGTGAGCGGACGCCGAGCTTTTGAAGAATGGCTGAGACGTAGCTCTCAACCGTACGAATCCCGATATCGAGGTCGTCCGCGACTTCCTTGTTGGACCGGCCACGGACAAGAAGCTGGAGCACGTCGAGCTCGCGCGCAGAGAGCGACACGCGAGCACCACCGTTGCTTCCGAAGCGGCCGCGCCCTCCGAGAAGGTGCCGTGAAAGGACGCCGTCGATCACGACGTTTCCAGCGCCGACCGAGCGGACAGCCTCGACGAGCTCTGCGCTGGTAGCCGTCTTCAGAAGGTATCCTGCCGCACCTGCTGCAAGGGCTTCGGAGACGTAGACGGTGTGGTCGTGCGCCGACAGCATCAGGCACCGCGTCGACAGCCCAGACTTTGCCACAGCTCGTACGACGTCGATACCGCTCATGTCCGGTAGCTCGACGTCGACGACCATGACGGTCGGGACGCGCCTCCGGGCTGCGTCGATTGCCTCGGCTGCGCTCCCTGCCTCGCCTATGACCTCGATCCCGTCGTGCCGCTCAAGGAGCTCGCGCGTACCCTCCCGCACCACCGCATGGTCGTCGACGACCACGATGCTGATCATCGGCGAGCCATTGACATCCCCAGCATACGTAGCCCCACCATAGACCGCGCCACCGCCACCGCCTACCGAGGCAGCACCGCCCGCCCGCCCGTAGTTTCACGGAGGGCCGGAAGGAAATTACGGGTGGCGAGACCTGTGCTGACCCGGTACCTCGAACCTTTGACTTCCATCACAGTGAACGCCGTACCGGGCCGGATGGAGGACACATTGGAAGCACGGACATGAAGGCCGACTCGCGCAACGCCGTCCTCGCCGGCGTCGTGGTGCTCGCCGGCCTCGGGTTGGCGGCCTGCGGTGGCGCAACCACCAACGCGGAGCGCACCGGGACCACCCCCTATGCCAAGGTGGCCTCGATGGGACCACCACTGGCCCCAGAGGTCCCGCGTGCCACCGTCGCAGGCGGACGCCCCTGGTGGTCGAGGCCCGCCACCCCGGCGAGCGGGCGCTCGAGTGCACCAGCGGTCGTCGTCCACGTGAGCATCGAGGACGTGAAGACCCCCGAGGGAAGCGAGCCGGCCTACGTCGGTCCGGACGGCAAGGTCGGGGCCTCGAACCTGTTCTCGGTCAAGGCGCGTACCGAGGTGGAGGTGGTTGTGGACAACGAGAGCATGCAACCCCACAGCTTCACGTCACCAGCCCTTGGCCTCAACGTCGCCATCGGCCCCGAGACGAAGGTGCCCTTCCGCTTCGACGCCCCAGGGCCCGGCAGTTATGAGTGGTACTGCGACGTACCGTGCGGTCCCTGGGTCATGAGCCACGTCGGCTACATGAAGGGCAATGTGACGGTGGTGGGCTAGATGGGCCGAGACAGCTGGCGGTTGAAGGGAGCGGGGCTCGTGGTGCTCGCCCTGGCCGGCATCCTCGCCAGTTTGGCGGTGTCAGTTCTTGCGATCACGGGGATCGCCACAGGCTTGCGCCTGGCGGTCAAGCCGCCGAGCAGCCATCCGCGCGCAGCCGGTGGAGAGACCGTCGACGAGTCGATGACGATCGAGACCGGCAAGATGGACGGCCACCCGGGCTGGCCTCGCTACACCAACGCGTTCTGGACGGTGCACGAAGCTCAGACCGTGGTGCTTCGGATCACAAGCTACGACGACGGCACGGCACCGCTTGCTGGCGTGCAGACCATGCTCGACAAGGTGAGTGGAACGGTCTCGGGCACTGAGACAGTGAATGGAAAGACCGTCCGCTCTGTGCCGAACACACAGATCGCCCACACCTTCACCATCGTCGGCCTCGGGCTCAACCTCCCCATCCCCGCCTCGCCGACCGGCGGCACGGTCACCGTGGTCGCACGTTTCGTCGCACAGCGCAGCGGCTCCTTTACCTGGCAGTGCTACGCCCCCTGTGGCTCCGGCTCCAACGCAATGGGAGGGGCGATGTCGATGACGGGCTGGATGGAAGGACGGGTGGACGTCCTTGCCTGACCACAACTGGGATCGGTGCCGACGCCCGCCGAACCGCTGGAAGCCGAGAGGCGCAAGAGGCCGAGGAGTAGGAGCGCAAGCGGATGGGCTTTGAAGAGCACGAGCAGAAGGAGGACCAGAAGGGGCTGAGCCGGGCATCAGACCGCCAAGAGGTCGCGGGCGACCCCACGACCGGCAAAGGTCTTTCCCGACGCCGGTTCCTGAGCGCTGCAGCAGGAAGCCTCGGGGCGGTGACCCTAGGTTCGATTGGCAGTGCCCTGGCCACCCCTTCCACCCGCCCGGCCGCGCCGAAAGCAGCAAGGCACGCGAGCGCTCCGCCAGCCCATCAGTGGGCGATGGTGATCGACCTTCGGTACTGCAATGGCTGCAAGCTCTGCACCGCCTCCTGCGAGCGCTACCACTACCTGCACCAAGACCAGGCCTGGATCCAGGTCTTCAAGATGCGCTCGGCTTCGGGCGAGGAGTACTTCATGCCACGGCCGTGCATGATGTGCGAGGACCCACCCTGTGTCCCCGTATGCCCGGTCTCGGCGAACTTCCGCACCGAGGAGGGCCTGGTGCTCGTCGACCAGCAACGCTGCGTCGGCACGCGCATCTGCATGAATGCCTGCCCCTACCAGGCACGATACTTCAACTGGGGTGCCCCGGTGCCGGCCCCCCGCCAGCCAGTTCCTCAAGAGCCAGCCTGGCCGGTGCCCCAGGTCGAGGGCACGGTCGGCAAGTGCGTGTTCTGTGCAGCGATGTTGCCAACAGGAAGGCTTCCTGAGTGCGTCAGCTTTTGCCCGATGGGGGTGATCTACATGGGCGACCTCGTCAACGATGTCGCGGTCAGCGGCCTCGGCAAGCAGGTCAAGCTCTCTCAACTCCTCACAGAGAACAACGCCGTGCGCTTCAAGGACTCCTATGGGACCCACCCTCGGGTGTGGTACATCCCCGGCTCCGGACAGGACCTCGACACGGACGAGGAGGCCTCATGAGCTCTCGTGCCAAGGAGATGGGCATCGACAGTCCCCCGCCTGCGATCGAGTCCGTGCGGGCCGCGGCGATGCGACCGGTGCTCGAGCGCCCGCGGTGGTTCTGGCCCGTGGTGGCCGTCCTCAGCGCGCTCATGGCCCTGGGCTTCGTTGCCTGGATCGTGCAGCTTCGCGACGGCCTCGGCGCGGCCGGCTACAACAACCAGGCGTTCTGGGCGATCTACGAGGCGAACCTCGTCACCTTCATCGGCGTGAGCTACGGCGGGGCGGTCGTCTCGGCCATCCTGCGGCTCACCAAGACCGAGTGGCGAGCGCCGCTCACCCGCATCGCCGAGGCGACCGCGCTCGTCACCTTGCCGGTCGGGATGCTCTTCATCGTCCCACACTTGGGGAGCTCGTGGAAGATATGGGAGCTCATCTGGCCGCCGTACTGGAACCTCTCCTCTCCCATACTTTGGGACTTCTTCGCCGTCTCGACCTACCTGGTCGCCACGGTGGTGTTCTTCTACCTCCCGCTCGTGGCCGACCTGGCGATCGGGTCGGAGCGCCTCGCCCGGCTGGCCGCCTCTCCAGGACGAAGGCTCCTCTACCGAAGCTACCGACTGCTCGCCGGCGGCTATGGCGGCAGTCTCTCCCAGCGTCGCCTCCTTGCCGGTGCGATCGGCCTCGTCGCGATCATGGTCATCCCTATGGCGGTCTCGGTGCACTCGGTGCTCAGCTTCGCCTTTGCCTCGTCGTCACGCCCGGGCTACTTGGAGACGATCATGCCGGTGTACTTCGTCGTGGCCGCGCTGTACTCGGGAGTTGCGCTCGTGATCGTGGTGGTGGCCGCCGCCCGGCGGCTCTTCCATCTCGAGGCTTTCATCGAACGCCGTCACCTTGTGCGCCTCGGCTTTGTGATGATCGCCATGGGGGCCACCTACCTGTACCTCACGTTCACCGAGTACCTGATCGACGGCTACTCCAACACCACCGGTGAGGCGGCGTGGGTCTACCAGACGGTCCTCGGGCGCTATTGGCTGCCCTTCTGGTTCTACGTGGTCGCCGGTGGACTCGTGCCGATCCTCATCCTGATGTTCCGGCGTACCCGCACCGCGACGGGTGTCGTTACGGCGTCGGCGCTCGTCCTTGCCGCCATGTGGGTGAAACGCCTCGTCATCGTCATCCCACCTGCCACCGAGCCCCTGGTGCGCTCGCCGTTCGGTCCGACAGGTGCGCTCGGGCTCGACTGGGGGAGTTACCACTTCACCTGGGTGTCGATCTCGATCACCGTGGCGATGGCGGCGGCCATTCCGCTCCTGCTGCTCGTCGTGTTTCGCCTCGTGCCGATCCTGCCGATCGCCGAGATGGAGGAGCTCTCAGCTGACAGCGCCGAAGCCGTCGCAGAAGCAGAGGCGGTGGCAGAAGCCGAGATCGTGGTGACTGCCGCTGACTACGAGGAGCCAGTAGGGGGTGATGAGCGTGGCTGAGCCGCGGCGTCTTCGACGGACAGGAACCAGATGGCTCGCCCGAGGGGTTGCCGCCGCGGGTCTCGCGGCCGTCTTGTTGGGAATCCCGGCGCCTGCGATGGCCGTCCAGACAAGACCGGCGACGGCCCCGGTCGCTGCTCGCGCGCGCAGCGAGGGCGCGATCGAGCAACGACGAACCGCCGCCTCGAGACTTGGAGAGCGCGTCGAAACGGCTGGCCGCGCGCAGACCGTCGTCCCGACCGAGGGCGCAACATCGGTCCACTCACGGGCCCGGGCTGGCAATGGGCTCGTGGCTCGTCTCAGCGAGGCGCGCCGCGCTGACGGGGTCCTCGGGCAGTGGGTGGTCGGCGTCCTGGTCGGGATCGTGATCGTCCTCTGGGTCATCTTGGTCGCGGCCGTGGTGCGAGTGCACCTGCGCCTGGCTCACAGCACCGACCGCAGGCCAGCAAGGAGGCGCTAAGCGGCAAGGAGGTGAAAGACATCGCTGAGCTGCACGCTGCACGCTCGCAGCGAGCCAGGGCGGTGTTCCAGGACTGAGCTATTCGCAGGAGGCAACGATGGGCAGGACGAGAACGAGCAAGAAGGCGGTGTCGGCAAGGGCCCTCTTGAGCGCGGCGTCGGTCGCCGGCCTGATCGCCACGACCGCCGGCGCGGCAGCCGCCACGACCCCGGCGAAGGAGCACCACCGAGCGAGCCTGCCGACGATCGCGGAGAGCCTCGTGGTCGTCACCGGCGGCATCGCCGGCCACCCGGACTGGCCCGCGTTCGTCGACAGCAGGCAGATCGAGCTTCCGGCGAACGCCAAGGTGGTGCTCACGATCACCTCCTTCGACGACGGGTCCGCCCCGCTCCCGAAGAACCTCGAGTTCTACGACAAGGTCTCGGGCACCAAGGGTGGTACGGAGACCGTCGACGGCAAGACGGTCTCGAGCGTCGCGAACGCCGACGTCGCCCACACCTTCACGGTCCCGGGCATCGGGCTCAACATGGTCATCCCCGCGGCCAAGGACGCGAAGTCGGGGGGCGTCACCCCGGCGGTCGTGACGGCGAGCTTCACCACGACCAAGTCGGGCAGCTTCACCTGGCAGTGCTACGCACCGTGCGGCTCGGGCAAGAACGGCTCGGCCGGGGCGATGGCGGCGCCGGGCTACATGACCGGCGAGGTGGTGATCGGCTGACGGCCGCGAACCCCTACCCGTTGTCTCCTCGTCGGACCGTTCTCGGCCTCCTCCGCGGCCCGTCCGCCGGCAGCACCGGCTCGGCACGCTGCCTTCAGCTTGTGCCCGACATGAGGCCCTTCACGAACCATCGCTGCATGACGAGAACCACCAGCACCGGAGGCACCAATGCCAGCAGCGCCACCGCCATCACCAAGTTCCACTGAGGGATGGCGAAAGCCTCGGCAGACGAGATCATCTCCTGGATGCCCATGACAACCGTAGCGTTGTGCTGGCTAGTTGTCACGACAAGCGGCCATAAGTATTGGTTCCAGCCGTACACGAACTCCAGCACGAAGATGGCGGCGACATTCGTTCGCGACAACGGCAGAACTACGCTCCACAAGAACCGCAGCGGGCCGCTTCCGTCAATGCGCGCGGCGTCAGCCAGTTCGACGGGGAAGCTCATGAAAAACTGCCGGAAGAGGAACGTCGCCGTCGCTGATGCCACCAAGGGCAGGATCAGCCCCCCGTAGCTGTTCAACAGGCCGAACTGAGCCGTTACCTCGTACGTAGGAAAGAAGATCACCTGGAGCGGGAGCATCAAGGTTATGAATATCAGCCAAAACGCGAGCATTCGGCCCCGGAAACGGAAGAACGCTACTGCAAAGGCTGCAGGGATAGAAAGCACCAGCTTACCGATCGATATACCAAGGGCCATGACCGCGGAGTTGACCATGAGCGTGGTCACCGGTGCCGAGCTGGGAAGGCCGCGCGTTAGCACCTGCCACATGTTGGCCCCGAACTCCCCACCGGGTACGAGTGGAACGCCTGTTAACAGGTCCCTCGCCGGGTGCGTCGCCGCCACGAACGCCAGGTACAACGGGAGCGCGAAGATAGCGGCCGCGAAAATAAGGAACCCGTGGCGGAGCGCCGGCCTCAGCTTTCCCTCTCTCATCGGTAGAACACCTTCTTATTGAGGTAGCGGAACTGCACCGCCGTGAGGGCCGCGGCAATCAACAGCAGGAATATCGTCTCTGCGCCCCCCAAGCCCGTGTTGCCGTTTTGGAAGGCGTCTCGGTACACCTGGTACACAACCGTCGTCGTGGCATTGCCCGGCCCGCCCTGGGTGATTACGTCGATAAGCGCAAAGCTCGAGAAGAACGCGTAGAGCACGTTCATCACCAGCAGGTAGAACGTCATGGGGGACAGGAGCGGGAACACGACTTTCCAGAACCGCGCGAGCTTGCCGGCACCGTCTATGCTGGCCGCTTCGAGGACGTCCCGAGGGATCATCTGCAGCGCCGCTGAATAGAACAAGAAGTTGTATGCCGCCTGCTGCCAGACTATAACCGCCACCAGGAGCGCCATTGCCTGTAGGCCGTTCTCGGCGAAGTTCCACTGCATTCCCAAGTCGACCAGTACCCTCGCCCCCGCCCCGAGGCCAGGCTCGAAGAGGAACAACCACAGGGCCCCCGCGATCGCGGTCGGGACAGCGTAGGTCCAGATGAACAACGTTCGGTACAAGAGGCGCAGCCGGCCCAGCTGGTCCACCTTCACGGCGAGAAGCAGACCGATCCCCATTGCCAGTACCGTGGTGACACAGGCCAAGATGACGGTCACTTTGATGGTGCCCACCTCATCCGAAACATTGAAGGCGTTGATGAAGTTGGCAAAGCCGCTGAATCGCGCGCCCGTGCCGAACGCGTTGGTCACCTGGAACGACTCGTAGAACGCGCGAACCGTTGGCCAAAGGAAGAAGATGGCGACGATCACGAGTTGGGGTACGACTAACGCGTAGGGGAGAAGCGTGCCGTGGAATATCGCGCCACTCGCCCTGCCGCGCATAGGGCTGCCCGACTTGGCCCTGCCAGGGTGCCGACGCCCTGGGGCGACGGCACCCTCGGACAGGGTGACAGGCGGTTCTGGTGGTGCGGGTGCTTCAGCCGCCATACGTCGCGGCGAACTCGGCGAGCACCTTGTCGCCTTGGGCCTGGGCGGTCCTCAGCGCGCTCGACGCGCTCTGTTTCCCCGAAAGGATGGCGGCGATGGCACTAGCCTCGTCGACGCGGACCTCGGGCAGGTCGCCCAAGCGTATGCCCCGTGTCCAGGGTGTGGGGGGCTTGTTCGTAAGCTCTCGCACGG
>JAKAQB010000154.1 GCA_021811865.1 Actinomycetes bacterium | reverse complement strand
CCTGGGGTAGCGGTGTGCGCGATGAGAGCGGACGTAGCGTTTCTGCTGGTGGGGCCGGTGCGGATGGGTTAGGGACGTGCGCAACACCTGTGGCGCATGGTCTCGACGGCTTATGCCGTTGGCCGCGGGAGGTTGAGGCGGGTCATGAGCTCCCGGTTGGCGAGCCGGGCGGCGTGGAGTTCGTCGTTGCTCACGTGCGGTCGGGAGTGCGTCCGCCCGACACCGAGGTCGGAGAGGAGCTCGGCTACGCCCTTGGAGGCCATCGACGTGCCCCGATCCGCGTGGATCGTGAGGGTCCCCTTCTCGACGCCCTGGGCGACGACCGCTGCGTTGATGAGCTCTTCGGCCAGCTCTGCGGTCTCGGTCGTCGCCACCATCTGTTGAGCGCCAGCCTGTTTGAAGATGGCGACGGCGCCCGGGGTGAGCACGGGGGTTGCGCACGACCGAACGACCGAAGTGGGTTGCGGCGAGAGGCGCAAGGCGCGGTGAGGGACCGGGCAGGTGCGCTTCCCGGTCCGAGGGTCGACTGGGGGGGTTGGTGACGGGCTGTGCTGCGTCGGCGTCGAGTCGGAGCGCCGCGCGTCGGTCCCTGAAGGACGGGCCTGCGGGCCGGCCCTCGCCCCGCCTCGTTCAGCTGGGGGCGAGAGGCGGTGCTGCGGTCCAGGTCCGCGCCGGGCGTCCACCGGTGGCGGAGTCGACGTGGAGGTGGGCTCGGCCGCCGGAGGCGAGCTCGGCGAGCGCGCGGTCGATGTCGGCGCCGGGGGCGTTGCGTCCGAGGGTGTCTCGGATCTGGGTCCGGGTGAGGCCTCGGGCTCCGGCGGCGGTGAGGGCGTCGGCGATGCGATCTGCGATGGGTCCGGCGCTCGCCCGCTCACCGGCCCAGGTGGCTGAGCGCGCTGCGTAGGCCCACAGGGCGAGCCCGGCGCGCAGGTGGGTCGTCGCGATCGTGCGGGCGCCGTCGGTGAGGGCGTAGAGCAGCGCCAGGCGCACGCTGTGGGCTTCGCCTCTGGCGACGAGTGCACCGCCAGGTCCGGGGGAGGCGGCCGAGAGGGTCGGGTAGATGTCCCACCATGTCTTTCGTGCGGCGGGGCTGAATCGCAGGCGTCCGGCACTTCTCGCGGTGGCGAGGTTGATCGCGAGCCGCTCGGGCAGGCCGGTGCCGGCAAGGGGGTTGGGGTGGCCGCCTTCGGGCAGGAGTCGAGCCCGTCGGCACGCGATGAGCAAGAACCGGTTCAACAGCCCGTTCGCGGTCTCGAGGCCGGCGACGTGGTGGGCGAGCTCGGCTGCGGTGATGTGGCCGATGACCGCGAGGTGGGCCGCTCGGGCCCGGGCGGGGGCGGTGCGGGTGAGCAGGGCGAGAGGTCGCCCGTCCCAGGCGGAGCGCAGCACCGGCGAGAGGGTGTTGACGTCTCTGGCGGTCATCTTGAGCACCGACGCGAACTCGGCCTCGACGACGAGCAGGCGGGGATCGGGAGCGCCGGGGTCTGTGCCGTCGGGATCGCGGAGTGCCCATACGAGCCCCTCGCCTGAGCTCAGCCCCGTCGAGGTCCGGGTGACAAAGCCGGGGTCGGCGCCGTCCATGAGCCGGGCGACGTGGTCCCACGAGGACCCTTTGCGCGCCTTCGCGGACTCGCCGACGAGCAGCAGGTACTCGTTCGGGTGATGCAGCGTCGCTTCGACGGCGAAGTGGGCGCCGCGGCCGATCGTGGCACCGGCGGCGACGAGGGTCTGGGCCAAGATGGCGACGGGGTCGGCCTCGGTGTGAGGAGCGAGAGCGGCGACGATGTCGCCCATCAGACCGCTGTAGGCATCGGGCCCGGGAGCCTCGGGCCATCCTGGCGGTGGTGGCTCCACCGCCAGGGAGGCGGGGAGCTCGACCCCCCGCGCTGGCTTCGGTGGTCGGGGATCGCCCTCGGGGGCGAACAGGCCGGCCTGGTCCTGCCTCGCAGCGCTCAGCACTCGGTCACCTCCGCGACCGCCGCCCGCACGGCGGACTCGTCGACGATGGCCTTGTGCTCGGCCCACGCGGCGATGAGCGCCTGGACGGCCAGGTTGTTCACCATCCGGGGAAGTCCCCGGCTCACCTGGTGGGCCAACGCGATCGCGTCGTCGGAGAACAAGGTGTCGGCGCGCCCGGCGAGGGCCAGGTGATGGGCGACATAAGCCCCGGTTTCGCTCGCCTCGAGGCCCGACATGGCGTAGCGCAGCCCCACGCGCTGATCGAGCGCGGCGAAAGCCCCGAGTCGCAGACGCCGTCGCAGGGCCGGCTGACCCAACAGGATGAGCGCGAAGGGAGCGACCGAGTCCATGTGGGCGTTCGACAGGCAGCGCAGCCCTTCGAGGGTCTCCGCGTCGAGCAGGTGTGCCTCGTCGATCACGACCGTGACCTTCTTCCCCCGCTCCTCGGACTCCGCGGCCAAGAGGTCCTGGGTCTGGGGGATCAGCGACGCGGAGTGGAACCTGGGGGTGGCGCCGAGAGCGGCGGTGATCGCCGCGTACATGCCCCGCAGGCCAACTCCGGGGGTGCCGAGGTAGATGGTGGTGTGGCGTGACCCGTCCAAGGCAGCGAGCGCGGCCCGCGCCGCGACGGTCTTGCCCGATCCGCACTCGCCGGTGACCACGCCGATGGCGGACTCCGCGACGCACCAACCGATGCGGGCCGTGGCCTCTGCGTGGCAGCGATAGCCGTGCAGCATGCCCGGCGCCAGGTCCTTGCCGAAGGGCATGCGGGCCCCGAAGCCATAGTGGGCTCGCAGGCCGTCGATCCCGCTCACGAGCTGACCTCCTCGGTGTCGTCGCGGGTGAGGTCGGCGAAGTGGACGCGTCTGGCGCCGGTCTCGGCCGCCCGGCGGGCGGCGACGAGGCTCAGGTAGTCGATCCCGGTCGGCACCGGCACCGGGGGAGCTTCCGCGCGGGCCTTCGGGTGGGTGTGGCGGGAGATGCGCACCGGGACCGCGGCGCCCATCGACCGGTTCTCGAAGCGGACCTCGATGCTGGTGAGATCGAACGGGTCGAAGACGAGATCGACGCGCCGGCCGACGAGCGCGGCGTCGACCTCGAAGCTGTTCCCGTGCAGCGACACGGTCGCGGTCTTGGTCACCGTGCGCGTCTCTGCCCACAGGAACGCCTCGTGGAGCTGGTCGCGCGACGGCAGCGCCGGGGGGCCGCCGGCCTCGAAGCGTTCCAGGGGGCTCTGGCCGGTCTCCGAGTGCACCCGGCGGTGATAGACCACCTCCACCCAGGCGCTGAAGAGGCTGTTCAACTCGGCCAGGCTGGCAGCACCACGGGCCTCGACCTCGACGACGAACTGCGACCGCACGGTCCGGAAGAACCTCTCGATCTTGCCCTTCGTGGTGGCCGCTCGGGGCCGGGCGTGGATCAAGCGAACGCCGAGCACCGCGCATGCCCGGAGGAACGGCGCGGACACGAACGCGCTGCCGTTGTCGACCAGCACCGCCTTCGGCACGCCCCGGGCGGCGAGGCCAGGACGCAACGCCGACTCCAGACGGACCGTGTCCTCCGCGACCGTCCACAGGTAACCGGCCAGCAACCTCGAGTGATCGTCGATGAACGCCAGCAGATAGGACTTGCGGCCGGCGACGACCGGGCCGTGCATGGCATCGCCGGTCCAGAGATCGTTGCGGGCGGCCGCCTCGAAGCGCCCGTAGACCTTGGCAGGGGCGCCATCGGGGCGGGTGTTCAACCCGAGCCGGGCGAAGTGGCGCTGGATCGTCCGCTTCGAGCAGCCCCCCCGGCCGGACTCGGCCAGGATCTGGGCCACCAGGACCGCACTACGCGCCGGTGCCTCGGTCTTCAGCGCCACCGCCAGATCGAGCACCTCGCCCGGCACACGGCGCACGCCCCTTCGAGGGGCCGGGACCAACGCATCGAAGCCGCCCCGCCGATAGGCCCGGACCCAGCGATCCAGCGTGGAGCGCCCCACCCGGACCGTCTCGCCGCCCGGCCTGGCGTGGTCCATGGCTGCGAGCTCGCGCACCAGCGCACCCCGCTCCGCGGCGGACAGCCCCGGGTCCGCGGCCTCACGTATCAGCGAGTAGCGGAACAACCCGACGTCTCTTCGATGGCCATCTTCCACAGCTCCTCCTGTCCGAACGGTGAGGAGCACAGCCTCTCCGGCTCAGCGGAGCGCCGGCAGAGGGCATCTCGTGTTGGCAAGCAGCACCCCGCCCGAAGCGAAGCTCGCCCAGCACCACGCCGGGCGCGGACCGTGCGCCAACACTGCGGCCCGAGCCGCCACCCCGATCGCCTCCACCGCGTCGACGAAGGCGCCCTGGCCCGGGCCGGCCGGAGCCAACGACACATCGAGAGCGAACGCCCAGCGCCAGAAGTGCTCCCGAATCGCGCCTGCCCGCTCGGAGAAGCGGCGCAGCCACCTCCGCACCCTCCACGCCGGCACCCCGAGACGGACAGCGATCGAGCGGTGCCCCGCCCCGGCCGCCTTGGCCTCGATCGCCTCGCCGATCACCGCCGCCTCGTCGCGACGGCGGAGGAAGCCCTCGTCTGGCAGCAGCACGTGGGTTCTCGCGCATCCCCGGCACCTCCCCCGGCGGGGCCGGAGCCTGTCCTCCTCTCCATCCCGGCGGCGCAGCACCCGGACTCGGGCATGGCTCCACGGGCGGAGCACCCCGTCGCAGCCCGGGCAGGCCAGCAGCCCTCCGAGCAGGTCCGTCTCGACGGCCGCGTGATCGGTCCCTACGATGAGCATCGGTGCCTCCGGCATCGTCAGCAGGGACCCTCCCGACGTTCCGGCAAGAATCAGCGGGAGGGTCCTTGCGCGTCCAAGAACACCCCCAGCCTCGCGCCCCAACTACTCGCCGTCCGCTCCCGCCACCAACGCCGTCCTCACCGTCAGCGGCGCAGCGACACCCGGCCATCCCCATTCCGGTTGGCGCTCAACAGTTGATCTGAC
>JAKAQB010000060.1 GCA_021811865.1 Actinomycetes bacterium | reverse complement strand
TGTATCCCTCCACCTGCCGGCGGTGGGCCTCGGTGATCAGCGGGCCCATCTGGGTGGACTCGTCGCGGGGGTCGCCCACCACCACGGAGGTGACCGCCCGCTCCAGCAGGGCCATGAACCGCTCGAGGACCGGCTTGTGCACCAACAGGCGTGACCGGGCGCAGCAGTCCTGGCCGGCGTTGTCGAACACCGCCATCGGCGCGGCCGCTGCCGCCCGCTCCAAGTCGGCGTCGTCGAACACCACGTTGGCGGACTTCCCGCCCAGCTCGAGCGTCACCCGCTTGACCTGCTCGGCGCAGCCGGCCATCACCTTCTTGCCCACGGCCACCGAGCCGGTGAAGCACACCTTGGCGACCCGATGATCGGTCACGAGCCGCCACCCGGCCACCGAGCCGGTGCCCGCCGCGACCTCGAGCACCCCTCGGGGAAGGCCGGCTTCGAGGGCGAGCTCGCCCAGGCGGAGAGCCGACAGCGGGGTCAACACCGCCGGCTTCAAGACGACGGTGTTGCCGGCGGCGAGGGCGGGGGCCAGGCCCCAGCCGGCGATCGGCAGCGGGAAGTTCCACGGGACGATCACCCCCACCACCCCGAGCGGCTCGTGGAAGGTGACGTCGATGCCACCCGGCACCGGGATCTGGCGGCCGGCGAGGCGCTCGGGGGCGGCCGAGTAGTAGTGCAGGACGTCGCGGACGTTGCCCGCCTCCCAGCGGGCGTTGCCGATGGTGTGGCCGGCGTTGCGAACCTCGATGCCGGCCAGCTCCTCCGTGTGGGCGTCGACAGTCTCGGCGAAGCGGCGAAGCAGGCGGGCCCGGTCCGCTGGTGCGACCGCTCTCCACGCCGGCCAGGCGTCTGCCGCCCGGCCGATCGCGGCCGCCGTGTCCTCCTCGCCGGCGTCGGCGACGCTGCCGATCACCTCGGCGTTGGAGGGGTCGATGAGGACCGTCATAGCCGCTCGAACCCCCTCTTGCGCTCCCAGTCGGTGATCGCAGCGTCGAAGGTGGCCTGCTCGACCCGGGCCATGTTGAGGTAGTGGTCGACCACCTCGTCGCCGAACGCCTTGCGGGCCAGGTCGCTGCGACCGAACAGATCGGCGGCGTCCCGCAGCGTGGCCGGCACCCGGGGGGCGTCGCCGGCGTAGGCGTTGCCGGCGGTGGGCGGCGGCAGGGGCAGGTCCCGCTCGATGCCGTCGAGGCCGGCGGCGACGATGGCGGCGATCGCCAGGTAGGGGTTGACGTCGCCGCCGGGAACGCGGTGCTCGAAGCGCAACGACGACCCCCGCCCCACGACCCGCAGGGCGCAGGTGCGGTTGTCGTGTCCCCATGCGATCGAGGTGGGGGCGAAGGAGCCGGCGGCGAAGCGCTTGTAGGAGTTGATGTTGGGCGCCAGCAGCAGGGTGAGCTCGGCCAGGGCGTCGAGCTGGCCGGCCAGGAACTGCTCGAACGCAGGCGAGAAGCCGTCCCTTTCGCCGGCGAACACGGGCCGGCCCGACTCGTCCCGCAGTGACAGGTGCACGTGGCAGGAGTTGCCCTCGCGCTCGTCGAACTTGGCCATGAAGCTGATCGCCACGCCTTCTTGGGCGGCGATCTCCTTGGCGCCGGTCTTGTAGACGCTGTGATTGTCAGCGGTGGTGAGGGCGTCGGCGTAGCGGAAGGCGATCTCGTGCTGGCCGAGGTTGCACTCGCCCTTGGCCGACTCGACCACCATCCCTGCCCCGGTCATGTCGTTGCGGATGCGGCGCAGCAGCGGCTCGATGCGGCCGGTGCCGAGCAGCGAGTAGTCGACGTTGTAGCGGTTGGCGGGGGTGAGCCCGCGGTAGCCGCGGTCCCAGGCGTCCTCGTAGCTGTCGTCGAAGACCAGCAGCTCGAGCTCGGTGCCGACCATCGCCGTCCAGCCCCGCTCGGCCAACCGGTCGAGCTGGCGGCGCAGGATCTGGCGGGGCGACGCCGCCACCGGGCTGCCGTCGAGCCACTCGAGGTCGGCGAGGACGAGAGCCGAGCCGGGGTGCCAGGGCAGGAGCCGGAGCGTTGCCGGGTCGGGTCGCAACACGAAGTCGCCGTAGCCACGCTCCCAGCTGGCCATCTGGTAGCCGTCCACGGTGGCCATCTCGACGTCGACCGCCAGCAGGTAGTTGCAGCCCTCGGTGCCATGGGGGGCCACCTCTTCGAGGAACCAGGCGGCGTGGCAGCGCTTGCCCTGCAGGCGCCCCTGCATGTCGGTGAAGGCGATCACCACCGTGTCGATCTCGCCGGCGGCGACCTGGGAGCGCAGCCGCCCCCAGGGGCTCGCTTCCTCGACCACGTGTCCACCTCCCCGTATTGGATCGCTACCAGACCTTTGGCAGCATCTTGGAGCCCCGGGCCGGCGATGTCAAGGTCCGGCCTCGCCGAGGAACCCCCGGAGCAGCGCCGCCGTCCCCTCGAGGTGGTCGGCCATGGTGGCCCGGGCGCGGGACGGGTCACCGGCGAGGACGGCGGCGACCACCGCCCGGTGCTGGCGGTTGGCGTGTGCCAGGTTGGCGCCGAGCAGGGGGATGGCGTCGAGCAGCTCGTTGATCCGGCTGCGCACGTCCGCCACGGCGGCCAGCAGCGACGGGCTTCCTGCCACTTCGGCGATCGCCAGGTGCAGGCGTGAGTCTGCCCGTCGGTAGGAGCCCGGGCCGGCACGCTCGCAGTCCTCGAGCAGCACCCGGATGCGGGCAGCGGTGGCGGCCCCGGGCGGGGAGGATGCTGCCAGCTCTGCCGCCCCCGGCTCGAGCACCGCCCGGAAGGCGAGGGTGTCGGCGACCGGCGGGCGAGCCGGACGGTTGCCGGCACCGGGGGGCCATGCCGTCGCCGGCGGTGTGGTGAGGAACGTTCCGCCTCCCCGCCCCGGCCTGGAGGAAACCCAACCAGCCTGCTGGAGGGCCCGGATCGCCTCCCGCACGGTGACCCGGCTCACCTGCAGGCGGGCGGCGAGCTCCCGCTCAGGGGGCAGCCGCCCCTCGGTGACCACCCCGAGGGTGATGGCCTGCAACAGCCGCTCTACGGTCTCCTCGAAGGCGTTGCCCCGCCGCACCGGGCGGAACACCGCCTCGGCCACCACGAGGCCCTCGGTGCTCATGAGCGTCGAACGCTACGCCCGGTGCTCGCGTTGCGCCGGCGCCGGCGGCCAGAGCGGGGGCGCAGCGGGGGTTCCTCCCCTTTGCCCGCCCCCACCCTTGCGGGCTGCCCCCACGTCGGCGCCTGCGGCCCCACCAGCGACCGTGACCCGCCGGAGGGTCGGGACTTTCCATGCCACCACCCCCGTGAGGCGCAATCGCAACGAACTGTGAGTGAAAAGTGCACACCCTGTGTCGTATCCACTCACAGGTTCCATCGACCCCATCGAGGCGGCCTGGCCGGCCAAGGGCCGATGGGGTCCAGCCCACGCCCGTCGTCGTCAGGCGGGGGCGGCGACGATCTCGGCGCGCAACTCGTCGGCCGCCAGCTCCGGGGGCACCACGTTGATGAGGACGCCGGAGCCGAGCTCGAAGCCGCCCCGCGTGGTGACCTGGGGCACGACGTGGATGTGCCAGTGGTGGTCGCCGGTCACCCGGTATGGCGCCGAATGGAACATCAGGTTGTACGCCACGTCGCCCAGCCGGGAGCGAAGCGCACCGAGCGCGAGCCGCACCGACCGTCCGGCGGCGGCGAGGTCGTCCCCGGTGGCCCGGTACAGGTGCGGGGTGTGGTGGCGGGGGATGACGAGCATCTCGTAGGCGCTGCCGCTCCAGAAGGGGCTGACCACCACGACGGACTCGTCGGCGTACACGAGGCGGTGCCGGACGTCCTCCTCCGCCTCGGCCACGGCGCACAGCAGGCAGTTGCCTTGGAAGCGGGCGAAGCCTGCCATCTCGTTGGCCGTCTCGCCGGGCACGAACGGCATCGACAGCAGCTGCCCGTGCGGGTGCTCGATGGAGGCACCGGCCTCCCGGCCCCGGTTGACGACAGCCTGGCTGTAGCGCAGGCCCGGCACGTTGGAGTGCTCCGCCATCCGGTCCCTGAGGGCGTGCATCACCAGGCTCGCCTGGTGGTCCGAGAGGTCGGCCCACGTCGCCTCGTGCTCAGGCGTCAGCACGAACACCTCGTGGATGCCGCTGGCCGGCGCCTCGGTGAACACCGGACCGAGATGGGTCACGACCATCGGGTCCGACCCGCGGAACGCGGGGTAGCGGTTGGGCACGATCCGTACCCGCCACTCCCCGTCAGGGCCGACCGACTCGAGCGCCGCCGGGTCGAGGTCCTCGCTGCCCGGACAGAACGGGCAGGGCCGATCGGGGTCGTCCTCCACGGGCAACCGGCGGGTCTGGAACGCCGAGGGACGGGTGAGGCGCTCGTGGGCGATGACGACCCAGCGGCCGGTGAGCGGGTCCAGTCGCAGCTGGCTCATCGGCGGGCCGAAGGGCCCGGAGGAGCCGGGGCGGGTAGCTCGGTGGGCTGCAGGGGCACACGCGAACGGTAGCGCTCCACCGGTAGCAATGGTGCGCACGGACAGTGACCGGTACCACCCGGCGCCCCGCCGGCTCCAGCACAGATCGCCCTCGGGCCCGCTCCGGTACCCTCGTGGGGTGCGGGCGTATCTCGACCACGCCGCCTCGGCGCCCCTGCGCGAGCAGGCCACGCAGGCCATGCTGCCGTGGTTGACCGGGCTCTTCGGCAACCCGTCGGGAAGCCATCAGGTCGCCCGGGAGGCCCGCCGTGCGGTGGAGGGCGCGCGCGAGGCCGTCGCCGCTGCCCTGGGCGGCCGACCGGGAGAGGTTGTCTTCACCGGCGGCGGGACGGAGGCCGACTTCCTCGCCGTGCACGGCGTCCTGCGCCACCACCGGACGGAGGGCCGCGACCCCGGGCCCGTCGTCACCACGGCGATCGAGCATCCGGCCGTGCTGCGCGCTGCCGAGTCGGCAGGCGTCGCCGTCCGGAAGGTACCGGTGGGGCGTGACGGGGTGGTCGACCTCGACGCGTTCGCCTCCGCCCTCGATCCGACCGTGAGCGTGGTGTCAGTGATGCTGGTGAACAACGAGGTCGGCACCATCCAGCCGCTCGAAGAGGTCGCGAGCGTCACCCGCCGCTTGGCGCCCTCCGCTGTGCTCCACACCGACGCGGTGCAGGCGATGCCCTGGCTCGACGTGGTGCAGGCGGCCGCGGCGGCCGACCTCGTGAGCGTGAGCGCCCACAAGTTCGGCGGTCCGCAGGGTGTAGGAGCCCTGCTCGTACGGGGCGCCACCCCGCTTGCTGCGGTGGTCGAGGGCGGCGGGCAGGAGCGCGAGCGCCGCGGAGGCACCCACAACGTCGCCGGGCTGGCGGGCATGGCAGCCGCAGCGCTCGCCCAGGACGCCCGCCGGCATGCGGAGGTCGCCGGGGTGCGATCCCGCCGGGATCGTCTCGTCGCCGGCATCCTCGACGCGGTCGACGGCGCCTTCACCACCGTCCCGGCCGGTACGGCAACGGCCGCCGGCTTCGCCCACTTCTGCATCAGCGGGGTGGAGAGCGAAGCGCTGCTGGTCCTGCTCGACGACGCCGGCGTGTGCGCGTCCGCAGGGTCGGCCTGCGCATCGGGCGCGCTCCACGCCAGCCACGTGCTCATCGCGATGGGGGTCCCGGAGGAGGATGCCCTCGGAAGCCTTCGCCTGACGCTCGGGCCGACGACGACCGACGAGGACGTCGAGGTCGTCCTCGACGCCCTTCCCGCCGCCGTCGCCAAGCTGCGAGCCTCGTGATGCGGGTCCTCGTCGCGATGTCGGGCGGGGTCGACTCGTCCGTCGCCGCCCTGCTCCTGGCCCAGGCGGGCCACGACGTCGTCGGTGCCACCATGAAGCTCTGGGCGGGGCCGTCGACGTCGGGCTGCTGCAGCATCGCCGACGTGGAGGACGCCCGGGCCGTCGCGGACCGCCTCGGCCTGGTGCACCACGTGTTCAACTTCTCCTCCGCCTTCGAGGCGGCGGTCGTCGAGCCATACGTCGCCGAGCACGCGGCCGGGCGCACCCCCAACCCGTGCGTCGCCTGCAACCGCCACCTCAAGTTCGACCGCTTCGTGCAGAGGGCGGAGCGGCTCGGCTTCGACGCGGTCGCGACCGGCCACCACGCCCGCGTCGTGGCGCCGGTGGGGCCAGGTGACCATTGGCGCCTCACCCGGGGAGCGGATCAGGCCAAGGACCAGTCCTACGTGTTGCACATGCTGGGGCAGGCCGAGCTGTCCCGGCTCCTGCTCCCGGTCGGCGAGCTGACCAAGCACGAGGTCCGGGCCCAGGCGGCCGCTGCCGGGCTGCGCACCGCCGCGAAGCCCGACAGCCAGGACGTCTGCTTCTTGGGTGGCCCGGGCGGGCGGGCGGGGTTCCTCGGCACCCGGATCGCCCTGCATCCCGGCACCGTGGTCGACCGGACCGGGTCGACGCTCGGGCGGGTGGATGCCGTGGAGCTCGTCACCGTCGGCCAGCGGCGCGGGCTCGGCAACCCGGGCGGCCTGTTGCCCCCGGGACAGCGCCGGTATGCGGTGGACGTGGACGTGGCCGGGGCCGTCGTCACCCTGGGTGGTCCTGACGAGCTGCTTGCTGCCGGCGTCCACGTCGACGACGCCGGGTGGGTGGTGTCGCCGCCGGCGGCGGGGGAGCGCGTGGGCGTGCAATGCAGCGCGCACGGCGCCCCCCTGCCCGGCCGCTGGGAGCCCACCGGACCTACCGCCCGGCGGGGCCGCGTGGTCTGGGACAGGCCAGCTCGGCGCGTCGCCGCCGGCCAGAGCGTGGTGCTCTACCGGCGTGACGAGGTCCTCGGCGGCGGGACGGCCACCGGGTTGGCTGTCACAGCTGCTTGAGTAGCGTCGAGCGCCATGGCGTCGTCCTCCGGCCCCGACCCGCCCGAGGAGGCCAGGTCGCGGGCCGAGCAGCTGAGCGGCCTCATCCAGTACCACTCCGAGCGGTACTACCTGGACGAGCCGGAGATTAGCGACGCCGAGTTCGACGCTCTCGTCGACGAGCTGACGGCCCTCGAGGCGGCATTCCCGGAGCTGGCCACCCCTGAGTCCCCGACACAGCGCGTCGGCTTCGGTGCCGGCGTGTCGGCGACGTTCGCCGAGGTCCGCCACCGTCTCCCGATGATGTCGCTGGACAAGACGACGAGCTACGAGGAGCTGCTGGCGTGGGGGAAGCGCATGGACCGCTACATCAGTGGCCAGGTCGACTACACCTGCGAGCTCAAGATCGATGGGTTGGCGATGAGCCTGCTGTACGAGGGTGGTCGCCTCACCCGGGCCGCGACCCGGGGGGACGGTGTCGTCGGCGAGGACGTAACCGCCAATGTCGCCGCCATCACGGCTCTGCCGTCCCAGCTCAAAGGGATCCCGCCCGAGGTCGTCGAGATCCGCGGCGAGATCTACATGGCGATACCGGCGTTCAACGCGCTCAACGAGCGTCAGGCGGAGGCGGGGGCCCGCATGTTCATCAACCCCCGCAACGCGGCCGCCGGCTCGCTCCGGCAGAAGGACCCGGCGGTGACCGCCTCGAGGGAGCTGTCGTTCTGGGCGTACCAGATCGGAGACATGGTGGGCGGGCCGCCATTCCAGCGCCACAGCCAGACCCTCGACTGGCTGCGGGCAGCTGGCATGCCCGTCAACCCCGACATCCTCCTCGCCGGCAGCCTCGAGGAGGTGGACGCCTACTGCAAGCATTGGGAAGCATGCCGCCACAGCCTCGACTACGAGATCGACGGCGCCGTGGTGAAGGTCGATGACCTGGCCCAGCGTCGTGAGCTCGGTGCCACCTCCAAGGCGCCACGGTGGGCGATCGCCTACAAGTTCCCGCCCGAGGAGCGGACCACCCTGCTCAGGTCCATCATGGTGTCGATCGGCCGGACGGGCAAGGCCACGCCGTTCGCGATCCTCGAGCCGGTCGTCGTCGGCGGGGCGCGGGTGTCGATGGCGACGCTGCACAACGAGGACCAGGTGCGCGCCAAGGACGTGCGGCCGGGTGACACGGTCGTCGTCCGCCGGGCCGGCGACGTGATCCCCGAGGTGCTCGGCCCCGTGATCGCACGGCGCTCGCCTGGTCTTGCGGCCTGGGCCTTCCCGAGCGGCTGCCCGGTCTGTGGCGAGGCTCTGGTCCGGCTGGAGGGGGAGAGCGACACCTTCTGCGTGAACGTCGACTGCCCTGGTCAGCGCGTCCAGCGCATCGCTCATTTCGCATCCCGAGGCGCCATGGACATCGAGCACCTCGGGGAGCGGACCGTGCACCAGTTCGTGGAGGCCGGCCTGCTCCACGACGTCGCCGACATCTACGACTTGGACCTCGATCGGGTCCGCGACTTCGAGGGCTGGGGCGAGGTGTCGATCGCCAACCTGAAGGCGGCGATCGCGGCCTCCAAGTCGCGCCCTCTCGCGAACCTCCTCGTCGGGCTCTCGATCCGTCATGTCGGCTCGACGGGAAGCCAGCTGCTGGCCCGCTCGTTCGGCCACCTCGACCGGATCCTCGGGGCATCGGCGGAGGAGATGGCTGCCGTGGCAGGCGTCGGACCGGTCATCGCCGCCAGCGTCCACGGGTTCTTCGCCCTCGAGCGCAACCGGGCCGTCGTCGAGCGCCTCCGGTCCTCGGGCCTCAACTTCGAAGGGCCGGGCGAGCCGGGAGTGCCGCAGGTGCTCGCCGGCGCGTCGATCGTCGTGACCGGGACGCTCCAGGGCTGGTCACGGGAGGGCGCGGAGGATGCCATCAAGGCGCGGGGAGGCAAAGCACCGGGCAGCGTCTCGAAGCGGACGACCGCCATCGTGGCTGGCTCCGATCCCGGCACAGCCAAGCTGGGCAAGGCGTCGGAGTTGGGCATCCCCGTGCTCGACGAGGACGCATTCGGCCGCCTGCTGGAAACGGGCCGCATCCCGGGTGACCAATCCGGCGAGGGGGCCGGTGACCGGCGGGGCGAGGGGGCCGGTGACCGGCGGGGCGAGGGGGCCGGTGACCTGCCCGGTGACGCCGCCGGCGCATGAGGAGATCCCCCATACCCCACTTCGGCGGGTCCTGTCAGTAGCGTCTCGCCATCGGGTCCCCGCGCATCGCCGACTCGGTGGGGCGTGTCCTCGGAAACCGCTACCGCCTCTCCCGCCCGCTCGGCACAGGCGCGAGCGCGCATGTCTACGTCGCCGAGGATGTCGTGCTGCGCCGCCGCGTGGCCGTCAAGGTGCTCCACCCGGGGCTCGCCGGCGACGAGGCATTCCTTCGGAGGTTCCAAGCCGAGGCCCGTGTCGTGGCTGCCCTCCGCCACCCGCACATCCTGCGGATCTACGACTGGGGCGAGGAAGGCGAGAGCCCCTATCTCGTCACCGAGCTGCTGGAGGGCGGGAGCCTGCGGAGCCTGCTCGACCAGGGCAGCCTGCTCACCCCTGCCCAGGCCGCCCAGGTCGGCGCGCAGGCTGCATCGGCGCTCGACCATGCTCACCGGCGAGGGCTCGTTCACCGCGACATCAAGCCGGCCAACCTTCTCTTCGACGACGAGGGCAGGGTCAGCGTCGCCGACTTCGGTCTCGCCCGGGCCCTCGCCGAGGCCACGTGGACGGAGCCCGCCGGCGCCATCGTCGGGACCGCCCGCTATGCCTCTCCCGAGCAGGTGCAGGGAAGGATCCTGGACGACCGGGCGGACGTGTACGCGCTCGCCCTCGTGCTGGCGGAGGCCACGACCGGCGTCGTCCCGTTCGCCACGGATACGACCCTCGGCACGTTGATGGCTCGCATCGGCCGCGAGCTCGAGTTGCCCGCCAGCCTCGGTGCGCTCGGGAGGGCGCTCGCCGCCGCCGCCGCCCCCCAGCCCGCCGACCGTCCCGATTCGGCCCGCTTCGCCGCCGACCTGCGCCGGGTCGGAGAGGCGCTGCCGGCACCGGCACCGCTGCCGCTCGCCCCCCCGCTGCTCGACGGAAGGCTGGAGGTGGACCCGGACCCGACGTCCATCGCCGGTCGTACCGGTGGAGGCGCTGGCGGCCGCGCCACTCGCCGGGCGGGGCCGGGATCGGTGCTGATGGACCCGGCAACGAGTCCCGCTCAGCGTGCCCCCGCCGGCGATGAGCCTCGGCCGCCCGGCGCCACTGGGGTCGATGTCGGTGCGGTCGATGTCGATGCGGTCGATGTCGATGCGGTCGATGTCGATGCGGTCGATGTCGATGCGGTCGATGTCGGTGCGGTCGATGTCGATGCGGTCGACGTGGCCGTCGCTGCTGCCGCCCCCGCCCCCGCCACCGCCACCGCCACCGCAGCGGCACTCGCCGGCCCCGCCATCCCCTCTGCCGCCGGCGGCCGCCCCAAGGCTCCTCCCGTCGACTGGGAGCAGTGGGAGCAGTGGGAGGAACGCGAGCAACCGCAGCTACCCCGCTCGGGCGAGTCGGGTTCAGGGGCAGCTTCCCACCCTCGCCGTCTTCTCGCCCTCACCGCTGTGGGAGTGCTGCTCGTGGCTGCCGGTGGTGGAGGCGCCGCTTGGGCTCTGACCCGAACGCCGCCGCCCGTCCCCGTGCCATCCCTCCGCGGCGAGACCGCGAGGCAGGCCGCCGCCGCCCTGCGCGCCCGGCACCTCCGCCTCGTCGTGGCCGGGAGCTCCTACGACGGGGCGGTGCGCCGCGGGGCCGTCGTCAGCCAGGTGCCCCTCACGGGGAAGGTGCAGAGGGGCGGCACCGTCGCCGTGACGCTCTCGAGCGGACCAGCACCGGTGCCCGTCCCGCCCCTCGACCACCTCGCTCTCGCGGACGCCCGGCGGGTGATCAGCGCCGCCCACCTGCGGGTCGGGCAGGTGACCAGGCAGGCCAGCATCGACGTGCCCGCAGGTTGGGTCATCTCGAGCCGCCCTGCCACCGGCGATGCCCTCCCGGGCACACCGGTCGAGCTGGTGGTCTCGAAGGGCAAGCCCATCGTCACGGTGCCGCTGTTGCGGGCTGCGGCGGTCGAGAGCTATTCGGCGGCGGCGGCGGTGCTGCAGGCCGCGCACCTGCAACCTTCGGAGCAGCTCGTCTACAGCGACCTGGTCGACCCCGGGCTCGTCGTGACGACCAGCCCCCCGCCGGGCCGCCCGGTGGTGTACGGGTCACCGATCACCGTCGAGGTCTCGAAGGGGCCCCACCTGGTCACCATCCCGACGAGCGTCGTGGGGGAGTCGGTCTCGGTGGCCACGAGCCAGCTGGAGGCGCTCGGCCTGGGGGTGAGCGGGGTGACGGGGAACCCGGCGGCCAACGTCACCGGCACCACGCCCGGCGTGGGCCAGGCGGTGCGCTTCGGGTCGTACGTCCAGCTGGTCACCGGCTGAGCCGGCGCCTGGCGGCGCTACTCGGTGATCTCGCGCAGCCGGCCGAACGCCTCCCTCACCACGGGATCGACCACCGCGCTCGGCTGTGTGAAGGTGAGCATGAGCTTGCTGAGGTCGCCGTCGACGCGGATCCGGCCGGTGAGGAACGCCTGCATGGCGGCCTCGGGGTCGCTCCCGAGGAGCAGCGCCCGGGCGGTGGCGTGCTCCATCGTGACGGTGACGTCCGCCTGCTCCAGCCGCCCGACCTCGAGGTCGACGCTGGCGCCACCGGTGTCGATGTGGCCCTCCACCCGGCCCGGCGGCCACGGCACGTCGGTGATGACGACGTTCATGCGGACAGCGACGGGCGGGGCGGGGTGGCGGCCCTCGTAGCCGGCGGCGATCCGGCGGGCCTCGCCGATCCACTGGTCGCTCAGGAAGGGAAAGGCCACGCCGTCACCGCCTCGGTCCACTCGACGGCTGCGACCGTACCCGCGGCGAGCCCCGGCCATGGCATTATCGGGCCGGGTCCACGAGGGGACCCGCCTACGATGGCCGGGATGGCGCAACGCATCACGACCGCCGACGTCGCCCACGTGGCCCGCCTGGCCCGCCTGGCGGTGACCGATGAGGAGCTGGGGCGCTTCACGGGTCAGCTCGCCGCGGTCCTCGACCATGCCGCCGACATCGAGGCGCTCGACCTCGGGGGTGTCCCACCCACGGCGCACCCGCTGCCGCTGGCCAACGTCCTCCGCGAGGACGTCGCGCGACCGTGCCTGTCCCGGGAGGAGGCCCTCTCCGCCGCGCCGGCGGTGGAGGGCGACCGCTTCCGGGTCCCGCGCATCCTCGGCGAGGCCCCGTGACAGCGGTCGAGATCGCCGGCGCCGTGCGATCGGGTGAGCGGTCGGCCGTCGAGGTCGTCGAGGAGCACCTGGAACGCATCGCCCGGCGCGACGGCGGGATCCACGCCTTCTTGCACCTGACGGCCGACGCCGCCTTGGAGCGTGCAGCCCAGGTGGACGAGGCCGTCGCCGCTGGCATCGATCCCGGGCCGCTCGCCGGGGTGCCCGTCGCCCTGAAGGACAACCTCTGCACGAGGGGCGTACCGACGACGTGCGCCTCCCGGATCCTCGAGGGTTGGCGCCCTCCGTACGATGCCACCGTCGTGTCCCGGCTGGCCGCCGCCGGCGCGGTCGTGGTGGGCAAGACCAACCTCGACGAGTTCGCCATGGGCTCGTCGACGGAGAGCTCGGCCTTTGGCCCGACCCGCAACCCGCACGACCCCACCCGGGTCCCGGGCGGCTCGTCCGGCGGCAGCGCTGCGGCGGTGTCGGCCGGCTTCGCCCCGCTGGCGCTCGGCTCGGACACCGGTGGGTCGATCCGCCAGCCCGCCGCCCTCTGCGGCGTGGTGGGGGCCAAGCCCACCTACGGCCTCGTGTCCCGCTACGGCCTGATCGCCTTCGCCAGCTCGCTCGACCAGATCGGTCCCATCGCTGGCACCGTCGCCGATGCCGCCCTGCTGCTCGACGTGATCGCCGGCCACGACCCCGCCGACTCGACGTCCCTTCCCTCGGCGCCGCCGAGCGCCCGAGCCGGCCTCGAGCGGGGGGTGGAGGGGCTGCATGTCGGGCTCGTGACCGAGCTCACGACAGCGGAGGGCATCGACCCGCAGGTCGTCGCCCGGACCAGGGAGGCGGTGGACGCCCTCGCGGCGGCGGGCGCCAAGGTTGACGAGGTGTCGGTCCCGGCGGCGGTGTACGGGCTGACGGCTTACTACCTGATCGCCCCGGCCGAGGCCTCTTCCAACCTCGCCCGCTACGACGGCGTTCGCTACGGCCTGCGGGCACCCGGCGCCGACATCACGCAGATGTACGTGCGTACGAGGACGGAGGGCTTCGGGGCCGAGGTCAAGCGGCGGATCATGCTCGGCACGTACGCGCTGTCAGCCGGGTACTACGACGCCTACTACGGCAAGGCCCAGAAGGTGAGGACCCGCATCCTCCAGGACTTCGACGCCGCCTACGAGCGTTTCGACGCCCTGCTGGGCCCTACTGCTCCCGGCGGCGCCTTTGCCCTCGGCGCCAAGACCGCCGATCCGCTCACCATGTACCTGAACGACGTGTGCACCGTGCCGTCCAACCTCGCCGGCCACCCGGCGGTGAGCGTCCCCTACGGGGTGGATGCCGGCGGCCTGCCTTTGGGCGTGCAGGTCCTGGCGCCGGCGCTGGGGGAGACGGTGATGTTCCAGGTCGCCGCCACCTTGGAGGCGTCGCGGTGAGCGGGTGGGAGACCGTCATCGGCCTCGAGGTCCACACGGAGCTGCGGACCGAGACCAAGTTGTTCTGCTCCTGCCCCAACCGCTTCGGAGAGGAGCCCAACACCAACGTCTGCCCCGTCTGCCTCGGCCTGCCCGGCTCGCTGCCGGTTCTCAACGCCCGGGCGGTCGACTACGCGGTGCGGATCGGGCTGGCCCTGCACTGCCAGGTGCGGCCCTCGATCTTCCACCGCAAGAACTACTTCTACCCGGACATGCCCAAGGACTACCAGATCAGCCAGTACGACCTCCCGATCGACACCGACGGGTGGCTGGAGCTGCCGGGCGGCAAGCGGGTCGGCATCGAGCGGGCCCACCTCGAGGAGGACACCGGCAAGACGACCCACGTGGGCGGCGGCGGCCGCATCCACGATGCCGACCACAGCCTGGTCGACTACAACCGCGCCGGCGTCCCCCTCGTCGAGATCGTCAGTCGTCCGGACCTGCGCTCCGCCGACGAGGCGCGGGCCTACGTCGACGAGCTGCGGGCGATCCTCGTGGCCGCCGGCGCATCCGACGGCAAGATGGAGGAGGGCTCGCTGCGGGTCGATGCCAACGTCTCGGTCCGCCCCGCCGGGTCGACCGCCTACGCAACCCGTTGCGAGGTCAAGAACATGAACTCGCTGCGCTCCCTCGGCCGGGCCATCGACTACGAGGCCGCCCGGCAGGTGCGGCTGGTGGAGGGCGGCGGCGAGGTGGTCCAGGAGACCCGCCACTGGAACGAGGATGAGGGCCGCACATCTTCGATGCGGTCCAAGGAGGAGGCCTTCGACTACCGCTACTTCCCCGAACCCGACCTCGTGCCGGTGGAGCCGGATCCCGCCTGGGTCGACGGTATCCGTGCGGCCCTGCCGGCGATGCCTGCCGAGCTCCGCCGGGGCGTGGCGGATGCTGCCGGCATGGCGCCGGAGTCCGATGCCGTCGCCACCGTCGTCCGCCTCGGTCTCGAGCCGTTCGTCACGGCGACGGTCGCGGCCGGTGCCGACGCCGGCCTGGCGGTGCGCCGGCTCGCCAACGAGGTCGCCTCGGAGATCGGCTCGCTCGCCAACCTCGGCCCCGAGCAGTTCGTCACGCTGTTGCGGATGGAATCGGCCGGCGAGCTGACCACCGCCCAGGCCCGGACCGTGCTGAAGGACATGCTGACCGGTGGCGGCGACCCAGCAGGGATCGCTGCCGCCCACGGTTTCGAGGCTCTCGGCCGCGTCGCCCTAGAAGCGGCCCTCGACGAGGTCATCGCCGGCAACGCCGGCGTCTGGGCCCGCTACGTCGCCGGCGAGGACAAGCTGCAGGGGCTGTTGCTAGGTCGGCTCAAGGGGGCCACCGCCGGCAAGGCGGACCTTGCAGCGGCGGCTGCCATCCTGCAGGCGCGCCGGGCTGCTGGCGGCTAGACGCTCAGGTCCTGCAGCGCCGCCCGCATCCGCTCGAGGTTCTCCTCCAGGGCGGCGAGCAGCATCCGCAGGCTCTCCCGTCGCCCCTGGCTCCCCATGCGGAGCGTGGCGAGCTGGGGCAGCAGCCGTTGGGCGGCGGCGACGCGGGGCTCGAGCTCGGCGAGGGCCGCCTCCGCCCACTGGGCCCGGGCCAGGGCCTCCAACGCGACGTTCTGGGCCGTGGCGGCGGGCAGGACCGGGGGGTCGCCGACCAGCTTGGAGCCCTCAGGCACGGCCGTGACGAGGAACTGGTAGGTCAAGGCGTCGGCGTCCTCGGACAGGGCGGCGACCAGGGCGGGGTCGGCGTCGGGCACCTCCACCTCGGTCTCCTCGGGGCCCATGACGACGCGCTGCATCGCCAGCTGCACCATGCCCCCCGACGCGAGGAGGGCGTCCTTGGCCTCGGCGTCGAAGAACCGGAGGTGCCCGCGATCGAGCAGTCCCCTCTCGGTGTAGCGGAACCGGCCGGCGAGCAGCGCCAGGCGCACCGACGCGTGGGCGACGTGTGGCAGGGAGATCACCACCCACCCGGTCGGGGCGAGCACGTCGTGGACGCGGCGGAGGAGCGCGGCCGGGTCGGTCAGGTGCTCGAGCACGTCCAGCATCAGCACCACGTCGGCGGACTGCTCACCGAAGGTGTCCACCAGGTCGAGGTGCTCCAAGTCGGCGACGACGAGCTGGTTGCAGGACCGGCGGGCGATCTCCGCAGCGACAGGGTCGATCTCGACGGCACGCACCGTGCAGCCCATGCGGCGCAGCACGGCGTCGACGGTGCCCACCCCGGCGCCGAGGTCGAGCACCCGGCTGCCGGCCGGGACCCGCCCGATCGCCAGCACGTGAGGGTTGTTGACCCAGCCGAGGTCGAGGGTCGGGGGCCGGGTCATGGGCCGCCCAGGCGGCGGGCCGCGCCGTAGATGCGCCGGGCGCCGGCGGTGAAGCGGAACGTCCGCGTGTTGCGTAGGCGCTCGAGCTCCTCCTCGGCAGCTCGGGCGCGTGCCTCCGCCTCTATGGCGGCGTCCGGTGGGGCTGCCCCGGCGGCGGCGTCGTCGTAGCGCTCCAGGCTCACGAGGCGCCGGTTGAGGACGGCGAGCGCTGTCTCGCGCTGGCGTAGCCGCTCCCGCAGGCTGGCGATCTCCGTCTCGAGGGCTCTGCGCTCGTCGGCGGTGAGCCCCTCCCCGGTCGTCACATCGACCTCCTTCATCGCGACACCGCCCACGGCAGGTACGGGTAGCGATCCCGTAGGTGCTCGTGCAGGGATTGGGTGTCGAGGTCCACGGTCTGCTGTCGCGAGACGCCGTGCACCCGGTAGGCGGCGACCGGTTGGGGCACGAAGGTGCCGTGGCCGCCGGCCGCAGCGACGCGCAGCCACAGGTCGTAGTCCTCCCAGCCCCGCAGGTTGGACACGTCCGTGTCGTAGCCGCCCACCTGCTCCCACGCCTCGGTGCGGATCAGCGCCATGGCGTCGATGTAGTTGTTGTCCAGGAGCCTCGCCACGTCCCAGGGGATGTGCGACAGCAGCCCCGGCTGGCCGAGGCGACCGATGATCCCGTAGGAGAACGCGGCGGCGGGGTCGGCGTCGAGCGCGTCGCAGAGCTTGCGCAAGCCGCTCGGGAAGACGTAGTTGTCGGCGTCGAGGACGAACACCCGATCGGTGCGCGCCGCCGCGAACCCGGTGTTGCGGGCGGCACCCACCCCGGCGTTGGCCGCCCTCGCGATCAGCTGGATCGGGTACCACGGGTGCTTCTCCAGGTACCGCCGCAGCAGGTCCACGGACCCGTCGCCGGAGTGATCGTCGACGACTATCAGCTCGGCGCGCACTTCCTCGGAGGCGATCACCGAGTCGAGGGCGTCAGGGAGGTAGCCCTCGTAGTCGTAGGAGGTGACCAGGACGGTGAGGTCCGCGTCGAAGCCGTCCCACGCCGGTGTCGCCTCGATCTCGCAGTGAGAGGCGTCTCCGTGGCGCAGCTCCGCCTCCAGGGCTTCGAGGGAGCGGATGAGGGTTGTCTCGCTGTCGAGGAGCTCCTTGACCCTGGCTCTCACGCGCGTCTCCGTCGCGTGGATGTCGCCGAGCAAGGGCGGCTGCGGTGGCCCGCCGGCGTGGGGGTGGGGCGGGCGTGGGAGGGCCGGCCTGGCCCGCGGCGGGCGGGCGGCACCTTGGGCGAGGCTCTCGCAGATCGGCGCCAGGTGCGCTGCCAGCTCCAGCTCCGTGCGGACGTGGTCGTAGGCGCTGGCGACGATCTCGCGGCGCAGCGGCTCGTCGAGGACGAGGCTCGCTGCCAGGGCGCCGAGGGTCTCGGACGGCGCGGCCACCAGGTGCTCTCCGGCGAGGAGCGGCCCGTAGTCGGCGGAGGACTCCGTCACCAGCAGGCAGCCGTTGCACACGGCCTCGAGCGAGCGGACCCACTCGAAGTAGGGGACGTCGTTGCGGTGCACGTTGAGCAGGATGCGGCTGTCGGCGAGCAGGTCCCACTTGGCGGGGCCGGCCACGAACCGGCCCACCGGGCGGCTCATCGGGCGGGGGTACTCAAAGAGGCGCAGGTCGCTGCGGCAGTCCCACAGCAGCGGGGCGGCGTCGCCGAGCAGGCGCGCCCGGCGCTCTGTGACCGAGCCGAGGAACAGCAGATCCGTGGCCCGCTGGCGGGTGACGTCGCCGCCCCAGCGATCCCAGAGCCGGTGGTAGCCGAGCTGGAGGTGGGTGGCGTCCAGGCCACGCCGGCGGTGCTCCTCGACGGCGTAGGTGCTTATGTCCAGCACGCAGCGCCCGACGCTCGCGTAGTGCACGGTCAGGTCGTACCAGTAGGTCCCGGGTTGCTCGACCCCGACGCACACCGAGGCCTCCGCAGCCGCCAGCAGCTCGGTGGCGGTGCGTTCCGGCTGCAGGACGAAGAACTCGTGTGGAGCCACGACGAGGTTGACGACGCCGGCGGTCGCCTCGGGGAGGCCGGGGGCGGGGAAGACGCTCTCGTAGCCGAGGTCGCTGATGGCGGCTGAGATGACCTCCGCGATCTCCGTCATGAAGATGTTGCCGCTGCGGCTGACGAAGACGTGGAAGCTCGGACGCATACGCCAGCCGGGACCCTACCAAAGGGCTCGCCTCCACCCTCGCTGCCTCCGGCGGGTGCCATACTGCCCTGCGTGTCGGGAGAGGAGCTGGCCGCCGCGCGCGGCGGCCAACCCTCTCCGTCTCGGCGCTGGGCGGGGGTGCTCGCCGTCGTCTGGGTGATCCTCGCCGGCCTGGGGTCGCTGGCGCCCGCACTGGCGCGCGGCAGCGCCCTCGGCACCTACGACATCGCCGCCGCCTACGGGATCGGCCGGTCGACCGCCACTCCCTACAACGTCATCGCTAGCGACCAGGTGCAACAGAGCGCGCCGTGGGCGGCGCTCGACTGGACGGAGGTGCACGGCGGCCACCTCCCGTTGTGGAACCCGTACAACGCGATGGGCACCCCCCTCCTCGCAGACTTCCAGTCGGCCGGCCTCAGCCTCCCCATGCTCGTCGCCTACGCCCTGCCTCGCCGCTTCGCTTACGACGTGACGGTCATCGTCAAGCTGGTCATCGCTGGAACCGGCCTCATCTTCGCGGCACGAGTGCTCCGCCTCGGGTGGGCCGCCGCCGCCTTCGCCGGCACGGTAGGTGAGCTCAGTGGGTCGTTCAGCGGATGGCTGGGATGGCCGATGGCCGGCGTGATCTGCTGGACGGGCTGGGTGCTCGGCGCCGGGCTCCTGCTCGCCGGCGGCCGTCGCCCCCGGGCGGCCGTCCCGCTGCTCGCCGGCGCCGTGGCCTTCGCCGTGTACGGAGGCCACCCGGAGAGCGTGGTCCTCCTGGCCGTCGCGGTGACCTTCCCGGTGGTGGTGGCCCTCATCGCCGGCGTGCGCCGGGACGGAGCAGCCGCCGGCACCAGGCGCCTGGCCGCCCTCGCCGGTGCCCTCCTGGCGGGCGCCGCGCTCTGCGCCCCGCTGCTGCTGACCGGGGCGCAAGCCCTGCACGGGTCGGTGCACCAGGCCCGGACCGGCTCAGCGGCCTTGCCCCTCCGCGTCCTCGGCGGGCTGATCTTCTCGGGGTACTGGGGCTACCCGATCCGCACCAGCCAGTACTTCGGGCTGTCGAACTACTACGAGACGGCGTCGTTCGTCGGGATCACGGCGCTCGTGCTGGCCGCCGTCGGCCTGCTGCGGCGGGGGCGCCGGCCCCTCGTGCTCGGCGTCGGGCTGTCGGCCTTCGTGCTCGGCGGGATCCTGTTCGCAGAGCCGATCACCCGCCTGGTGGTGGCCCTCCCCGCCGGCAAGCTCATCATCTGGAGCCGGGGGCTGATCCCCTTCGATCTCGTGGTCGCCCTGCTGGCGGGCGTCGGCCTCGACGCCGTGCTCACCGGCGGAAGGGAGCGTGGCACCGCCAGGCTCCTCGCCCTCGGCGCGCTTGCCGGCGCCGCGGTGCTCGCGGCGTACGGCTACCACGACGCGCACCACCCGCCGGCTCATGCGGTGGCAGCCCGCATACGTGCTGCCAGCTTCGCCTGGCCGGCGATCCAGGCCGGGGTGCTGCTCGCCGCCGCCGCCCTCGTGCTGGCGGCCTCGCGCGCCGGCCCCAGGGCCCGGCCGCGGGCGGTGACGATCGCTGCGTCGCGGGTCGGGATGGCGGCCGTCGTGGCCAGCGAGGTGGGGTTCCTGCTGCTGGGCACACCGCGGCTGTGGTCGACCAGCCACACCGCCTTCGCCGTCACCCCGGCGATCGCCCGCCTCCAGAAGATCGTGGGTGACCAGCGGGTCGGGTTCAACTGCCCCAACGCCACCCACTTCGCCGACCTCGGCATCCTGCCGGAGGCCAACGCCGCCTACGGCGTCGCCGAGGCCGAGATGTACGACGCCGTGCTCCCGCTGTCCTACCCCCTCAGCTACTCGAAGCTGACTCACACCCCGCTGGCGCCGTCCAACAGCGGCAACTTCTGCGTCCCCGTCACGACAGCGGCCGTCGGGCGTGCCTACGGCATCGAGTACGTCCTCAAGGCCCGGGGCGCCCCGGCGCCGGCGGGCGCTGTGGCGGTCGAGCGCGTCGGCAACGAGTACCTCTGGCGGGTCCCGGGTGCGTCGGTGGTGAGCGTCCAGCCGGCGTCCGCTCCGCTCGACGACCCGTCGGCCACGCCAGTCGCCTTCGGGGAGAAGGACCCGGCCCGCCTGACCCTCCACGTCGACGCTGCCATCCCGTCGCGCCTCGAGCTGCACATCGGCGCCTACCCCGGCTGGCACGCCCGCATCGACGGGCGACCGCTGCGCCTGCGTCCCCTCCGGGGCCAGCAGCTGCAGGCGTTGGTTCCGGCGGGGCGCCACACCGTCGTGGTGACCTACCGTCCCCGCACGCTCGTCGTCGGGCTCTGGCTCGCCGCCGCCGCGGCGGTTGCACTGGTCGCCGGCGAGATCGCCGCCACCGTCGTCGCGGGGCTGCGCCGGCGGCGGCGCCGCCCCGACCGGCGGCTGGGCGCCACCTCCGAGGCGTCCGCGGCCGGGGAGGCCAGCCGTCACCCGCTAACCTCGCTCGGAGAGCGGGCGTGGCGAAACCGGCAGACGCGCCAGGTTTAGGTCCTGGTCCCGAGAGGGGTGGAGGTTCGAGTCCTCTCGCCCGCACCCGACCCGACCCCCACTGGCGGTCTAGCCGGCGCACCCGGGTGCCCGAACGGGCACGGCGTTACCGTGAGCCAACTTAACTAGTCAAGCCCTCCCAGGCGGCCTCAGATAGCCGTCGATCGGGAGCGCTGGACCGTGCCTGATGGCGCGATGTTCTGAGTGCACGTTCTGGCTGGGAGGCGGCAACGGCGAGGAGGAATGCACCCAACACCTGCGGGCCGGCATCCTCGCTCGACCAGGCAGCGGCAGTGACACACACAGCGCCGGCCTCCGTAGCCGGCTCACCGTCGAGCCGTCGCCTCACGGTGCATCCAACCGGTGTCAGTTTCCGCCTGCCGGGGCGAAAAGGTTGGCCCGGCTCTGGGCCCGTGGACTCCATGGCTGGGATGGCGAGTGAGATCCGACTACGACCCCTCCGCCGTCAGGACGACGGCTTCGGTTTCCTCATCGACTACGTCCCCGGTGAGCCGTGGGAGACCCACCTGGGCCGGATGCGCGACCAGAACCGAGGTCTCAACCTCGCGGCGGACCGGGTACCGGCGACGTTTCTAGCTAGCCACGGCTGCCCCATGGCCTCGTGGCTTCGGTTACCAGATGGTCTCGACCAGGCCGCTGTGGCGGATGGGTCCGTCGCGGGTGACCAGCGGCAGGTGCAGTGCGAGTGCGGTGGCCACGATGAGCCGGTCCCACGGGTCGCGCAGTAGGTCCCGGCTGATGCCCGTATAGGCGTCGGCGACCTCGACGTCGACCGGGTGGAAGCTCACCGCCGGCGTGCCGGCCACCAGCAGGCGCAGGTCGGCCAGTTCGGTCGCGCTCACCCCCTGGGTCGTCTGGGTCACGTACCACAGGTCGATCAGCGTGGTCACCGAGACCACGACCCCCTCGCTCGCCTCCGCCGCACGCAACGCCTCGGCCGCGGTTGTCGAGAGCTGTGAGGAGCCCTGGGTGAACCAAACGAGGGCGTGGGAGTCTGCGACGACCCTCAAGGACGGCCGGCGTCGGCCTGCGCCAGGATGCTCGCCCGCTCGAAGTCCTCCCACTCCAAATCGGGCCAGCTGGTCAAGCGACCGGCGATACTTCCCGTCGGCGCCAAGGGCTCAAGCACCACCCGGAGATGCATACCAGGGCGCAGGCCGAGGCGGCTGATCTGCTCGGCGGGGATGCTCCCGTCGTCGGCAACCACCAGCTCTTGGCTCTCCTCACCACCCGACACGCTCACGACCCCCAGCCTAGACCCACGAGGTCCCGCCACGAAGACCCAGCGTTCTTTGGAGCTCGAGCACTGCTCCAAAGTCACGGTCCCGGTAGAAGGCGATTGTCAACGGAGGCGACGAACACCTTGAGGGCCGCGGAGATGTAGGTCAGCCACGGTCAGCGCGCCGTGCCGCCGGGGCCGCCGGATAGGGACCTGGTGGCCCCGCTGCCTGAGCGCTGCCCCGATTGTGGGGGCGAGGTCTGCCACGACCGCGACGAGGAGCAGTGGCAGGTGGAGGTCCCCGACCCGAAGGTGGTCACCACCCGCTTCACCGTCGCGATCGGCCACTGCGCCGGGTGTGCCCGAAGGCTGCAGGGACGCCACCCAGATCAGGTCTCCGACGCGCTCGGCGCGGCGGGAGCCCAGATCGGTCCGAACGCGAAGGCGTTCGGTGCGTGGCTGCACCACGGCCTCGGGCTCAGCTTCGGCCGGGTCGGAGAGGTGCTCGGCCATCTCGGTCTGCCGGTGAGCAGGGCGGCGATCTGTCGGTCCTCGGCGCGTGCGGCGTGCAGCGATCTGGTCCCGGTCCACCACGACCTGGTCGTAGCGGCGAACAGGGCGCCGACGCTTACGATGGACGAGTCCGGCTGGCGGGTCGGGGGCGAGGGCGAGTGGTTGTGGGTGGCAGCCAACGCGGAGATCACCCTCGCCTGGATCGGCGAGGGGCGCGGCTTCGAGCAGGCGAGCAAGGTGATCGACAGAT